>JBCDFD010000154.1:0-8417 GCA_039178645.1 Pseudomonadota bacterium | reverse complement strand
GGTGATGGGTCGCCCGTGCCGGTTTATGGGTCCAGCATGTTTGCTGTTCACAATTCAGCCAGGTCGCATTTCATGGCATTCCGATGGTCTTGGTCGGCAATAGACCGCTCACATACAAATTGTCATACACATGAAAACAAAACTGTGTTTCCGGTTTTTCAACTTACCAAAAGGCTGTCCCAACATCGCCAAGCATTAGGTTTTGGAATCCTGACAGACTTTCGACCGATCTTGGATTTTTTGATTGGGATCCCGGAGGTACGAGTGGCCCATTCACTGGTACCTTTTCGGCTGTGGCCGTTCCCCTGCCCGCCCCTGTGCTCATGTTGATCGGATCCCTTGGGGGATTGAGTGTGATGTCCAGGTTTGGTCGCTCACGCCCATTGGAGGGGTAACCTGGCACCCGCAGCCTACTGCCCTCGCGGGCAGGAATAGCCTACTGTGAAACCAGACAAATTATGCTAACCAAGGGTAAACGTCTATCACAGATGGAGACCCGTGATGTTGAAGCATATGCTGATTTCTTTGGGAAGTTTGATGGTGGCGGGGGCGGTTCACGCCGCGCCGGTTCCCTACGGTCCCTCGGCATACAAAAGCTTTGCGGACAGCCCGTTCAACGGTTTGACCCTCGGCTATTTCTTCCTTGAAGATTTCGAGGACGGCCTGTTCAACACACCCGGTGTGACGGGCGTGTCCAACACCCCTGGGACGACCTTGGCGGTCGGTGGTCCAGGCGGAAACACCGACTCGGTCGATGGCGATGACGGCAACCCCAACGACGGGGGCAGCGGTGGACGGTCCTTGGGCGGCTCGCCGAACGTGGTCACGGGTCCGGCTGGGTTCACCTTCACCTTCGACGCGCTGGTGCTGGGGTTCCTGCCCACCCATGTGGGTATCGTATTCACCGACGGCAGCCCGGGGCGGAAATCCGAGTTCGAAGCGTTTGACGAAAACGGCGACTCGCTGGGAATCATCGAAGGGTTTGCTGCGGACGGCAGGTTCGGGGACACCACGGGTGAGGACCATTTCCTGGGAATGGAGAACGCCACCGGCATTTCCAGTTTCAGGATTTATAATCCGAACAGCATCAACAACATGGAAGTGGACCATTTGCAGTATGGTGGGCCTGCGCCGGTTCCAGTGCCCACAAGTGCGCTCCTCTTGATGGGCGGGTTGGGCGTGCTGACCGTAGCGCGGCGTCGCGCCTCAGCGTTGCGGGGATGAGCCTGGGGGGCGGTGGCCTCCCACGGCTCTGAGTGGTTTGCGGGTGTCGCCGCCGTTCAAACTCAGCTGTCGCAATTGCAGCCGGTATGCCCACATCCAGCCCCATCAGGGTGGCCGTTGGCGCAGGCGGTGCTGCAATAGTTGCGGTCGTCTTTCTTCACCGCGTCATCGATGTTGACGATGCAAACGCAGCTGTCGCAGGCGCAGACTTGTTGGGTCACTTCGGGCATTTTGATCTCCGTCTAGCTTGGGTCACTGTCTTCGTGGCTGTGAGTGAACAAATGTTCGATCATGATCTTTAGGACACTGTGCACGCAGGCATCGGCCATGGTGTAGAACACCTGCTTACCGCGCCGTTCGGACCGCAGGATCCGCGCTGAGCGCAGCAGGCGCAGGTGGTGGCTCACCAACGACGCCGATGACCCGGTCTGTTCCGCGATCTGCCCTGCGGACCGTTCATGATCCATGCAAGCCATCACGATGGACAGGCGCGTGGCATCTGCCAGCAGGCCAAAGGTATCCGCCAGTTCCTTAGTTTGGTCGATATGGAGTTCACTCGCTTCCATGCACAACACTTAAACCGTTGTTCAATTGTTTGCAAGGAAATTCTAACGTTCCCCCGTTGGACTCATCGAAGTGGATTGAGCGCGCGCACCCTCTGGTCTAGCCCCATGGCATTGGATTTGGCTTGGGAACCGTGGCCGATGGAATGGATAGAGCGTCAGATCGCGGCGGCGCGGCCCTTGGGCTCCGGCCTGTTGATCGTGGCCATCATCGCCCTGGCAGCGCGATTTGTGTCGGATCACTATGGCGCGCCGGCGATGCTCATGGCGCTTTTGTTCGGCATCGCGCTGCATTTCCTGAACGAAGAGGAAAAGCCGCAGCCTGGGATAGCGTTTGCGTCCAAGAGCGTCCTGCGCATTGGCGTGGCCCTGTTGGGCGTTCGGATCAGCGCGGATATGGCACTGTCACTCGGCTGGGAAACCCTGGTAATGGTGGTCGCCGTGGTCCTGGCCACCATCGCCTTTGGCATGGGACTGGCGCGCCTGTTTGGATTCAAGGACAAGTTCGGCTTCATGTCCGCGGGCTCTGTCGCCATTTGTGGGGCCTCCGCCGCAATGGCCATCGCAGCGGTTTTGCCCAAAGATGAACGCAGCGAGGAACGCTTGGTCTTCACCGTGGTGGGCGTCACGATCCTGTCCACCGTCGCCATGATCGCCTATCCGATACTGGCCGAACAGATCGGCTTGTCCACGCAGGTGGCGGGCGTGTTCCTGGGGGCCACCATCCACGACGTGGCCCAAGTGGTGGGCGCAGGATTTTCGATTTCCGAGGAAACCGGGGAGATCGCCACAGTGGTGAAGCTCCTGCGCGTGGCGATGCTGGCCCCCGTGATCATTGTGGCGGCCATTGTGGTGCGCCGGGTGGCCGGTGCCGCGGTGGAAGATGGCGAGCGCCCTCCCCTCGTGCCGTTGTTCGTGGTGGCGTTCTTTGTGCTCCTGGGCCTGAACTCCGCGGGCCTGATCCCGGCCGTGGTCACCGAAGCGGCCACCGAAGCATCTCGCTGGGCGCTTTTGGCAGCCATTGCGGCGGTTGGGATCAAGACATCCCTGAAGGATGTCTTGGACGTGGGCGGTGCAGCGATCGCAGTTTTGGTGGGCCAAACGCTCTTCATCGCGGTGGTCACACTGGCCGGGCTGCACTGGCTCTGATGTGATCTGTGGAGCGGCCTGGTTCTGCAAGCGGGGTCTCGATTTGGACCGCACAGGCTCTGTTCGAACCACCCGAAGCATTGAAGGCGCTGTGTGTAGAAAATCGTGGCCCCCGATGGCCCTGAGAAAGAAGGGGAAGTGGCACGAATGCCCGCTCACACCTTGCAATCTCAGTGGTACCCGAGGCCGGACTCGAACCGGCACGCCTTGCGGCGGGGGATTTTGAATCCCCTGCGTCTACCATTCCGCCACTCGGGCAACGGCGATGCTGTTACGATGCGCTCAAAGCAGCGTCAACCAAGATCAGCCGATCAAACCTGGCAACCAGACAGCTATCATGGGCAGGGCCAAGATAAGGCCCACGCGGATCAGGTCAGACAGCACAAACGGAGCCACGCCCCTGTAGGTCTGTGTGATTGGCACATCCTTAGCCAAGCGATTGACGATGAAGAGGTTGAGCCCCACCGGCGGGGTAATCAACCCCACCTCCACCACAATGAGCGTCAGCACCCCGAACCACAGCGCGGTTTGTTCCGGGGTGAGCCCAGTGTCCAAACCTTCGATGATCGGAAAGAAAATCGGGAGCGTGAGCAGGATCATGGACAGGCTGTCCATCACGCAGCCCAGGATCAGATAGGTGGCCAGCATGGCTATGATGATCCACATTGGCGCCCATCCGGTGGCCAGGATCATCTCGGCCAGATCCCGCGGCGCTTGGGTGTAGGCCAGGAACGTGTTGAACAACTGCGCCCCCAGCAGGACCAAGAATATAAACCCCGTGGCCACCGCGGATTCTTCGATGGCCTTGGCAATGTCTTTGACGCCCAATCCACCCAACGTGACACCATGGAGCAATGTCGCGAGAAGCCCGAAGGCCGCGCCCTCGGTTGGCGTGAAGAGCGCTTGGGTGCCCTCTCGGGTCCAGTCCCAATCCCCGACGATGCCCCCCATGACGAGGCCAAAAATCAGAACCACCGGCCACGTGCGCAGGAGCGATGGCCAACGCACATGCCAAGGCTGCCGTGGTCCCCGCGCCGCTGCTTTGGGGGAGATCTGCACATAAACGATCACCGTGATCACGTAGCCAAGCGCCGCCAAGAGGCCGGGGATGAGCGCGGCGGCAAAGAGCTTGACGATATTCTGTTCGGTGAGAACAGCGTAGATCACCAGGATGATCGAGGGCGGAATGAGGATCCCTAAGGTGCCCCCAGCCGCCAGAACGCCTGTGGACAGTGACCCTGAATAGCCGCGCCTGCGCATTTCCGGCAACGCCACCTGCCCCATGGTGGACGCCGTGGCCAAGGACGACCCACAGACCGCGCCGAACCCAGCGCAGGCTGCCACCGATGCCATGGCCAAGCCACCGCGCCGATGTCCCGCCATATCCGCCGCCGCTTGGAACAGGGTCGCCGACAGGCCAGAGCGCGTCGCGATATTGCCCATGAGAAGGAACATGGGAACGATCACCAGCGAATAGCTGGCAAACGTGTCATAGGGCAGGGTTTTAAGCTGGCTGAGCACGGCATTGGGGGTGCCGAGCACCACCCAAGTGCCCAGAAATCCCGTGATCCCCATGGCCGCTGCGATGGGCACCCGCAGGAAGATCGCCATGAGCATCAGCCCGAAGCCCGCCCCCGCCAGAGCCAGACCGGTCACGTCCTGGCCTCGCCCATGGCACGCCCAGCGCGCAGGACTGCGACCGCTCCGGCGGGCACCAACAGGATGGCCCCGGGCAGACAGGCAGCGTGGGCTATCCAAACGGGGATCAGCAATTCATAGGTTGTTTCAGTGAAATAGGGCGGTTGGCCGAGCCCCAGCAGAGCCCGCGCGGTTTCCGAGCCGAACGGGAATTTCTCGCCAAACCCCAGCCACATGCGCCACAGCAAGACGGCGGACACAGCGGTCAGAAGCAGATGGCCCAGCAGGCCAAAGGCAGCGTGGACGCCGCGGGGCATCTGTTCCGTCAGCACGTCGACGCTCACTTGACCGGCGCTCAACTGACACCGAGGGAGAAACGAGAACACAGCAATGGCCGCGGCCATTTCCACCAGTTCGAAGTCCCCGACCATGGACGGCACCCCCGGCAAAGCCCGTCCGGTGACCGACACGCAGACAACCACCGCAGCCGCCAAGAGCACCACACCGCCCAGCACCGCCAAAGCTGTCGCCAGCCAATCCACCACCTGTTCGAAGGATTGCATTCCGATCCCCTTGCCCCGCCAAGGCGATAGCGCCCGTGACCAGAAAGCTCAACCGCGGTGGCGAGACCTCACGCGCCATTGACGCACGCCAAACCGTCCGCCATCTGAAACCCGTTAACGAGGGAGCGCCCATGCTACGCGCACTGTATGATTGGACCCTGAGCTTGGCCGGACACCGCCACGCGCTCTGGGCATTGGCCATTGTGTCATTTGTGGAAAGCTCAGTCTTTCCGATCCCGCCCGACATTCTGATGATCCCCATGATCATCGCCGCCCCCCGCAAAGCCTGGCTGATCGCGGGCGTCTGCACGATTTCGTCGGTTTTGGGCGGGTTGCTGGGATATTACATCGGCTACGCGCTGTTTGACGTGGTGGGTCAGCCGGTGCTGGAAGCCTATGGCAAGATGGACCTCTACAACGAGTTGAAGCTGACCTACGACAGCGATGTGGGTTTTTGGGCGGTGTTTGTGGCGGGCATCACGCCCCTGCCCTACAAGCTCTTTACCATCCTGTCGGGCACGCTTCAGTTTTCGGTGGTGCCGTTTGTCATGGCCTCCATCGTGGCCCGCGGTTTGCGGTTCTTCATCGTCGCCGCGCTGTTGTGGAAATTCGGCGAACCCATCCGTGATTTCATCGAAAAGCGGTTGGGCCTGATGTTTATCCTGTTTGTGGCGCTGCTGATCGGCGGTTTCCTGGTGTTGGGCGCCCTATGATAGCGCCGCGGACCTTGGGGCTCCTGGCCGCCTTGGGCTCGCTGGGCATCCTGGCTGGCGCCTTCGCGTTCCAGCACCTCGGCGGGCTCGCGCCCTGCCCCATGTGTCTGTGGCAACGGTGGCCCCATGCGGCGTCTGGCTTGGTCTTAGCCGGTCTGCTGATCGGACTGCCCATGGCGGCCGTCGCCAGTGCGGGCCTCCTGACCATGGGCATCAGCACCGGCCTTGGCGCGTTTCACTCGGGGGTGGAGCGCGGCTGGTGGGACGGCCCACAAACCTGCGCCGCCGGTTCCATCGACGGGCTGAGCACCTCAGACCTGCTGGACCAAATCTTAGAAGCCCCGTTGATCCGCTGCACGGATATCACCTGGGACTTCCTGGGGCTGAGCATGGCAAACTGGAACACCGCGGCGTCGCTGGTGTTCATGGTCCTCTGGGCCGTGAGTTTACGACAGGCGCTGCGCGACTAGCCGCCCACGTCGACGCCCATGACCATGCTTTCCAAGGCCTTCTTTTCCATCTTCAGCTCGGACATCTGCGCCGCCACAACGTCACCGATAGACACTAGGCCGATCATCTTGCCGTCCTCAACGACCGGCAAGTGACGGAAGCGCCCTTCGGTCATTTTGGCAAAGAGGCTGTGCGACCTGTCACTGGGCGCGCAGGTCACCAAGTTCGCGGTCATCACCGCCCGCGCCGTGTCGGTGAGACACCCGGTCCCCCGCCGCCCAAGTTCACGGACAATGTCGCGTTCCGACACAATCCCATCGGCGGTGTCGCCGGACTGGGACACGATCACCGCGCCGATTTTCTTTCTGGCCAGCAATTCCGCAACTTCTGCAATTGTTGTGTCGGGTCTGACCGTTTCAACGCCTGACATTACTTTCGCATTCAGTATCTGTCGCACTTGCATTGAGTTCTCTCCCTAGGGTTATGGACCCCCTCAGTGATCTCAGCGTCGGCGCGACGATACCGCCCTGTCAAGAAACTTTCGTCCAAACTTGGCCGTCACACCGTCGCGCGTCTTCCGTCGCGGACTTTGATGTGCTCAAACGGGCTCAAGAACAGAGTTTCGCAGGGAGGCGAGCACATGGAACAGTTGGGCCATTGGCTGAATGGGGCGCGGGTGGCGGGCCAGTCGGGGCGCACGGCGGATGTCTACAATCCGGCCACAGGTGAAGTGCAGGCGCAAGTGGCCCTGGCCTCAACCGCCGAAGTGGACGCGGCCATTGCGGCGGCTGCCACAGTGCAACCGGCATGGGCGGCCACAAACCCTCAGAAACGGGCTCGGGTGATGATGGCCTTTGTGGGCCTCCTCAATCGCGACATGGACAAACTGGCCGAGGCGCTGAGCCGCGAACACGGCAAAACCCTGCCCGATGCCAAAGGCGACGTGCAGCGTGGGCTGGAGGTGATCGAGTTTTGCATCGGCGCGCCTCACATGCTCAAAGGCGAGTTCACCGACAGCGCCGGACCGGGCATCGACATGTATTCCATGCGCCAGCCTCTGGGCGTGGTGGCCGCGATCACACCGTTCAACTTCCCCGCCATGATCCCGATGTGGAAACTTGGTCCCGCGCTGGCTGCCGGGAATGCCGTGATTCTGAAACCGTCTGAGCGCGACCCGTCCGTGCCAATGATGCTGGCCGAGTTGCTCAAAGAGGCCGGTCTGCCCGACGGCGTGTGCCAGGTGGTGAATGGCGACAAAGAGGCGGTGGACGCTCTGCTCGACAATGACGCTATCCAGGCCGTGGGTTTTGTGGGCTCGACCCCCATCGCGCAATATATCTACAGCCGCGCCACAGCCAACGGGAAACGCGCGCAGTGTTTTGGCGGCGCCAAGAACCACATGATCGTCATGCCCGATGCGGACATGGACCAAGCGGCGGATGCGCTGGTGGGCGCGGGATATGGCGCTGCGGGCGAACGTTGCATGGCGGTTTCCGTGGCCGTTCCTGTGGGCGACAGCACCGCGGATCGGCTGATCGAAAAGCTGGTACCGCGCATCGAAAGCTTGAAAGTCGGTCCCTACACCGCCGGAAACGACGTGGATTTTGGCCCTGTGGTGACAGCGGCGGCCAAGGAAAATATCCACCGGTTGATACAATCCGGTGTGGACCAGGGCGCAGAGCTTGTGGTCGACAACCGCAACTTCAATCTCCAAGGGTACGAAGACGGCTTCTTCGTAGGGCCGCATCTGTTTGACCGCGTGACCACCGACATGGACATCTACCGCACCGAGATCTTCGGGCCCGTGTTGTCCACTGTGCGTGCCCAAACCTATGAAGAGGCCATCGGCATGGCCATGGACCACGAATACGGCAACGGCACGGCGATCTTCACTCGCGACGGCGACACCGCGCGGGATTTTGCCAACCGGATCAACATCGGGATGGTGGGCATCAACGTGCCAATCCCCGTACCATTGGCCTACCACACCTTTGGTGGATGGAAAAAATCCGGCTTCGGTGATCTCAACCAGCATGGGCCAGACGCGTTCAGGTTCTACACCAGAACCAAAACCATCACCGCACGCTGGCCCTCGGGCATCAAAGAAGGTGGTGAGT
>JBCDFD010000153.1:0-8432 GCA_039178645.1 Pseudomonadota bacterium | reverse complement strand
TCGCGCATGGCCTTTTCATAGGTGATCGTGGCGTCGGCGTGGGTGGGAAAAAAACTAAGCGTCACACGGTCGAGAAACCGACGACGGCCTTCGGCACCTTCGATCCAAAGGCGGTCCATGGCCGGGATAAGCCAGACCAGACGCACAATCCGGCCAAGCGCCGTTTGCGTGGCCGCTTTGCCGTCGATCTGGACGCTGCGCGACCCGCCTGGTTCCGCCCAGGTGGTGAGTTCATGCAGGCTGCCGCGACTGTCCACTTCGGCACGAATTTTCCAGCCGATTGCCTCCGGCCGACGGATCAACTCGTCCGCCGTGGCGCGTCGTAGGCCCCGTCCAGGGGACAGCAGCGATATGGCTTCAATCAGGTTGGTCTTACCGGCCCCGTTGGGTCCATGGATCGCCACCGGACGCCCGTCAAAGTCGAGCTTGGCTCGGCCGTGCGAACGAAAATGCGACAGAGTGAGGTGGCGCAGGTGCAGTGCCATGGGCACCAATCAATCTGGACGCAGACCTAGATCAGACCCGCATGGGCATCACCACGTAGACCGCCGAGGTGTCCGACCCTTCGCGCATCAGCGTGGGATCGCCAGAGGAGTTGAACATAAACACAGCGTTTTCGCGGTCCACCTGGCTGGCAATTTCCTGGAGGTACTTGGCGTTAAACCCGATCTCCAGCTTCTCATCACCATAGGCCACGGCCAATTCTTCCTGTGCCGCCCCACTGTCCGGTGCATTCACGGACAGGACTAGGCGGTCTTCGTCCATGGTGAGTTTCACCGCGCGGGAGCGTTCGGACGACACGGTCGCCACCCGGTCTACAGCCTTGTAGAAATCGGACGCGTCGACCTCCATCCGTTTCGGGTTCCCGGCGGGGATCACGCGGGTGTAATCGGGGAATGTGCCGTCGATGACTTTGGAGGTCATGGTGACTTCGGGCGTGGCAAAGCGGACCTTGGTGTCAGATACAGACACGGCGATGTCCACTTCATCGTCTTCCAATAGTTTACGCAATTCGCCGACGGTTTTGCGGGGGACGATCACGCCTGGCATGTCGGCTGCACCCTCTGGCAATTCGGCATCTATGCGGGCGAGGCGGTGACCATCTGTGGCCACGCAGCGCAGTACCTGAGCACCATCTGACTCTGCCACGTGCATGTAGACGCCATTGAGGTAATACCGGGTTTCTTCGGTTGAAATGGCAAACTTGGATTTGTCGAACAGGCGCCGCAGCGTTTTCGTCGGCACCGCAAAGTTAGACCCGTATTGCGTGCCCGGCATCACCGGAAAATCTTCCTTCGGCAGTGTGTTCAACTGGAAGCTGGACCGCCCTGCCTCAACCGTCAAAATCTGGCTCGCTGGGTCGGCGAAAAGCGTGACCAACGCGCCATCGGGCAGCTTGCGGACAATCTCGTGCAAGGTCACGGCGGAAACTGTGGTCGCCCCGGCTTGCGCCACTTGAGCGGCGGTTTTGTCCACCACCTCAATATCAAGGTCTGTGGCGCGGAAGGTCACGTCGCTCTCGGCGGCCTCGATCAGGACATTTCCGAGGATCGGAATGGTGTTGCGGCGTTCCACCACCGATTGGGCCTGGGACACGGCCTTTAGCAACGTGGCGCGCTCAATACTGATCCGCATGGCCGGAACCCTCTCTTACTGCCGGGACTGCGACACTAGACGATTTCCGTGGCGGCTCAAGGCCTTTCGAGCCGCCGATTTTGGACATCTGTCAAGTGCTTGGGCCCATGGCCGCGCGTGGCGGCGACCTTAGGCTTCCAGGCTCCGGCGCAGGAGTTCCAGATCGTCGGCGATCTGAGTGTCTTTGCCCTTGAGTTCTTCGATGCGCTTCACTCCATGCATGATGGTGGTGTGATCCCGCCCACCAAACTTGCGCCCAATCTCCGGCAAGGACCGCGTGGTCATTTGCTTGCACAGATACATGGCGATTTGCCGGGGCCGCGCCACAGTGCGCATTCGGGTCGGTCCAATCATCTCGCTGAGGCGGATGTTGTAGTGTTCGGCCACCCGGCGCTGGATCTCGTCTATGGACACTTTGCGTTCGGAGGCGCGGAGGATGTCGCTCAGGCAATCCTGGGTCATGTGCATGTCGATTTCACGACCGACCAAGCTCGCCATGGCAAAGAGGCGCATCAAAGCGCCTTCGAGAACGCGCACATTGGTGGAAATGCGGTGGGCGAGGAATTCAAGCACCCCCGGCTCAATGTGTAGGTCCGGATATTGCAGCGCGTAGGACTCGGCTTTCTGCTGCAAGACGCCCAAGCGAAGTTCGTAATCGGTGGGGTGGAGGTCCACCACCAGACCGCTTTGCAGGCGCGAAATGATGCGGTTTTCCATGCCAGTCATCTCGCTCGGGGTCTTGTCCCCCGATATGACGATCTGCTTGTTCTGATCCACCAAGGCGTTGAATGTGTGGAAAAACTCTTCCTGAGTGCTGTCTTTGCCTGCAATGAACTGCACGTCATCGACCATGAGCACATCCACAGATCGGAACAACTGCTTGAAATCCATCATCTGTTTTTCGCGCAGGGCCTGCACAAACCGGTACATGAATTGCTCAGCGGACAGGAACAGAACGTTCAAGTCCTGCCATTCTTTGCGCTTGTGCCATGCGATGGCATGCATCAAATGCGTTTTGCCCAAGCCCACGCCGCCGTACAGAAACAGCGGGTTAAAGGTCACCGAGTTGTCTTCGGCCACACGCCGCGCCGCCGCGTGTGCCAGTTCATTTGGCTTGCCGACCACGAAGTTGTCGAACGTGTAGCGCGAATCCAGGGCGGCCCCCCGTAAGTCCAACCCATGTAAACTGGTGGGCAATGGAGTCTTGTGCGGTCTTACTGTGGGCGCTTTCATTTCGGTCTTAGTCCCGCACACATTTGCCGGTGCGCGGTCATTGGCAACCTCAAAGTCCAGCCGGCTCACGTTGGTGCCGTCCTGGTGCAGGCTCACCAGGATGACATCGCCAAAATTGCGATCCACCCATGTGCCAAAAAAGCTCGTTGGTACGCTCAACCGCACCACGCCGTCATCAAATGATTTAAATGAGATGGGTTCAATCCAAGTATGATAATTGTTGTCTCCCACTTGCTTGCGCAAAGTGTTCTGAACCCGCCCCCACGTGTCTTCTGTCATATGCCCCGTTTCCATTCGCAAAAAGGCCGACGCCCAAAATGTCAGCCCACCACCTCGTCGGTTGTGTCGCAAAGATAACGACACAGGTCTTCCGTCCCGCCGAAGCGGGTGGACGCAAGAGCGTCAGAGTCACCAACGGGACGTGTCCCGTTTTTTGGCAACCGGTCTATCTGGACACAGGTCCCAACGGCGGCCTGGCAGGGCCAAATCGTTGGGCCGGTTCCACGGTTTCACCCGCAGCACCGGAAGCGAATGCCTGCGACGGTAGCTGGGCCGTGCTCGAAACTGCCTAGAGCCTGGCCGTAGCTTGTGGGTCACAGCATTCATGTCCCCCAATGCGACGTGAGTCGCTGCAGTAACGTAACAATGGGTCTGCCGACTTCGCAACAGAACTTCGCCGTTGACAGATCATTAAGATCCGCGAATCCAAACTTAGCATTTGTCGATAATTCAAAGTGCGGTTCGGGCAAGGAAATTCTTGCAACTCTCTAGAAATATTAGTTTTTCTGACAAATATACCCTGGTGTTCATAGTAGAGCACCAGGGCCGGAAAAAATCGTCAGACAGATATCGATAAGCTTAGGCGATGGCCTTCACACGTGCCGACAGGCGGGACATTTTCCGCGCGGCTGTGTTTTTGTGCAGGATGCCTTTGGTGACACCACGCATCAATTCAGGTTGGGCAACCCGAAGCGCTGTGGCGGCGGCATCTTTATCGCCAGAGGCAATGGCCTCTTCGACTTTTCTCAGGAAAGTCCGGATACGGGACCGGCGTGCTTTGTTTACGGCGTAGCGGCGTTCGTTCTGGCGCGCGCGTTTCTTGGACTGTGGCGTGTTGGCCATGTGGTACAGAATCCCAGTGGTTGTGTCTGACGATAGAGACGGCGGGCTACAGATTGCGACGCTGGCTGTCAAGCGCTCTAGAAGCCTTGTGGCACAGGCTCAACGGTCGCGGAACTGCGCTTCGCGTTTTTCCAGGTAGGCGGCCATGCCTTCCTGTTGATCCGTTGTTGAAAACAACGCCTGAAACAGGCGGCGTTCGTAAAGCATGCCTTCGCCCAGCGGCGTTTCAAAGCTCCGGTTCACGGCTTCTTTGATCGCGCGCACCGTGACGGATGATTTTTCGGCGATTTTTGTGGCAACACCGCGCGCTTCTTCGATTAGCTTCTTAGTGGGCACGACCCGGCTCACCAGTCCGGCGCGCTCTGCTTCTTCGGCGCTGAGGAAACGACCGGTGAGGTGCATGTCCATCGCTTTGGCTTTCCCAATGGCTCGTACGAGCCGTTGTGTGCCGCCCATGGTTGGGATCACGCCGAGGTTCACATCCGGCAATCCAAACTTTGCGTTGTCCGCAGCCACGATCAGGTCGCTTTGCATAGCCATTTCGCAACCTGCGCCGACGGCATATCCCGATACGGCCGAAATCAAAGGCTTTCTGGTGTGAACCAAGGGGCCCGCGTTGCCAAATGGAAAGTCTTCGCAAAACAGGTCAGAAAACCCGCGTTCCGCCAGTTCGCCCACATCGTGGCCCGCGCAATAGACCTTTTCATTGCCAGAAAGCAGAACACAGCGGACTTTGTCGTTCCGGCCAGCCGCTTCCAGCGCATCGACCAACTCGCCGCGCATCTGCTTGTTTAGGGCATTCTTGTGGTCGGGACGGTTGAACCGGATGTGAGCGATATGATCGTCAATGTCGACGATCAGCGTCTCATAGGCCATGTCGTTCGCCTTGTCGTTAGCAACAGCGCCCAGACTTACCAATCTCGCAGCCGGGATCAAGCTATCTTTGGCACCGTGGACAGTGGAAGCTGGACCGGCCCGTCTGGACCGTACGGATCACAGTGCCGCCACATCCGTCTTTCAAGCAGGGCTGGTCGGCCCGGCCATAAACTCGAAACGTGTGCTGGAAATATCCCAGATCGCCGTCTGCCTGGCGGTAATCGCGCAGCGAGGATCCGCCTGCGGCAATCGCTTCGGTGAGCACTTGGCGTATGGCGTCCACCAGGGCCGACAAATGGTCATGACTGATCCGTCCAGCCGCACGTTTCGGCGATATGCCAGACCGAAACAGGGCTTCGCAGACATAGATATTGCCAAGGCCCGCCACGATCCGCTGGTCAAGAAGAGCGGCCTTGATCGAGGCTTTCTTGCCATCAAACGACTGCGCAAGGTGGTCAGCATGGAATCCATTGCCCAAGGGTTCGGGCCCCAGTTTCGCCAAAAGCTTGTGATCCGCCTGTCCATCAGTGGCCATCAGGTCCATCGCACCGAAACGGCGGGGATCATTGAACGTGACCCGCGCGCCGTTGTTCATTTCAAACACAACATGGTCATGGGGTTCTGGCGCGCTGTGGGCTTGAGCATAGGAGCCCAGCGTTTCTTTGGCGCTCTCTTTGTCCTGACTGATCAGGATCCGCCCTGACATGCCCAGGTGAATGAGCAGCGTCTCCCCCCCGTCCAAGTCCGCCAACAAATACTTCGACCGTCGGCGCAACCGCGTCACCGTTTGACCTTCCAGCCGGGCTTGCATGTGGTCGGGAAATGGCCAGCGCAGGTCCGGGCGCCGCACGTCGGCTTTCTCAATACGCGCGCCGGTCATCACAGGGTCTAACCCACGGCGCACCGTTTCCACCTCTGGCAATTCGGGCATTGTCTGCTCCCACGGGGTCAATTTCAGTGCGCGCGACGAGCTCGCTAAATCGAACAGGTTGCAGAGACTTGGCCTTAGGCTTGAATGAAATCAAGCTCATTGCTCCCCCCGTCAACCGCCCTATAAGTGAGCAAATTGCAAATCGGTGAGGCATCTATGGACGACACTTCCCCCCGCACAACCCAGTTCGGAGCCAGGACTGTCTTGGAAGACGAGAAGGCCGATCTGGTCCAAGGCGTGTTTTCCAGTGTGGCCAATCGCTACGACGTGATGAACGATGTCATGTCCATGGGCATCCACCGGCTTTGGAAGGACGCCATGATGGACTGGCTCGCCCCGCGCGGCGGTATGCATGTCCTTGATGTGGCTGGGGGCACAGGGGATATTGCGTTTCGCGTGCTGAAACGTGCGCCGATGGCCGATGTCACGGTGCTCGACCTCACCGAAGACATGCTGGTCGAAGGACAAGCACGCGCCGACGCGCAATCCTTTTCCGACCGCCTGACTTGGGTGGTGGGGGATGCCATGGCGTTGCCGTTTGAGGCCAACACATTCGACGCCTACACAATTTCTTTCGGGATCAGGAATGTCACCCGGATCGAAGACGGCTTGTCGGAGGCGTTCCGGGTCCTTCGACCAGGTGGACGGCTGATGGTCCTGGAGTTCAGTCAACTGCCGAACCCGCCGCTACAATGGGCTTACGACCAATATTCGTTCAACGTCATCCCGCGGATGGGGCAGGCGATTGCAGGCGACCGTGACAGTTACCAGTATCTGGTGGAATCCATCCGCAACTTCCCAGATCAGCTTCGGTTCGCCGATATGATTGCCGACGCCGGTTTCGACCAAGTGAAGTACCGAAACCTGTCCATGGGCATAGCGGCGCTGCATTCGGGGTGGAAACTCTAGGTGCGAGGCCCCCACAACATTTGGAGATTGGTGCGCACCGGTGCCACGTTTGAACGGACCGGTGCCATGAAAGTCGTTCTCGACGCATTCAATGCGCCGCCTCCGGTGCGGATCGTGGCTCGCGTTTTGGGCTGGCCGTTCAAGTTCCTTGGGCTGCGCGGCGATCCAAACATGCCACCTGCCACCCGTGCGCTCACCGCCTTGGGTCCGGCTTACATCAAGTTTGGCCAGATACTGTCCACGCGACCAGATGTGGTGGGCGAAGAGCTGGCCATGCAGTTGAAGGTCCTTCAGGACAAACTGCCGCCGTTCCCTCTGGCTGAGGCCAAGAAGCAGATCGAAAATGAACTTGAGGCACCGGCTGAGAAGATTTTCAGTGAGCTAAGCCCACCCATCGCCGCCGCATCCATCGCTCAGGTCCACAAAGCCAAGTTGGCAGAAACCGGCGAAACAGTGGCGGTCAAAGTGCTGCGGCCTGGCATTGAACGCGCGTTTCAAACCGACGTGGATGAGTTTTACCTCATGGCTCAGATGGCTGAATCGTTTTCCCCATCGTCGCGCCGCCTCCGCCCCAAGGACGTGATCACGCACTTTGAAGGCGTGGTGAAAGGCGAGTTGGATCTGAGACTGGAGTCGTCCGCGGCCGGAGAGTTCGCCGCAACCACCGCCAAGGACCCTGGGTTTTCTGTACCGAAGGTGCATTGGGCCTATTCAAGCCGCCGGGTCATGACACTGGAATGGGCCAATGGCATCCCGGCCAATGACATCGCGGCTCTCGATGCCGCTGGGGTCAATCGGTACGAAGCGGGCGAGCGGGTGCTGCAACTGTTCCTAAATCACGCTTTGCGGGACGGCTATTTCCATGCCGATATGCACCAGGGCAACTTGAAGATCACCGCAACGGGCGAGATCGTTGCACTGGACTTTGGAATTATGGGTCGGATCGATGAGTATACCCGCAAGGTCTACGCTGAGATCCTTTATGGCTTCATTCGTAAAGACTATCGCCGTGTGGCAGAGGTCCATTTTGAAGCTGGGTACGTGCCCGCGGACCAGGACATCGATGAATTTGCTAGAGCATTGCGTGCCGTCGGCGAACCCATTTTTGGGATGGACGCCTCACGCATCTCAATGGCTCGGTTGCTGAGCTATCTCTTCGAGGTGACAGAACGCTTTGGCATGCAAACGCGCACAGAACTGATTTTGTTGCAGCGGACCATGGTTGTTGTGGAGGGTGTATCCCGTTCCCTCAATCCCAACATCAACATCTGGAAAGTGGCCCAGCCCGTCGTCGAAACTTATATTGCCCAAAACATTGGTCCTCAGGCGTTGCTGCGGGACTTTGCGACGACAGCACGGATTCTGGCCCGCTATGGTCCCCGTTTGCCGCAACTGGCGCAGACTTTGATCCTGCAGCAATCGATAGTTGTGGAAGACGACCAGCCCCGCGAAGCTGGTTCTCCCTTCCTTTGGGCCGTGTTGGGTGGGTTGGTGTCCGCGGTTTTCCTGTCTGCAGTGCTCTTGCTACTTGGAAGGAACGGCGGCTAAGGCCAGGGTGTTTGTGTTGCTAGTTGCTCTTTAAACTCAGCTTCATCCAGTTACGGCGACGTGCTCTTCCGGGAGAGGGCTCGTTAAAGTTTCATCACTGGGTTGTTGGAGGCTATTGGTCCGAGGCTTGCCTTAGGGCTGCCACATCATCGGCCGCAACCGTCTGGTTGTTGGCCAG
>JBCDFD010000152.1:0-8443 GCA_039178645.1 Pseudomonadota bacterium | reverse complement strand
TCCGAAGACACCTATCGCACACTCACGGCGGTGGACGCGGCCATCATGGTGATCGACGGAGCCAAGGGCGTTGAGAGCCAAACCCGCAAACTTTTTGAAGTCTGCCGCCTGCGCGACCTGCCGATCCTGACGTTCTGCAACAAGATGGACAGGGAAAGTCGGGACACATTCGAGATCATCGACGAAATCCAAGAAAACCTTGCCATCGACGTGACGCCAGCCAGTTGGCCCATCGGCTTGGGGCGGGATTTCCTGGGCTGCTATGATCTGTTGCGCGACCGGCTGGAACTCATGGACCGCGCCGACCGCAACGTGGTGGCAGAGACCATCGAGATCGAGGGACTGGATGACCCCAAATTGGCAGACCACGTGCCCGCCGAACTGCTAGAGCAGTTTAAAGAAGAGGTCGAAATGGTGCGTGAACTGCTGCCAGCTCTCGACCCTCAAGCGGTCCACGACGGTACCATGACGCCCATTTGGTTTGGCAGCGCGATCAACTCCTTCGGCGTGCGCGAGTTGATGGAAGGTATCGCGGCCTATGGTCCGCAGCCCCAACCCCAATCCGCGCAACCTCGGCACGTGGGACCGGAAGAAAAGAAGGTGTCGGGCTTTGTCTTCAAGGTCCAAGCGAACATGGACCCTAAACACCGCGACCGCGTGGCGTTCGTGCGCATGGCTTCGGGTCACTTCAAGCGCGGCATGAAGCTGACCCATGTGCGCACTAAAAAACCCATGGCGGTGTCGAACCCGGTGCTGTTCCTAGCCTCTGACCGCGAGTTGGCCGAAGAGGCTTGGGCGGGCGACATCATCGGCATCCCCAACCATGGTCAACTGCGGATTGGGGACACCCTGACCGAAGGCGAGGACATTCGCGTCACCGGCATCCCATCGTTTGCGCCGGAACTGTTGCAAGCGGTGCGTGCGGGCGACCCGATGAAAGCCAAACATTTGGATAAGGCCCTGTTGCAGTTCGCCGAAGAGGGTGCGGCTAAAGTGTTCAAGCCGATGATCGGATCAGGCTTCATCGTGGGCGTCGTCGGCGCACTACAATTTGAGGTGCTCGCCAGCCGGATCGAACTGGAATACAGCTTGCCGGTACGGTTCGAGCCGTCCCAATTCACCTCCGCTCGCTGGGTGAGCGGCCCAAAAGCGGAATTGGACAAATTCATTAATTCCAACAAAGGGCACATGGCCCAAGACAACGACGGCGACGCTGTTTTCTTGACCCGCCTTCAGTGGGACATTGACCGTGTCGAACGCGACTATCCAGCCCTGACCCTGTCCGCGACCAAAGAGATGCTGTCTAGCTAACCAATTCTTTCCAGACCTCGTCGCACACCAACGAGGGATCCGTTTCGAGAAGTTGCAAAAATTTGTCCCGCGCCGCGCCCGGAGAGGTGATGAACTTTCGCTTGAGAATGCCGTAGTTCAAATCTCGGAGTCCCAAAAAGGCAAAAGTCTCAAAAATAGGTAACCGCGAAATGATCGGCGCAAGAGCTTCTTTTCCAGCCAACAAAGACAGTTCTCCGCTGTGCATTGCGTCAGTAATTCTAGACACTTCAGCTCGCCTTGTTTTAACCATGAACAGCAGTTCATCGAGAACTTCGAGGTCTTTATTCCTGATAAAATCCCACAGTAAATCATAGGCAGCCCCAGGCTGATGTATAACCGCAGACTTCAATTCCGCGCTGACCATTTCTTGGGCCATACGGGCTTCACACTTCTGCACAATATCGGTTTTGGAGTGCATCAGCGTCATATCTGACCAGTAGGAATTAAATTCCGGCGCAACTAAGGCTGCATGCCGCACAAGGAATAGGAACGAGTGAATAACCTTTGTTTTGCCGCGACTATTTTCGGCGCCAAAATAGCCAACCACTGGGTCGTTTGAGGTTTGCAGCTGGGATAGCGCCACTTCTCCAGTGCCATCGGCAAACCAAAAACTGTCATTGAGGATTATGATTTCGTCTAAATCTACAAACTGTTTGTCAACCCACCAAATACCGTCACGGTAGCCACCGAAGTCATACCCCAGATTTGGTCGTTCCAAGATCATAGTCACGTTTTCACGTAGGCGATCCTTGGAGCTTTCTGGAACCGCACAATTCGAAATGATTACGGGAGAATAACCAGCCGCCGCCAGGCCTTTAAGTGTCAAAAAAGTAGTTTCGCGAATTCCATCTGGTTGAAAAATCAAGAATACCGCAACTTTTCGGCTTAGCTCTGATTTACCTTCTGTAAATCTGATCCGTTGCATGCGGGTTTTATCCCAATGCCGAGTCATTGCCGGTTCAAATGGGCGCTGAAATGTGTACAGAATTGAACGCCGAGCTTTCATTAATTCATAGAAAACCTGTTTGCCCACAGTGCGACCTTCACCGGTTTGAAATCCAAACTTTTCCAGTGAAATCACACCTGCGCTCCGCATTCCTTTGCAACCGCTTAGGTCGCATAGGAATCTTGACCGTGCAATATTTTTTCGCTATCGCACCAGCGCGTGGAATGGGTCTGCGCATTGTTGTTGGGCGCGTTAGCCAGCGTCCTACCCAAATGGTGGCCGCCCGAGGTGGTCCATAGGACGCGGATGACGAAGTTTAGTGAATTGAGTTTGGACCCACGGGTCATCAAAGCCGTAGACGAAGCGGGCTACGAAACGCCCACCCCAATCCAAGAGGGCGCCATACCGCCAGCCTTAGAAGGCAAGGATGTTTTGGGGATTGCCCAAACCGGCACAGGCAAAACGGCGAGCTTCACGCTGCCGATGATCACGCTCTTGGCCAAGGGGCGCGCGCGCGCGCGCATGCCTCGAAGCTTGGTTCTGGCCCCGACACGTGAGTTGGCCGCACAGGTCGCGGAGAACTTCGACACCTACACCAAGCACATGAAATTGACCAAAGCGCTGCTGATTGGCGGCGTGAGCTTCAAGGAACAGGACGCGCTCATTGACCGAGGCGTGGATGTTCTGATCGCCACACCGGGCCGACTGCTCGACCATTTTGAGCGGGGCAAGCTGCTGCTCACCGGTGTGCAGATCATGGTTGTGGACGAAGCCGACCGGATGCTCGACATGGGTTTCATCCCTGACATTGAGCGGATTTTCAGCCTGACACCGTTCACGCGCCAAACGCTGTTCTTCTCAGCCACCATGGCACCAGAGATTGAACGGATCACGAACACCTTCCTATCGTCGCCCGCCAAGATCGAAGTGGCACGGCAGTCCACGACATCCGAGACGATCAAGCAGGGCGTGGTTTTGTATCGAGCAAGCCGCAAGGACCGTCAGGCCAGCGAAAAGCGGGCTTTGTTGCGCGCGCTCATCGATTCCGAAGGCGACGCCTGCACCAATGCCATTGTCTTCTGTAACCGCAAGTCGGACGTGGATATCGTGGCCAAGTCGTTGAAGAAATACGGCTACAACGCTGCGCCCATTCACGGTGACTTGGATCAATCCAAGCGTATGGAAGTGCTGCAGGGGTTCCGTGACGGCGACATCCGTCTCTTGTGTGCCTCCGATGTTGCTGCCCGAGGGCTCGACATCCCGAATGTGAGTCATGTGTTCAACTTCGACGTGCCGGGGCACCCCGAGGATTATGTCCACCGCATTGGTCGAACAGGTCGCGCCGGCCGGGAAGGCCGAGCTTTCACCATCTGCGTGCCTCAGGACGAAAAATCCCTGGCGAACGTGGAAAGTCTGGTGAAAACCGAAATTCCGCGCATCGACAGCCCTTACAAACCGCAGCCGCCACGGTCGGCGGAGAAGGCAGAGCCCTCTTCTGTGCAGCCGTCCCATGTGTCGTCATCATCACGGTCGTCCCGCGGAGGCTCTCGCGGCCGCGACCGCCGGTCTGACACTCCGGTGGTGGGTATGGGCGATCACATGCCAAGCTTCATGGCGTTCAGCTTTGAGGAACGCCGCGCCGGGGCCGTGGAAGCGGCCACCGCGTAATTTCTCAGTTTATCAGGCAGACAGTCGGCTGATCACCACAGTGACCTCCGGCTTTTTGCCGATCTCGCCATTGGCGGAGTTACGCACAGCGCGGCGCAGCACCTCGGTCAGCTTATCGTCGTCAATCAGCACAGTGTCGTCCGCCCGGTCGAGCGCTTGGCTCAGACTGTCCTCCAGCACCTCCACCAAAGGCGCACCAGTACGGCCTTGGTCGGTGAGCCCCATGGTTTCACACCAGGGTTCCCCCAGCGGATCGTCGTTTTCGTCCATGACCAGCGTCACCAGCACGTGCCCGTTTAGGGCCATGCGAATGCGGTCCCTGACAACGCCATCCAACGCGCCCACTTGAGCGGAGCCGTCAAGGTAGGTCCGACCGGTTTCCACAAATCCCGCCACTTTCGGCGCATTCCCGGTGAGCTGAACAACCGTACCGTTGGGGGCCAGGACGCCTTGGTAGCCTGCAGCTTCGGCGACTTTCACATGTTCGCGCAAATGCCGGTGTTCCCCATGCATCGGCACGATCACCTGCGGCTGAACAACGGCGTGCAGCGCCTCCAAGTCCGGGCGGTTTGCATGGCCCGACACATGGTATTTGCCCGAACTATCATCAATCACATCGACGCCCATTTCGCTGAACGCGTTGATGATCCGGGCTACCTCGCGCTCATTGCCCGGTATGGTTTTTGACGAGAACAGAAACGTGTCGCCCTCTTTCATCTGAAGCCCCAAGTACTTGCCGCGGGACAGTTGAGCGGACGCCGCGCGGCGTTCCCCTTGGCTGCCGGTGACCAAGAGCATGAGGTTATCGCGCGGGATTTGCGTCGCATCTTCGGCGCTCACCGTCTTGGGGAAATCGTCAAGCACACCGGTCTCGATGGCCGCTGTCACCATCCGGCGCATGGCACGGCCCAATAGAACGACCGACCGTCCAGCGGCCCGGCCCGCTTCGGCCAAGGTCTTCAACCGCGCGATATTGCTGGCAAACGTCGTTGCCACTACCATTCCGGTGGCGCCAGCAATCAATTTCTCAATCTCCGGTCCAACCAGCACTTCGGACCGTCCGGGGTTTGGGTTGAACACATTTGTGCTGTCGCAAGCGAGTGCCAAAACCCCCGGCTTCGCCGCTTCGGCCCAGAGCACGGGATCATAGGGTTCGCCGACACCGGGTTCGGCATCCAGTTTGAAATCGGCGCTGTGGATGATGCGGCCTTTGGGCGTGTCGATGACCAAGGCCGACGTTTCCGGAATCGAGTGGGAAATGGGCAGAAAGCTCACCTTGAACGGTCCTGCTTCAGTCTGGACAGGCCAAGGTTCCACGACGGTGATCGCGCTTTCGGGCGCGCCGGCCTCTTCCATTTTGCGGGCGGCGATATTGGCCGTGAAGGGGCGCGCGAAAATCTGGGCTTGCAGTCGCGACCAAAGCCGCCCGACCGCTCCCACATGATCCTCATGGGCATGGGTGATGAACACCCCATCGATACGGTCCCGACGTTCTTCCAACCAAGCCACATCAGGGAAAATCAAATCAACCCCTGGGGTGGTGTCCATATCGGGAAAGGCCACGCCGAGGTCGACCACGATGTACCGTTCATCATCCTGGGGACCATAGCCATAGACGTAGCAATTCATGCCAATCTCACCTGCCCCGCCGAGCGCGAGATAGATCACTTCGTCTGTTTTCATTGGCTTTTTTACACCGCCACCGAGGCCGGGCTGACCGCGTCCCGGTTGTACTTATGGATCACGGTGAGCCCGTGCATCGTCAGGTCTTCTTCAAACACGTCAAATAGCGCATCCCCTTGCTGGAACAAAGGGGCTAAACCGCCGGTTGCTATGACCTTCATGGGCCGGTCGCGTTCTTCCCTGATTTTTGTGATCACACCATTGACAAGGCCCACATAGCCCCAGAACACGCCCGATTGCATGCAATCCACCGTGTTGGTGCCAATCACATAGGGTGGTTTGGTGACATCAATGTGGGGCAGCGCAGCGGCGGCCTGGTGCAGGGCCTCCAGGCTCAAGTTCACACCGGGCGAGATCACCCCGCCGATATACGCCCCGTCGGTGTCCACCACATCGAACGTGGTCGCGGTGCCGAAGTCCACCAGGATCAGATCACCGCCGTGCAAGTCGTGGCCCGCCACGGTGTTGACCAGACGGTCCGGTCCCACTTGAGTGCCAGGGTCCACGCGCGCCTCCACAGGCAGCGCACAGCCCGGTTTGCCCACAACCAACGGACGGGCGTCGAAATAACGGTTGGCGAGGACTCTGAGGTTGAACACCACGCGCGGCACCGTGGACGAGATGATCACTTCGTCGATGCGCACTTTGATGCCGCTGTGGGCCATCAGGGACGAAAGCCACACGTGATACTCGTCCGCCGTGCGTTTCTGATCGGTGGAAATACGCCAGCGCGCCATGAAACGCGCGCCGTCCCAAACGGCGAAGACAGTGTTGGTGTTGCCGCAATCAATGGCCAAAAGCATATGCGTGCCTCCCTGGATCAGCGATCAGGTGTGAAAGAACACATCCGCGGCGGTGATGACCATGTGACCATGTGCGGTGCGCAGCCGCAGGCTACCATCCGGATCCACAGTTTCGAATGTGCCCTCGTGGCTGTCGTTGAGCGTTCGGGCGGTGATCACGTCTCCAAGCCGAGCCGCCCGCGCGAGCCACGCCTCTCGGATCGGACCAAATCCATAGTCGGAAAACTGCGCCTCGCGGTGGGCATACGCAGCCGCCAAAGCGATCAGCATATCGTCACGGTCCACCGGTCGGCCCAAAACCTGGGCCAGGGTGATTGGGGGCGAGGCGCCAAGTTCCACCAAAGACAAATCCGGCTCGCCGGTTAAGTTGATCCCGATACCAATGGCGAGATGGGACAGCCGGCCAGCATCGCCAGAGGACTCAAGCAAAATGCCCGCGACCTTGCAGCCATGCAAAAGCACATCATTTGGCCACTTTAGTCCAATTGCATCGGCAGGTACGCCAACACTGTCGAACGCATCGGCCAGGGCCACGGAAGTGACGAAACTGCGCAGGGCTGCGGTGGCCGGGTCTTCGTCGGGGCGCAACAACAGAGTTGTGAGCAAGGCTCCATCAGGTGAGCTCCAAGCACGTCCCCGCCTGCCACGACCCTTAGTCTGCCGGTCGGCGACTATCCAGGTGGGACCGGGCGCGCTGCCCGCTTGACGGGCAGCCTCTTGGTTTGTGCTATCGGTTTCTTTCAGTCGGAGGAGCCCGTAGCCATGGGGCCAACGGGCGGGACCATCACTGGACAAGAGCGGCGGCGGCCGTAGCCGCAATGTGGTCGACGCCAAAGAAATTGCCGATCCCCAAAAGCATGATCGCGGCGGACACCATCAACATGGCGTTGAGAACCGGGTTTTTCGGCTCATCCAACGGCTCGGTCGCAGTCCCAAAATACATGAAATAAACGATCCGCAGGTAATAGAACGCGCCAATCACCGAGGCGATCACGCCCGCGATGGCGAGCCAAGCGAGGCCAGCATCCACAGCGGCGACAAGCACACCGTATTTCCCGAAGAACCCGAGCATGGGCGGTACGCCCGCCAATGAAAAGAGCAGGATCAGCATGGCAATGGCGCGACCCGGTTCCCGGTCCGAGAGCATCGACAGGGACGCAATGTCGGTGACCGGACGCCCCTCCCGTTCCATGGACAGGATAAAAGCAAATGTGCCGATGTTCATGGTCACGTAGATCGCCATATAAACCAGCATCGCTTGCACACCGAGCGCGGTTCCTGCCGCCAGGCCCATCAGGGCATAGCCCATATGGGCGATGGACGAGTAGGCCATGAGGCGTTTTATGTTCGTCTGGCCGATGGCGGCTATGGCACCGAGGAACATGGACACGACCGACAGGAGCGCCAGGATCTGGCTCCAATCGCTCACTGTGTTGCCGAACGCGTCATGCAGGATGCGCGCGAACAGGCCCATGGCCGCAACTTTCGGTGCAGTGGCGAAAAATGCCGTAACGGGCGTGGGGGACCCTTCGTAGACGTCGGGCGTCCACATGTGGAACGGTGCGGCGGACACCTTGAAGGCAAGACCAGCGCACAGGAACACAAGGCCAAAGATAAAACCCAGTGGCGCATCTCCGCTGCTGGCTACAGTGATGATCCCTGCGAAGTTCGTGGTTCCTGCAAAGCCGTAGGTGAGCGACGCGCCATAGAGCAGTAGACCTGAGGACAATGCACCAAGAACGAAGTATTTCAGGCCCGCCTCGGTGGATTTCACACTATCCCGGCGCAGCGATGCCACAACGTAAAGCGCCAAGGATTGCAGCTCCAACCCCATGTAAAGCGACATCAGGTCCCCGGCGGAGACCATAACCATCATCCCAATGACCGCCAATGTTACCAGGATCGGGTATTCGAACCGCAGCAAGTCGCGCTTTTCCATGTATTTTTCAGACATGATCAGCACAGCGGCGGCGGAGAACAGGATCATCACCTTGGCAAAACGCGAAAATCC
>JBCDFD010000151.1:0-8492 GCA_039178645.1 Pseudomonadota bacterium | reverse complement strand
GCAAAGACAGGTCGTTCTCGGCAAGCCACACATTGCATAACGCCGATGTGGCCGCCCCCGTTTGCACCAGCAAACGGCCGATGCTCGACGGTCGGGCAGGAATTGTTTCTTGTTCATCTGTTTCCATGTAATGTGTTTCCATGATTCGAGAGCCGATAAGAGGAAACCACGACATGACACCGACGAAAACCGCGCTGATGATCGGATTGCACCCCGATGTGGTGGACTATGGCAAATGGCCGGGATTGACCGCCGACAAGTTGCGGGCGGGCCTGGATGCTGACCTGGCGCGCTTGGCAGAGGTCGGCATTGCGGCAGATGTCGCCTTTGTGGATCACGGCGAAACCGCGGCGGAGGTGGCAGCAACGAAGCTTGCGGAAAAACACTGGGACGTGGTTTTGATCGGGGCCGGTGTTCGGACCGACCCAGACGAGTTCCTGTTGTTTGAAACACTGATCAACGTCGTGCACAGCAAAGCCCCCCAAGCGGCCATTTGCTTCAACACCGGTCCAACGGACTCATTGGCCGCCGTGCAACGCCACATTTGACGGCTCACCCAAGCAGGCGCGCAGCGACCTCCCCAGCACAATGGGCGATGCGACCTGCCACAAACGTGGCCTCCACCCGGCCCTCGGGATTTCGGATCACCAGGTCTGCTCTTTTTCCAGGCGAGATGGTTCCACGGTCGGACCATCCCATGATCTCAGCCGGGCGTTTGGACACCAATTCCCACGCCGCCGCCAAGCCGCCTTCCATCCGATCCGCCAGAATATCCACCGATTGCTGCAGCGAGGCGTAGTGGTAGTCGGACACGAGACAATCAGCCAAGCCTGCGAGCACCGCATCGGCTGCGCTCTGTTTGCCCGCATGTGATCCGCCGCGCACGACATTTGGCGCGCCCAGAATGATCGGATCGCCCGCATCCCGCGCCGCTTGGGCTGTTTCAACGGTTTCGGGAAACTCGGCGATGTCCACGCCACGGGCACGCATGGCCGCGCGGGTCGCCACATCGGGGTCATCGTGACTGCCCAGGCGAACCCCCTGCCCAGATAGTGCTGTGGCGAGACCGTCGAGTGCGGCGGGCACATCGTTGCGCCGAGCGTGCAGGTCCTTGATAAGCTGCAAGTGAGCTTCAGGACTGCGCCCACTCTTTAGAGCCTGACCGGTCAGTCGCGGAGGACGTTTGCCCGCCTCAACGTGGGCGTGGGGAACATGGTCGTTGAACACCACATAGCGGATGCCTGCATCTGCCACGAACGCCAGCACCTCTGGATAGTCTTCAAGCAAATGGGTCTCAAAGCGCAATTGCAGGTGCATGTCGGTGAACAGCCGGGGGCGTGTAGCATCCAGGGCTTGCGCAAGGGCTTTCGCGAACGGTGGCCGCCGCATGCCGCCTTCCCAAGACCAGAACTGCGCCAGGACTGCGGTGGTGATCCCACAGGCGGCCAATTCACTGTCCAGGGCCAACAAGCCTTTGCTTTTGTCCTGAACCAACCCTCGGCGCGGTGCCAAGTGGCGCTCGAACCCATCGCCATGCAAATCGACAATCCCCGGGAGGACCTGAAATCCCGTTAGGTCAACTTGCCTGCTTTGGGGCGCATCGGTGATTATGCCGTCCGCAAGTGAGACGGGTTCGTCGGAAAAGCCATTCGGGCGCAAAACCTGCACGCCAGTTACGGTCAAAGAAATGGGTCGCATGGCGCGAGGCTTATGCACGCCCCGCCGCTGAGGACAATGTCAGGGGATCAATCCCCAACGCACCCAAGGCCACTTTCCATTTGTCCCGGTCCGCTGCGTCGAAAATCAAAGACAGGTCTGCTTCGCCCACGAGCCAACCGTTGTCCACGATTTCACCTTCCAACTGCCCAGGCCCCCAGCCTGAATAGCCAAGCGCCAGAAGCGCCGCATTAGGTCCAACACCTCGGGCGATGTCTTCGAGCACATCAACCGTGGCCGTCATTCCAAACCGCTCATCCACCTGGAGCGTGGCGCTTTCGGTGTTGTAGTCGGACGTGTGCAACACGAACCCCCGGCCATGCTCCACCGGACCACCCACATAAATCGCAGGGGACTTGGACGACACACCCGGCGTGATTTCCAACCGCTCCAACAGATCGCCGAAGCTCACATCTTGGGCGGGTTTATTGACGATGAGACCCATCGCGCCGTCTTCGGAATGGGCACACATGAAGATGACGGCCTTCTCAAACCTCGGGTCGCCCATGGATGGCATGGCAATCAAAAGCTTCCCGCTGAGATCAAAATCTTGAACTGACATGGGCAAAGTGTGGCAGTCCGACGCGTGCACATCAAGGGAAACCGCGAACTCAAGTCACGGGTGTCTCGCTGCAATGTGAGTTTCCGACGGACACCGCCGCGCATATGTACGCAGTCATGATCTCACGCCGTTCCTCCGCCCTTTTGTGTTTCTTTGCGTCCACCGCGCTCACAGCAGCACCTGCTGTGTCGGACGTGAGTTTGGTGACTGTGGACGTATTGACGGGCTGGAGCACTGAGGAAGGCACCCATATGGGCGGGCTTCGCTTGGACCTTGCGGACGGGTGGAAAACCTACTGGCGGAGTCCCGGTGACACCGGCATTCCACCTCAGTTTGACTGGTCCGACTCCGAAAACATCGCCGACGTGCGCATCCACTGGCCCCGGCCAGAGGTGTTTGACACCTACGGGCAACGCAGCATCGGATATGGGTCGGACGTGATTTTGCCGGTGGAAGTGACCCCGGCAGACCCGAGCAAACCGATCCGCTTGCATGGTCAGGCGTCCCTCGGGGTATGCCACGACGTCTGCGTGCCAGTGCACACCAGCTTTGGCTACTCGGCTTTGCCTGAAATTGACAGCCAAGCAATCCGCGCGGCTCTCAGCGCTTTGCCCGACAGCTCCGCGATGGTCGGTGCATCTTGCAAAGTGGAACCCATAGCCGATGGGTTGCGCATTACTGCAACTTTGGACGCGCCCCAAATGGGGGGGTCCGAGGTCACAGTTTTTGAACTGTCAGACCCATCCATTTGGGTGTCAGAAACGACGACCGAACGCAGGGGCCGTACTGTGACGGCTGTGGCAGAGTTTGTTCCGCCCAGTGCAACACCATTTGTCTTGGACCGCTCAGAGGTGAGGATCACTCTTTTGGGGTCCGAGGCAGCGGCGGAAACTCTGGGATGCACGGCTGGCTAGGACGCGTTCGCCAGTAAAGTCTCAGGTCGCGGGTTATTCCGCAGGCACTTGCGGCCTCTCCCGTTGCATGAAGCTCACAATGAGCAAAAGCAATCCACCAAAGGCGGACGCGCCCACGGCAAACACGGCCAGAGCCACCGGCAATTCGTGTGAGACATCTGAGAGCGCTGGAACGCGATCCAGAACCGCGAGATCGCCCGAAACAAAACGCGTGCCCAGCGTCGCGGCGAACAACCCAGCGGTCACAAACGCATAAGTCCCCGCCACCAGCCGCACTCGCGCACCGCCGTGGAAAATCCCACGCCGCATACTGCGCAAGCTGCCAGAGATGTCCTGACCAATGGCCAGCAACGCAGGAACGAGGATCAGGACCAGGAACATCCCAAAACCAAGCCCGTAGACCAGGGTGATGATGGTCGGCTTCAGAAACTCAGCTTGCCGCGAGCCTTCGTAGAGCAGTGGCACCAGCCCGAGCACCGTGGTCAGCGTGGTCAGGATCACCGGTCGCAAACGTTCCGCCGTGCCATCAATGATCGCAGGCCAGAGCCCACGGGTCTTCGCACGTTCGTCGATGGTGGAAATCAGCACGATACTGTCGTTGATGATGATGCCCGTCATTCCGATGAGACCGATGATCGAGAACATCGACAGCGGCACATCCCATTGCTGATGCCCCCAAAAGGCCCCAACCATCCCAAAGGGGATCACGGCCATGATCGCAAAGGGTCGGGTCCAGCTGGCAAAAATCCAAGCAAGCGTGAGGAAGATGCCCACAAGGCACAGGAAAAAGCCGGTTTGCGCGTCCTCAATGAACCGGCTTTCCTCTTCGGATCGGCCCGTGAATTTGTATTCCACCTGCATCTCTTCGGCAAAGCTGGGCAGGATCGTAGACTTAAGCTCGGCTTCGATTTCTGCTGCACGATCTTGGTCGTCTTCGCTGATCTCGCCCGAGACGGTGACAACGGCCAAACCGTTTTCCCGACGAATTGTACCAAAGCCCGAGGACCGCGTGACGGTGACGATGTCCGTCAGCGGAACATACTGACCCGAAGCTGCGCGCAGCATCATGGCGTCCAGGAAATCCGCGGACCGTTCCGAGGCCGTCAATTCCACCCGGATCGCGCCGGACCTGAGGCCAGACGGATAGGTCGCCGCCTCAATCCCCGCTAACCGGTGCCGCAAAACTTGGCCCAGGCCGTCGATGGTGAACCCAAGCGCGCGTCCTTGAGGTGTGAGTTCCAAGACATATTCGTCCTTGTCGTAGGACAGGTTGTCCTCAATGGAACTGATCTCGCCATACTGCGCCAATCGCGTTTTCAGGTCTTCTGCCGCGGCTTTCAGCGTCCGCAGGTCTGCGCCATAGACGCCCACTTCGAGGTTGGCGTCATTGCCCCCAAACCGCCAGGACCGGAAACTCAGGGTTTCGGTCAAAGGCAGTCTTTGGGTTTCGTCCTGCAAAGCCGACACGAAGAAGGATGAGGAGAATGGGCGATCTTCGGCATCAATCAATTCGATGGCCACAGACCCCAGCAAGTCTCTGTCGGTACTTTCCGTGCCAGACAAGCCACGCCCTGTGTTGCCGCCCACCTCGGACAGAATGTAGGCCACCGGGTTCACACCATGCTCGGTCTCTAACCGAGCGGCCACCGCCCGCGTCGCCCGTTCCAATTCTTGCATTTGCGCCAGCGTGTCTTCGCGTGTGGCGTCGGGGAGCATGGCGAAATTGCCCGAGATCGAGGATTGTTCTGGGCTCACGAAGAAGCGGAACCGCAGGTCTTCGGTGATGACAGGGGCCACTTGGCTTGCCAGCAACACCAGCGCACCGGCGACGGTCGCGTATCGCAGGCGCAGAATTACACCTACGAATGGACGGAAGAGGTTTTCCCGCACCCAATTGAAGCCGCGGTTCACATGGAACGACGGTAAGTCATACCAGGCCACAGTCGCTTGCGCTTTCAGCGCGTGGGCCATGTGGTTGGGCAGAATGAGGAAGCATTCCACCAGGGACGCGGCCAGGACAGCGATCACGGTGAAGGGAATGTCTTGGATCAACGTGCCGAAGCGGCCACCGATCAACGAGAGGCCCCAGAAGGCGATGATCGTGGTCAAGGTCGCGGACAAAACCGGCAGAAACATCCGCCGGGCGGCGGTTTCGGCGGCGACCACCGGGGGCTCTCCCAGGGTTCGGAATCGATAATCGGCGTGTTCCCCCACAACGATGGCGTCATCGACCACGATGCCCAGCGTGATAATGAGCCCAAACAGCGAGATCATATTGATGGTCAGACCGCCCAGATACATCATCCCCAAAGCAGTGATGAGCGCCACTGGGATCCCCGCCGCAACCCACAGCGCCGTTCGGGCGTTCAGGAAAAGAAACAGCAGACCGACGACCAGCGCGAGCCCAACCGCAGCGCTGTCCAGGAGCAGGGTCAGGCGAGCGGAGATATTCTCAGCGCGCGTGCGGATCAGATCGATTTCAACACCCGTGGGCAGTGTCAGTTCCATCTCGGCGGCCACGTCCTCCACTTTGCGTTGGATGTCGATGGCATCCCCTTGCGGGGACCGGTCGACGCGGACCGACAGTGCCGGATTGCCGCCCACGTAGTAGGCCCGTTGCCGGTCGATACCAGGCTCAAACACAGAGCCCACATCGCCGATGGTGAGCACCGACCCGTCGTCAAATACCCGCACCGGCAATGCGGCGACCTCTTCGGCGGACCGACGTTCTGACCCGGTGCGAACCCGCGCGTTGGCGCCTTCTATGTCGCCGGCAGGATTGCTGTCGGCGGCTTCTTCGATCACGCGGGCCAACTCGGCCATGGTCACATCGTGGCGGATGAGGTCGAGCGTGCGGACCTCGACCACCGTTTCGGGCGAGGCGAACCCGCGAACTGTGGTGCGCGTCACTCCTTCGCGGAACAGCCGCGCCGTGAACTCGTCCGCAAACCGTCCCAACTGGTCCACGCCGACGGGCCCTGTGATCACAACGTCAGTGACCCTGTCGCGCCAAGCGCTGCGCCGCACGGTTGGGGTGTCGGCATCCTCTGGCAAGGTGTTGATACTGTCGACCGCGGCTTGGATGTCAGACATGGCCCGGTCCATGTCCCAGCCCGGTTCGAACTCCAATTCCATCAACGCGTTGCCCTCACGGGCGCGGGACGACGAACTGTTGATCCCTTCCACCGCCATGAGAGTGGGCAACATCGGCTCTATGATCGCCCGGTCCACATCCTCGGAACCCGCGCCTTCCCAGGTGACGCGCACGTCGATTTCATCGACCACGACGTCTGGGAAGAATTGGGCGCGCATCTGCGGTGTCGCGGCAAGGCCCAGGACCACAACCACCACCAAGAGCAGATTGGCCGCTGTGGGATGGCGGGTGAAGTAACTGAGGATGCCACCGGTCATGGCTTAGCTTCCCATCCGACTTTCAAGGCGTTCGACCATGGAGGCGGGCACTTGGTCCTGCGCCAACTGTCCCAGGATGCGGGTTTTGACCTCTCCCGGTATGCGCGTGTTGCCTTCGACAAATGCCACGAGCTTTGCGCGGCGTTCGGGTTCCAACGCGACCATGGCAGGCCCTGTGGGTTGCTCACGGGCCGTACCAGGATCGATGGGACGCACTTTAATCCCTGCCCCCAACAGCGGCGTGCGTTCCGCCACCACCAACCGGCCAGCAAGATCACCGCGGACCAAAACACTGTCGCCTTGGCGACGCATCAGGATCACTTCGGCCTCGTCCAACCGTTCTTCGGCGTTGAGAACCAAGACCGTCCCGTCCGCACCAAGGGCCGACGCCGGTAGCTCGGCCACGCCGCGCAACGGCGGTTCAGAGATGGCCACCGTCACGAAGTCTCCAGGCCGCAGGCCAGCGGCATTGTCCAAACGGGCAAAGACCAAGCGCCCGCTCTGCCCTTCGGCGACGGTCGCACTTTCGCGGTCGATGACGCCGGTTGCGGTCACGTTGAGCCCGGCGACCTCCAGCGTCGCCGACACCGGCAGACCGATGAGCGCACCGCTGCTGTCCAAAAGCCGCGCGTGCTGTGCGGTAGAAATGCGGAAAGCCACCTCCATCGAAGACGGATCTACCAAATGCGCAAGCATTTCGTTGGTGGTCACAAGCCCGCCCTCCACCAGGGTGACCGCGGACAATGTCCCATCAAAGGGCGCATAAATGGTGGTGTCATCCAAGTCACGCCGGGCTTCGGACAGGGCAATCTCTGCCCGGGTGACACGGGTGGCGGTTTGATCCAACCGAGCCTCTGCGCTGGCCAAAGCCTGGCGCCGCGACACCACGGCTTGACGGGCCGACGACGCCGCCAAGGCCGCGTCTTCCACCGCTGCACCCGTGCCAATGCCACGGCCTGTGAGGTCTTCCTGACGTTCGAACGCGCTCTGGCGAAGGTCCGCCTGTTCCACAGCGGCCGCAAGATCATCGCGCGCCAGTACAAGCCCCCGGACCGCATCGCGCGCGTCTGCCTCTGCTTCGGCCAAATCAGCTTCTGCGACGCGCACGTTGGCCTCTGCGGTTTCGGGATCAATGGACAACAGAGGCTGCCCTTGGATCACCCGCCCACCTTCTTTGAATTGCGGCTCCAACCAGACCACGGGGCCAGCGCCCGTTGCACGCAGCTCCAACGTCCGCCGCGCCACGATATCGCCAAACGCCGTGAGCACAGGATCAGCGCGCCCAATTTCAAACGGCGCAACATTGACCGACCGCACCACCTCACGCGGCGCGCGGAACCGATCCTCTTCGGCCATCGATATCCGAATGGCATCGAACACGACATAACCCGCGACGCTGAGACCACCCAGGGACAGGGACACCAAAACCATCCCAACTATGATGCGGCGTAGAAATCCCATGGCTCTCCTCGGATGGCTAAACGTACATTTCCACAACGTTTCTGAATATAGGTTCCGTCGGCGCGAACCAAAATTTCTTTGCTGAAAAGTGCATTATCTGCGTTTCGACTCGCATTTTGCCCTTCAATGCGTATAAACGTCGCAGTGTAGATATGTAGCAGAAAGTACAAGTGGCGTGGCGAATGATCCGTGGGCCGGAATTTTGGACCCCAATGAGAAGATTATCTGGCAGGGGCAACCGCACTCTCGCCTGGACTGGACGGGGTTGAAACCGGTTCCAACGTTGATGGGTCTCGGTTTTGTCGTGATTGGCCTGGGCGTGGCGGCCAGCGGTTTGGTCGACCTTGGGTCGGATATCGTTCCGGGTCTGATCCAAATGCTGGTGGGTCTGATTTTCGCGGGCGTTGGTCTGAAGGCGTCGGTGGGGG
>JBCDFD010000150.1:0-8580 GCA_039178645.1 Pseudomonadota bacterium | reverse complement strand
GCACGATGTGCACGTCTATGGCGCCGATGTCTGAGATCCGCAGGGGCTCATAGTCAGGGAAGTTCCACTGGTCCGGTGCCCCATCGGTGAGCGTGATTTGGTCCCGCATGGCGTGGCCAATGCCGTAACCGATGCCGCCCTCCATTTGAGCGGCCACCAAGTCTGGGTTCACCGCAATCCCGCAGTCCACCGCACAGGTGACCCGTTCGATCCTAACGCCGTCCGCTGGTGAACCTGAAACCTCCACCACTTCGGCCACATACGATCCGAACGACTTGTGAACCGCGATGCCTTGGGCGTGGCCCGCAGGCGCTTGCCCCCATCCGGCTTTCTCGGCGGCCAGTCGCAGCACACCGGCTTTGCGAATTTGGTCGACACCATCGGTGAGATACCCCAAGCGGAACTGCAAAGGATCGGCACCGGCAGCGCGGGCCGCCTTATCCATCATGACCTCCATGACGTAGGCCGTGTGGGTGTGTCCCACCGCACGCCACCACAGGACATTGGTCGCCTTGGGCACATCGCTGAGCCCGAAATGGGCATTGGGGATTTGATAGGGCGTGTCTGAGGCCCCTTCCACCGAACTGTGGTCCACCCCGTCATGCACGGCAAAACCTTCAAACGGTGTGCCTCTCATGATCGACTGACCGGCGATGTGGTGGTCCCAGGCGATGATTTGACCGTTCTTATCGAGCCCCACGCGCACCCGATGCCCAAACGCCGGGCGGTAGTAGCCGCCTCGAATGTCGTCTTCACGGGTCCAAACAAGTTTCACTGGACGGGACCGGTCGGTGAGCATGAAGGCCAGCGCGGCCTCCACTTGATAGTCGGCTTCTGGCGTGGCCCGACGTCCGAAAGAGCCGCCGGTGAGTAGGGTTCTGATCTCTATCTGATCCATGGGCAGATTGAAAATCTGCGCAAAGGCCATGTGGGGTCCGGTGGGTATCTGGCACCCGTCGTGAAGGATAATCTTACCCTCAGGCGTCTGCTCAATGGTGCAATTCATTGGCTCCATCGGCGCATGGGCCAAAAGCGGGAAGTAGAAGGTTTCTTCGACCACCGTGGAAGCTTCTGCCATTTTTGCTTCGGTAGCGGCGGCGTCGGTTTTGTTGACGTTGAATTGGGCCGGGGCATTCAGCGCCGCCATGATCTCTGCCTTGATCTGGTCGGAACTGCGCGTCTCCGCCGTGCTGGTATCCCACGTCACGTCGATCAGGTCGCGTGCTTGCATCGCCGCCCAGGTGTTTTCCGCATAGACCGCGACACCGGCTTGATTGGGCAAGGTCGCCGCGCGAATGAAGCCCTTGATCCCTTCGGCACCGCTGGCATCGAACGAGATCACCGTTGCGCCCATTTGCTCGGGCCGCTTCACCATGGCGATCATCTGGTTGGGTAGGTCCAGGTCCATGCCAAAAATGGCTTGGCCGTTGCCTTTGATTTCCGCATCGGTGCGGCGGACGGATGGGTTGCCGATCAACCGCCATTGGTCGGGCGACTTTAGGACAGGCTCTGCGGCCACGCTTAGCGCCGCTGCCGCTGCCACAAAGTCACCCAGTGGCGCGCTTTGTCCGCCACCCACGATCATCCCGTCTATGATATCCAGCGATCCTGAGGTCACACCCCAGGTCTGCGCTGCCGCTTCGATTAGCACAGCACGTGCCCCGGCACCCGCTTGGCGATACTGCATAAAACTGTTGGCCATGGCGGTGGAGCCACCGGTGCCTTGAGTCGGTCCAAAGAACAGGTTATTGTAGACCTGCGGGTTCGATGGCGCAAAACCGTACTCGATTTGATCCATGCGCAGGCCCATTTCTTCGGCGATGAGCGTGGTCAGGCCTGTTGCGGTGCCTTGACCCATCTCAAAGTGCTTTACGATAGCGGTTACGACCCCATTTGCGTCAATGCGCACGAAGGGTGTGATCATGGTGTCCGTGTTAGAGGCCGCCAAGACCCCGTCTGGACGCGCGCCCACAAACAGCACGGCACCGGCTGCGGCGGCGCCTTTGAGAAATCCACGGCGAGAGGTTTCGAGGGCCATGGTCACGCCTCCAGGATTTCAGATGCGCGCTGGATGCCGGCGCGGATGCGTTGGTAGGCGGCGCAGCGGCAGGCGTTGCCGTACATGTAGTCTTCGATCTCTTGCACCGAGGGCTTGGGGTTTTCGCTCAGCAATCCGACGGCCGACATGATCTGGCCCGATTGGCAATAGCCGCACTGGACCACGTCCAATTCCATCCAGGCTTGCTGCACCGCCGCGCCGATCTCATTCCCTGCTATGGCTTCGATGGTGGTGATTTCGGATCCGTCCACATCCTCGACATAGGTTTGGCACGATCGCACAGGCACTCCGTCCAGATGCACAGTGCAGGCCCCGCAAGAGGCCACGCCGCAGCCAAATTTGGTGCCGGTGAGTTTCAGTTCATCGCGGATCACCCAAAGCAGGGGCGTGCCCGCGTCGGCCTCCACGTTTTTGGTTTCGCCATTGAGATTGAGCGTAAATGCCATCTGCATCCTCCCTGAGAGCGCATCGCTGAGCGTCATTCGGTAAACTCGTCAGTTTACGCTAGTGCTAAAATGCGGCATTGTAAACTGCCAAGTTTACAGGTCAGTGGACTTCTGTACCGAAGCTGGAGAAAACGCGACCATGGACGATCTTCATGGGCTAAACATAGAAAAACGAGCGCTCATCTTAGATGCGGCCATTGCCGAATTCCTGGACAAAGGGTTTTCGGACGCGCGTATGGACGCCATTTCGGCACGGGCGACAGTGTCGAAGCGGACGGTCTACAAGCACTTTCAAAGCAAAGAGTCGCTTTTCCATGCCATCGTTGATCTTTTGGCCGAACAGATCGCCGAAACGCTGGACCTGACCTACGATCCTGCGCGGCCAATCCGGGATCAGCTGGTCGAACTGGGCTGGGCGGAGGGGCGCCTGTTTCTGTCCGAACGCGCCATCGCCATGTTTCGCATGATCTTCGCAGAGGCCATGCGCGATCCAGACCTGGCCGCTGGACTCCAGACCAAGTTCGATAAAACCAAACCCATCGCCGCCCTTCTGCGTGCGGCAGACCTGGATGGGAAACTGCGAGTTGACGCCCCCGAGGCGGCCGCTGAGCAGTTCATTGCCATGTTGAAGGCTCGGGCGTTCTGGCCTGCGATCTTCGGTGCGCCGCAGATTTCAGAGTCCGAAATGGCGGATGTCATTGAAACTAGCGTTGCCATGCTGATGGCGCGCTATGGGGTAGATGCGTAGCCTAAAGCGCTTCCACTTTACATTGGATCACCTATTCGCTGCCTCTCGCTAGGCTCAAACGCGAAAAGCGATGCCAGATGCTTCAACGAAAAGTGGAAGCGCTATAGTCCAACTCTGGATTATCGTCGGTCGACACAAACCTCGGCATTTCGCCAGGTACGATCACGGCACAGGACAGGTCTCCGCTTAGGTAGGCCCCACTGTCCACAGCAATCCGATGGCCTTTCACCGTGGCGGGGCGGGTGATGACATGGCCATGGACCACCCACGGCGGTTTTGGGTGATTGCCTTTCATGAATACTCTGTTGCCCCATGTGAGGTCGCGCTCGTCCTGGTCATCATCGTCCTTAGTTCGGTCAAAAGCGGCATGGACCACGACCACATCACCAGACCGGTGCATGCGGGGCAGGGACCGCAACCAGTCCAAACAATCCGGCCCAATGGCGTCTTTGGCGTTGTCTGCGACGTCAAGCATGGCGTCCTCATCCAACGCAGCCAAATCCAAAGGCACCTCGATGCCATAGCTGTCCAAGCATTCTCGCCCCCCGTGGGTCAGCCAGCGTCCCTGAGGGTCTTCGCCATCCAGGAAACGCATCATCATCACCTCATGGTTGCCCAACAAGACCGTGCATGTGCCATGCCAATTGGATTGCAGAAACTGCACGCGATCTAAGGTGCCTGCCGTGTCTGGGCCCCGGTCCACCAAATCGCCCACAAAAACCAAGTCGGTCTCGGCGCCTGTTGCGATCACGGGGTCTTCGGCCAACTTATCCAAAAGCTCGTCCAACAGTCCCAAACACCCATGCACATCGCCGATCACCAAAAGGGGACGCACCGGGTACGGCGGCAAAGGCTCTGCATTGGATGCGGTCAGCCTGCTCACCCACTTGCCCAACATGCAGTTTTCCCCTGTTTACAAACGTGGTTCCTTGCCTGTTGTGTGCCATACTGCCTTGCCCCGACCACGCCAAGGCGGTGCCGGAGGGACTTGGAACCGCTCGGGCTGTTTCTGCGCCCATGCACCACCGTGTCCCTGCGGCGAAGTGCTCTGTGTGCCTTGTGCATCCCGCGCAAACCGCTATCAGAGGCGTGATTTACGCCGCGTGGGTTCACGTGGGTCGACGAGTTGACCGAGAGAAGGATGCCCTGTCCGATGTTCCAAAAGATCCTGATAGCGAACCGAGGTGAGATTGCCTGCCGGGTGATCAAAACAGCACGGAAAATGGGGATTGCCACCGTCGCCGTGTACTCGGACGCAGATGCCCAAGGTCTGCACGTCAAAATGGCGGACGAAGCGGTGCATATCGGGCCACCTGCGGCGTCGGAAAGCTATCTGGTCATCGACAAAATCCTCGATGCGATCAAGCAAACCGGCGCAGAGGCTGTGCATCCAGGCTATGGGTTCCTGTCGGAAAACAAAGCCTTTGCCGAAGCTTTGGAAGCGGCTGGCGTGGCGTTCATTGGCCCACCAGCCGGTGCGATTGAGGCGATGGGTGACAAGATCACCTCCAAGAAGATTGCCCAAGAGGCCGATGTGTCCACCGTACCAGGCTACATGGGCCTGATCGAAGACGCCGAAGAGGCGGTGAAAATCTCCAACCAGATCGGCTATCCGGTGATGATCAAAGCTTCAGCCGGTGGGCGGTAAGGGGATGCGCATCGCATGGAGCGACCAAGAGGCTCGCGAAGGGTTCCAGTCTTCTAAAAACGAAGCCGCCAACAGTTTCGGCGATGATCGGATATTCATCGAGAAATTCGTGACGCAGCCGCGCCACATCGAGATCCAGGTGCTCGCCGACAGTCACGGCAACGCCGTTTACCTGGGTGAACGGGAGTGTTCGATCCAGCGCCGTAACCAAAAGGTGGTCGAAGAGGCGCCGAGCCCATTCCTCGACCCCGAAACCCGCAAAGCCATGGGCGAGCAGTCAGTGGCCTTGGCCAAGGCCGTGGACTACGCCAGCGCGGGCACCGTGGAATTCATCGTTGATGCGGACAAGAATTTCTACTTCCTGGAAATGAACACCCGTTTGCAGGTGGAACACCCTGTGACTGAGTTGATCACCGGTGTTGACCTGGTCGAACAAATGATCCGCGTGGCCGCTGGCGAAGCGCTCAGCTTCGGTCAGGACGATGTCACACTCACCGGCTGGGCCATCGAAAACCGGCTTTACGCCGAAGACCCCTATCGCAACTTCTTGCCGTCCATCGGTCGTTTGACCGCCTACCGTCCACCGGCAGAAACCGAGGCCTACACGCCCGGCACTGCGGCGGGCGCGGCGGGTGATGTGGTCGTGCGCAACGACACCGGCGTCTATGAAGGCGGCGAAATTTCAATGTTCTACGACCCCATGATCGCCAAGCTGTGCACATGGGGCCCGGATCGACTTTCTGCCATTGCCTCCATGCGCACCGCTCTGGACAGCTTTGAGGTCGAAGGCATCGGCCACAACTTGCCGTTCCTCAGCGCGGTGATGGATCACCAGCGTTTCATCGACGGGGCGATGACCACAGCCTTTATCGCCGAAGAATACCCCGACGGGTTCGAAGGCGTGACTTTGGCAGAGCCAGAGTTGAAGAAACTCGCCGCTGCCGCCGCCGCCATGTACCGCGTCGCAGAAATCCGGCGCACCCGCGTGTCGGGCCGCATGGACAACCACGAACGCCGCGTCGGAAGCGACTGGGTTGTCAGCCTGCAAGGTGCTGATTTCCCAGTGACCATTGCCGCTGATCACGAAGGGGCCACCGTCACCTTCGAAGGCGATGAGGCCGCGCGCGTCGTCAGTGACTGGACCCCGGGCGATAGCTTGGCCCGTGTGCTGGTAAATGACGAGTTCGTGGCCATCAAAGTCGGCAAGATCACCGGCGGCTATCGCATGCGTTTCCGTGGTGCTGACCTCAAGGTGCACGTGCGCACACCACGGGCGGCGGAACTGGCCAAGCACATGCCAGAGAAACTGCCGCCGGACACGTCCAAGATGCTGCTCTGCCCAATGCCGGGTCTTGTGGTGAAAATCGACGTGGCCGTTGGGGACGAGGTCCAAGAGGGACAGGCGCTCTGCACCGTGGAAGCCATGAAAATGGAAAACATCCTGCGCGCAGAGAAAGCCACCAAAGTCACCAAGATCAACGCGGGCGCGGGCGATAGCCTTGCGGTCGACGATGTGATTATGGAATTCGAATAGGGCTCGGCCCGCTTCTCGCCGGTGGCAGGTAAGCATTTTGGGGGGCCGTTTACGCGGCCCTAACCATAAATCGCTTCAGTCCGCCCATGCGGACTTTGCTTTCCCTAGTTCTCCCCATTCTGGTGCCGTCTTGGCGGTTTTTCCAATCTGTAGAGCCGTCGCCCCGGATTGAATGGGCTCTGGTTTCGAACGCCACTGGCGGACAAGAAAACTGGGTTAGCTTGCGGCCAAGCATCGAACACATCCCGCCGCGCACAATGCTGCGTCGCCTGTTCTGGAACCCCAAGTGGGCCCAAGAATTGTTCTGGGTCAGTTGCGCCGAACGGATCGTCGATAGGCCGACCAAGCACAGCGTAGCGGTCATAGAAAACGCAGTGCGATCCACTGCCAGGATCTTCGCTCCCTCACAAGCCACTGAGATAGCTCAATTTAGATTGGTCTTCGTCCGGCGAGAACACGATGGTCTCTGCCACTACGAATTGTTTCGCTCCGATCCTTTCCCACTAGCCGAAGGCGCATCGGGTTGCTGAGCCTGGAACTGGCTCTGCGGCTGACCGAGGTCCTGCTGGCGCTCGCGTTTTTGCAACAAAGCGCTGAGCACATGGCGCAGGATCCGCGGGACCGACCGCTCTATGTCATCCGATTTGCTCTCAGCACACTGCTTCTCGTTGGCGTCGAAACCCAATGGGTACTCCTCGCCTTGAGCCTCCATAGTCTCGCCGTGCTCCATCGGTTTGCCGGTCCGTTCAACGGAGGCAGTGATCGCATGGCGCTGCTCGTGTTGTACTGCCTCACCGCCGCCACCTGGGCACCGCCCGGCCTCACTCAGGACCTGGCCTTTGGCTACTTGGCTGTCCAAGTCATTCTATCGTATTTCATTTCTGGCAAGGTGAAGCTCGAAAACCCCGAATGGCGCAGCGGGACCGCGCTCCAGGATGTCTTCCTGTTCTCTGCTTATCCGGTCAGTGGCGACGTCCGCGGACTAGCCCACCGACCTCAAACTCTACGGTTCGTTTCGTGGGCCGTGATCACCCTGGAACTTGCGTTCCCTTTGGCGCTTCTTAACCAAACTGCTTTGCTGGTCGCGTTGGGCGCTACCGTGGTGTTACACGTGGCCAACGCCTGTTTGTTCGGGTTGAATCGCTTCGTCTGGGCCTGGATCGCGGCCTATCCCTCGATCATATGGTTGCAGGACCGCCTCATGAACGGTGTCTAGCCCTCGGCGGCGCGGCGTTCCCGTACTTCCTGTTGCCGCATGGGCATTTTGTCGATGGTCCGTGAAATTTCGCGCACGTCCCAAGGGGCCGGTTTGCGCAGTTTGACCTCGCCGTCCTTGCCGATCAGCACCAACATGAACCCACGCGGGCGGAGCTTCTGGCGCAGATCACTGCGTGCCTCTGGATCAGTGTCAGTCAAAATCACCACGTCACGTTCGGCCAAGGTCTCTTGCCGAGCCTGCAACCGTTCCACCTGTTCAATGTATCGCGGATCATTGGGCGTGTCCGCAAACACGATCACGGGTCGTTTGGTCCACAAAAACTGCTCAACCGGGGGAACATCATCGAGAAAGATACTCTCCGACTGGCCCAAGTCCGCTGCGGCGCTTGCGGTGGCCACGACACTGGCCAGGCCAGCAAAGATCCAAGATTTCATCAAAGTCTCCATTCTGGATCACATATAATCGCCAGCCGGGCGAAATCTAAGGCAAGTTTGATCCCATCACGCAAAAGCAAGGTGCAATTCAGACCAGAGTGTAGGGTCGAGGCATGGGGTCATTGCCACGGCGTGGGGTCTGCCGATCTGTGCGCTATCCAGTGCTGCAAAGCAGCATAAGCGCAAATCGCCGCCTTTCCTTGCGGAGCGTGCGGGGGTATCAGGGCCGAAACCTGAGATTGTCCCGCCCGACCGCAAGGAGCCCGACGCATGACCGATAAGCTCGATACGTGGAAGTCACTCGCAGAGAAAGAGCTTCGAGGGAAGCCTTTGGGCGGTTTGGACTGGGACACTTTGGAAGGTATTCGGGTCAAGCCGCTTTATACGGAGGCGGACACCGATGGGTTGCCGCATATGGGGGGTATTCCCGGTGTGGGGCCATTCACCCGTGGCGTGAAGGCGACCATGTATGCCGGGCGGCCTTGGACCATT
>JBCDFD010000149.1:0-8641 GCA_039178645.1 Pseudomonadota bacterium | reverse complement strand
TTCCCTTTGTGACTAAGACCCTGCGAAACAACCGGAAGTCGAGTTGCCGACCTATACGTGCATTTGTGATCACACCACTTTTGACTGTGATCACAAAGCTACCCTGAGTATTTAACTTGCGCCAATACACCGCGCCAATTCCAAACCTTGCCGCGCTGACAGGTACAAAAAAACTGATAAACGTCGTCCGAACACCCAAAGGCGAACTTTCCAGAGAGGGACACCCATGGCTGACGTCAACCGAGGGAACCGGCCACTTTCCCCGCACCTTCAGGTCTACAGGCCTCAGATGACCTCCATGTCTTCGATCCTTGTGCGGATCACTGGGATAGGCGTGCTTGTCCTATCGGTACTTGTGGTGGCGTGGCTGGTCGCAGCTTCTGCATCGCCCGAGGCGTTCGCCGCCATGGACGGTTTTCTGCGTAGCTGGTTCGGCCTTCTGATCGTGGCTGGTGGCACCTGGGCCCTGTTTTATCACATGTTTGGTCGCTTGCGGCATGTGGTTTGGGACTTCGGATATTGGTTGGATGTGCCAACCTCAAAGAAGATGGCTTTGGGAATGTTTGGGTTTTCCACAGTTCTCATGATCATCGCTGTGTTCGCGTTGTAAGGGGGGAGCGTCATGGCATTTTTGACAGATCGTAAACGCGCGTTGGGCCTGGGTTCTGGTCACCAAGGCACCGATCACCACTGGCACATGATGGCCAGTTCAATGGCACTGCTTTTTGCCATTCCCGCCTTTGTGATTACATTTGGCATCGGCCTGGGTAAGCCGCATGACGAGGTCCTCGCTTACTATGGACAGCCGCTTCCAGCGATTGTGTTGGGGTTGAGCCTGATCGTGATCATCAATCACGTGATGCAAGAGGCACTCGTTGCGGTTGAAGACTATGTTCACGGGGTGCCGCAGAAACTGACACTCATGGCGGTGAAGGGCGCGTCCTTCACGCTGATCGCCGTGGCCTTGTTCGCCGTTGCTCGCATGGCGCTGTAACCAAACACTGGTAGCTTGGGAGGGCCCGATGCCTTGCCTCGCCACCCCAACGATAGAAGGCTAATGCAATGGCTTCTTACGATTACGAAACCCATGAATACGATGTTGTGGTGGTTGGCGCCGGTGGTGCCGGTCTGCGTGCAACATTGGGCATGGCGGAACAGGGGTTGCGCACCGCTTGTGTAACCAAAGTTTTCCCGACCCGCTCACACACCGTTGCCGCCCAAGGCGGTATCGCTGCCAGCTTGGCCAACATGGGCCCCGACAGCTGGCAATGGCACATGTACGACACGGTGAAAGGCTCCGACTGGCTCGGCGACACCGACGCCATGGAGTATTTGGCCCGTGAAGCTCCCAAAGCGGTCTATGAACTGGAACACTATGGCGTGCCATTTTCACGGACCGAAGAAGGCAAGATTTACCAGCGTCCCTTTGGTGGTCACACAACGGAATACGGTGAAGGCCCCCCCGTGCAGCGCACCTGTGCGGCGGCCGACCGGACTGGCCACGCCATCCTGCACACGCTCTATGGTCAATCGCTGAAGAACAATGCTGAGTTCTACATTGAGTATTTTGCGCTCGACTTGATCATGGCCGAGGATGGCCAATGCCAGGGCGTGGTGTGCTGGAAACTTGATGATGGCACCATGCACGTGTTCAACGCCAAGATGGTGGTTCTGGCCACCGGCGGCTACGGACGCGCTTACTTCTCAGCGACCTCGGCACACACCTGCACCGGCGACGGCGGCGGCATGGTGGCGCGCCAAGGGCTCCCGCTCCAAGACATGGAATTCGTGCAATTCCATCCCACAGGAATTTACGGATCGGGTTGCTTGATCACCGAAGGCGCACGCGGCGAAGGTGGGTATCTCACCAACTCCGAAGGCGAACGTTTCATGGAGCGCTACGCGCCGACTTACAAAGACTTGGCGTCCCGCGACGTGGTCAGCCGCTGCATGACTATGGAAATCCGCGAAGGGCGCGGTGTTGGCCCCGACGGGGACCACATCCATTTGCACTTGAACCACCTGCCACCGGAAACGCTGGCCGAACGACTACCGGGCATCTCGGAATCCGCTCGCATTTTTGCCGGTGTGGACCTCACGAAAGAGCCCATTCCAGTGCTGCCAACGGTGCACTATAACATGGGCGGCATCCCAACCAACTATTGGGGCGAAGTGCTCAACCCGACCTCCGATGATCCCGACCGCATCCTTCCAGGCCTGATGGCCGTGGGCGAAGCGGGCTGTGCTTCGGTCCATGGGGCCAACCGTCTTGGGTCTAACTCGTTGATCGACTTGGTGGTCTTCGGTCGCGCGGCTGCGATCAAGGCAGGTGAAGTGGTTGATCCCAAGGAGCCCAACCCGAAACTCAACCAAGCTTCTGTCGACGCCGCGTTTGACCGCTTCGACGGGCTGCGCCACGCCAAAGGCACCACAACCACAGCCGAGCTGCGGTTGGAAATGCAGAAAACCATGCAGGCGGACGCCGCCGTGTTCCGCACCGACAAAACGCTCGCCGAGGGCTGCGATAAGATGATGGCGGTGGCCAGCAAGCTCGACGACTTGAACGTCACAGACACGTCGCTGGTGTGGAACTCCGACCTCATGGAAACGTTGGAACTCACCAACCTGATGCCCAACGCGCTGGCGACGATCCACTCCGCCGAAGCTCGCAAAGAAAGCCGCGGCGCACACGCGCACGAGGATTACAGTGACCGCGATGACGTCAATTGGCGCAAGCACACGCTGTCGTGGGTTAACGGGAAAGTGGAATTGGATTACCGCCCAGTGCACCTCAACCCGCTGATCGGCCACAACGAAGGCGGGATCGACCTCGCGAAGATCGCGCCAAAGGCACGGGTCTACTGATGCGCGCACCGTCCGCAGTTTTGTCGGTCGCCGTTTTGGGGGCCTGCGCGGCCCCCGCCGGGGAACCGTCCGCTGCGGACCGTGATGCAGCCAATCAGGCGGTGCAAAACGTAATCGCGGATAGCTATCCCGATTACCCTTTCGCTGCTGTGGCCGCCTCGTGCGTGCAATCCAACGCGTCGGACGCCGAAATTCTAAACTTGGCTGGTCAAACCCGGGCCATGACCTCTAAGGGCATCGCCACCCTCGCCATAGCTATCGCCAACCGCCCCGAAACACGCGGTTGTCTTCAGTCAAACAACGTGCCCGTGCTGGGCTAAGGAGAGACAGAATGGTTCAATTCACACTCCCTAAAAATTCAAAGATCACAACCGGTAAGACTTGGCCGAAGCCCGAAGGTGCGACCAACGTCCGGAAGTTCAAAATCTACCGCTGGAACCCCGATGACGGTCAAAATCCGCGGGTGGATACATATTTCGTGGATATGGACACCTGCGGTCCGATGATCCTCGATGCGCTCATCAAAATCAAAAATGAGATCGATCCAACGCTGACATTCCGCCGGTCCTGCCGCGAAGGCATTTGCGGGTCCTGCGCCATGAACATCGACGGGATCAACACGCTGGCGTGCATTTACGGCATGGATGAAGTGCGCGGTGACGTGAAGATTTACCCACTGCCGCATATGCCAGTGATCAAGGACCTGATCCCCGACCTGACCCACTTCTACGCGCAGCACGCGTCAATCATGCCGTGGTTGGAAACCAAGACCAACCGTCCGGCGAAGGAATGGAAACAGTCCATCGAAGATCGCAAGAAACTGGATGGTCTCTATGAATGCGTGATGTGCGCGTCTTGCTCGACATCCTGCCCAAGCTATGGGTGGAATGGCGACCGCTACCTCGGCCCAGCCGCTTTGCTGCATGCTTACCGTTGGCTGATCGATAGCCGGGATGAAGCCACGGGCGAACGTCTCGACTATCTCGAAGATCCGTTCAAACTCTACCGCTGTCATACGATCATGAACTGTGCGCAGACATGCCCAAAGGGTCTGAACCCAGCCAAGGCAATCGCCAACATCAAAAAGATGATGGTGGAGCGCACCGTCTAAGCTTCGACAGCGATTGACAGTTTGAGGGGACCCCGGCCACATGCTGGGGTCTTTGTTTTGGGAGGTCCGATGCCAATTCTGATCCTTCTTTTATTGGCCGTATTGATTTGGATGGCCCTGACTTACGGTCGCCGCGTGGCCACAAAGGACTGCGCTTGGCGGGAAAATCACAGCAAGGACAATGACAAGGGACGCTATTACCTGTGCGTCTACTGCGGTGCGGTGCGCTACGAGACCAACGGGGCACCCAAAGTGTGCCACAAACCGCCTGAGCTGCGGTGAGCCTCGTTTCGCTTGCGAAACCACGGCGCAGAACACATTGTGATCTTTGACGAAATTGGTGAGAGCCTCGAAAGCGCATGTCCCAAGAGCCATCCGATGCCAACGCGCGCCGCGCTGTCAAACCGGTGATTTGTTATCCGACCGAAACCTTGCCGAAACCGGATTTGGGGGCCATGGTCCGAGCGCGCGCTGGGATGGAAGTGGTTGAGACCATTATGGTTCCTCCGCGCGATGCACGTTGTTTTCGCGTGCCAAAGGGAGCGGTTTTTCGGATCACGTCGGTGGAGGGGCCACAGGTGGGCGACCTCAATCTATGGAATGTCAACGATCTGAACGAGCGGTTCTACAGCGGCAAAACCCGTGCGCTTCACGGCACGCACCTCACCCGAGGAGAGCAAATGTGGTCGTGTTTCCCGTATCTTAGGCCGATGGCGACGATCATTCGGGACGATCTGGACTGGTACGGTATCGATGAATTTGGTGGCTCGGTGCATGATGTGATTGGCACCAGGTGTGACCCCTACACGCACTTTGTGCTTACCGGGCAGAACTACGACCATTGTTGCCATTCAAACCTGACGCGGGCGGTTGTGGCGGAGACCGGGATGAGCGCCTGCTCTGCGGAAATGCACGTTCATGACGTTTTGAATGTGTTCATGTGCACTGGATTCACAAGGGATACCGGCCAATACTTCATGAAGGCCAGCCCGGTTCGCCCAGGAGATACCATTGAATTCTTTGCGGAAATTGACATCTTGGGCGCTTTGAGTGCCTGTCCCGGCGGCGATTGCAGTTCAGAGCATTCAAGCGACGTTGCGTCCTGTTACCCGTTGCAGGTCGACATCCTTGGACCTGCCATACGATGGGACGGTCCGCCGCTGAATGGCTACTCCGGCACCCATGGTCTCTAGAGTTTAGCCGATCCGATTTACGGTTTGCTAAAGGCGGCGGTGAGGGCCACGTTAACCATATCGCCGAAGCTCGATTGGCGATCTGAGGTGGGAAGTGCTTCGCCGGTGATCAGATGGTCTGACACGGTCAACACCGCCAATGCGCGGCGGCCATAACGTGCCGCTAAAATGTAAAGCTCGGCGGCTTCCATCTCGACAGCGAGGACCCCGTGGCGGGTCATTTCCTTATTGAGATCAGGGCGTTCGTCGTAAAAGACGTCGGACGAATAGATCCCGCCCACATGGGTGGTGACGTCCAAGCCCTGAGCGGCCTGCACAGCCGCCTGCAACAATCCGTAGTCGGCGCATGGGGCATAGTTCAATTCGCGGAAAATCCCGCTGGATGGGGTAGATAGTGTGGATGCGGTCATGGCGATCACAATATCTCGGAGCTTGACGCTCTCTTGCATGGCCCCAGTGGAACCGATCCGGATCAGCGTTTGGGCACCGTAGTCACGGATCAACTCATTGGCGTAGATCGACAGTGACGGCATCCCCATGCCAGAGCCTTGAATGGTAACCCGGTGACCGTTCCAGGTGCCGGTGAACCCGTACATCCCCCTGGTTTCATTGACCAAAACAGAGTCTGTCAGAAACGTCTCTGCCGCCCATTTGGCCCGTAAGGGATCGCCTGGCATCAAAACCGTTTCGGCAATCTGGCCCGGTTCGGCAGAGATGTGAATCGTCATGGTCGGCTCCGTTTGCTAACGCATCGCCCGCTGGCGCAGCGGCACTGTTGCGCCAAAGGTAAACGTCAAAAACCGGTGTATGGCAAACGTATGGCACGCGTATGGCAATGGTATGGCTGCACGCGCGACGGGCGGAGATGGTTAATGCGCCGCGCGCTTGCTTTCACCTTTGAGCGGCAAGGCGCCTCGACCGTTGTGATTGAGTATTTTGGGAACAATGAAGTCTGGATGTGCGTTCGGTCGCGCAAGCATTCAGCAATACTTGGTCAATATCGCAACTAAAGAGCTGCAGGGAGAAGAGTATGGACTCGTTTCAGGTAGACAGAGTTTTACAGGTAGCTAGGCCGATACAGCACGGTTTCGGAGCCAAGCACCATGCTATTCTCTTGACCGGATTCTGGTCGCAATGGAGTGATGGTGGGCCCAGTCTTACTTTGATTGAAATGGACCGGAAAGGTCTATCGGTGAGTTATCATGAGGAATATCCCGATGGTTACTTCGTTGTGCAAGAAAGTCAGGATCCAGCTTTGTCGGCACAGCGCTGGCGAGCTTATTTAGAATGCCCTGGTCCCTACAGACTTGGGTCCAATAACTGTGAACATTTCGCTTCTTACATTGTGACCGGGCAAAAAATATCGAAACAGGTTAATGCGACACTGTTTTTCGGAATGTGTCTCCTTGCTTGGCTCTCGTTGCGTGCTCGGTAGGTAGCGTTTTGGATTTCAGAGCATATTGAACACGGCTTGACCTGCTGTTTCTAAAACTCAGTCCAGCGGTGGCCGTAGGGTTGTGAAGGTGCCCGTTGTGTCGTCCCATGCGAGCGCTTCGACACATGGGATCAGGTTGGTTCCTCCGCATTCCGAGCCGTGGATTTGCAGGAGGATGACCGAGAGGGGGCCCATTTCAACGAATTGCCACCCTTTGGAGAGATGTTGGCTTTGGTGGTCGCCTGCCACAAGGTGCAGACTACAGCCGCCGGTGCCGCAGAACAGGCTTGGGAGCGTGGAGCAGCGCATGTGAAATGTGTCTACGACCCAGAGGAGCGTGTCGCCCATCGGAACAGGGTCGACAGCGTCCGCGGAGATTTCCAGATTACCGCCCATGATTGCGCCACATTCTGCTTGCGCGTCTTGCACCAGGGCTTTGACCGGTTCGGGCCATTGGATGGCGGATGCAGTGACGTCCGCTTTGGTAAGGATCGGCGCCACGGTGAGCAGCGCCGACAGGAAGAGACGGATCATTCAGCCGCTACGCTGGAGGGTTCCGCCAGTTCGACGATGTCGAACATGATGCGGTTCAGTTCGAAGTCTTTGGGTGTGTAGACTTTGGACACGCCCATGGCTTTGAGCCGTTCAGCGTCGTCGTCGGGAATGATGCCGCCTACGATAACGGGGATATGGCTGAGCCCGTGTTTGGGCAGTTTTTCCATCAGCGATTCCACCAGCGGGATGTGGCTGCCCGAGAGGATCGAGAGGCCGATCACATGGGGTGTTTCGCGCTTGGCGGCGTCGATGATTTCGTCGGGGGTCAGGCGGATGCCTTCGTAGTCTATTTCCATGCCGCAATCGCGGGCGCGGAAAACGATTTGTTCGGCACCGTTGGAATGCCCATCTAGGCCAGGTTTGCCCATGAGGAATTTCAAGCGGCGGCCCAGCTTGTCGCTGACCACGTTGACGGCTTCGCGGATTTCGTCGAGCCCTTCGGTTTTGTTCGATACGGCTTTGGACACGCCGGTGGGCCCGCGGTATTGGCCGTGGACTTTGCGCATGACGTCGGCCCATTCGCCGGTTGTGACGCCGGCCTTGGCCGCTTGGATGGATGGTTCCATCACATTGGTTCCATTGGCGGCGGCTTCGCGCAGGGCGGTCAGGGCCTTGGACACGGCGTCCGCATCGCGGCTGGCGCGCCATGCGTTCAAGCGTTCGATCTGGTCGGCCTCCACCGCTGGGTCCACGACCATGATGCCGCCTTCTTCGTCCACCAGTGGGGACGGCTCGGCCTGGGTCCATTTGTTCACGCCCACAACCACGGTTTCGCCCGCTTCGATGTTGTTCACCCGGTCCGCGTTGGCGTTCACCAGTTGGGTTTTCATGTACTCAATCGCCTCGATGGCACCGCCCATGGCGTCGAGGTTGGCCAGTTCGGCGCGTGCGCCTTCTTTCAATGCTTCGACCTTGGCGTCGATGGCGGGGTTGCCGTCAAAGATGTCGCCATATTCCAACAGGTCGGTTTCGTAAGCCATGATCTGTTGCATGCGCAGCGACCATTGCTGGTCCCATGGGCGGGGCAGGCCAAGGGCCTCGTTCCAGGCGGGCAACTGGACGGCGCGGGCCCGGGCTTTCTTGGAAAGCGTCACGGCCAGCATTTCGATCAAAATGCGGTAGACGTTGTTTTCGGGCTGTTGTTCGGTCAGGCCGAGTGAGTTGACTTGAACCCCGTAGCGGAAACGGCGGAATTTCGGATTATCTACGCCGTAGCGCTCTTGGCAAACTTCGTCCCACAGATCAAAGAACGCCCGCATTTTGCACATTTCGGTGACAAACCGAATACCCGCGTTCACAAAGAAGGAAATCCGGCCCACAATCGCCGGGAATTCTTCGTCGGAGATACGCGGGCGGAGCGTATCGAGCACAGCCGTTGCCGTCGCCAACGCAAAGGCCAGTTCCTGCTCCGGTGTCGCACCGGCTTCTTGCAAGTGGTATGAGCAGACATTCATAGGGTTCCATTTCGGAACATTCGTGAAG
>JBCDFD010000148.1:0-8689 GCA_039178645.1 Pseudomonadota bacterium | reverse complement strand
CAAGACTATTGATCCCTGCGTTTAGGAATGCCAGTCGGCGGAAAACGCCCCTATCTCGGAGACCGCGATGCCCCTCGAACGCCCCACATTGCACATGGTTTACGGCAATATAGCGGCTGGGAAATCAACCCTGACGGCGCAACTCGGGCAAGCTGACAACACCGTTGTAATTGCCGAAGACACATGGCTGAGCGCCTTATTCGGTGACCAGATGCACAGCGTGCAGGACTATGTCCGCTGTTCGACCAAGCTGCGCACAGTGATGGGGTCCCATGTGAAAGATCTCCTACAGGCAAGCATTTCGGTGGTTTTGGACTTTCCGGCCAATACGCCAGACGCGCGTGCCTGGATGCGGAGCATTTTTGAGGACGCGGAAGCCGACCATGTCCTGCATGTCTTGGACGTGCCAGACGAGGTCTGCCTGGACCGCCTGCGCGCCCGCAATGCCCAAGGCACACATCCGTTCAGTGTGACCGAGGCACAGTTTCGTCAAATTTCCAAACACATAACCCGACCCGCGGTCGAAGAGGCCTTCACAATCCAACTCCACCAAAACCGACCTATCTAGTCATGTGACACCTTAGTCACGTAATTAACTAGACACGTGACCAATGGGTAACGTATGAAGAGGCCATGGACCCGATCTTTAAGGCACTCAACGATTCCCAACGCCGTCACCTGCTGGATCAGTTGCGGCTCAAGGATGGCCAGACGCTCAGTGAGCTGGAGGCCCATTGCCCTGACCTCAGCCGGTTTGGGGTGATGAAACATCTCAAGGTGCTGGAAGACGCGGGTCTAATCACCACGCGGCGGGCGGGACGGTTCAAACACCACCACCTCAACGCTGCGCCATTGCAGGAAGTGATCGACCGCTGGATCGAACCGCTGCTTGCCAAACCCGCCGCTCAAGGTCTGTTGGCCTTCAAAGCGGCATTGGAGAACGCCCCGATGTCCCCTGATCTCGTACTGTCGACCTACATTAACACCACCCGCGACGCGCTGTGGGATGCGATCACCCGCGCCGACCACATCATGGCGCACCACTTTGCATCTCAGGACGTTCGCGGGGACCAAGTGCCCGGTGAAACAGTGGCGTACTATTTCGAAAACGGGGAGAAAATGCTGGAGACCACGACCATAGCGAGCGATCCCAAGTCACGGCTGGAGGTCGCCTTTCAACCTCTTTGGGAACCCGAGGCCAAGCCATCGCGGTATGTTTACCTTCTGGAAGAAGATGGTGATGCCATGCGGCTGACGGTGGAGCATTACGATCTGCCCGCGGACCAAAAGAGCGATGTATCGGATGGCTGGGCCCGAGAATTGGCGAGCCTGAAGACCTGGTTGGAAACCGGTTCCACTCCACGCTTCACCCCGTCCATGGACGAACACTACTGAAGCATCTCCGGTCGATCTTTCAGGCAACTGAACCCATTCAGGCCCGCGTCGCGCACAGCCCCTGTCCAAGCCTCCTGACAATCAAAACGCACGCACCTCGGGCAGTTGTTCTGGCCGAACGTCAGGTGATCTGTACCTGTTTTCGAGAGCCCATGGCTCTCGGGATTAGATCGCTTGTGTGCGACGCGCTACCAATACGGCCAATCCGCTGAGCAACAGCGCGGCTCCGGCGGGCAATGGCACAGGCGCCGGTCCCCCAGCCCCTCCAGGCGCGGACTCAGAATAGCTCACATTGTCGAGCGAAAAGGTGTCCGCATCCAAAGCCGTGAAGCTGACCACCGTGAACGGCGTGTCCGACACAAAGCCCAGGAACCGAGTGGTGTTGATCGGCGCTGTCACAGGGGTTGTGGACTGACCGGCTAGGTCAATTCGCGTGCGAATACCGCCGGTGTCAATGTCATTGGTGTCATTGATGCTCGTGAAATCACCGCCAAACGAGTAGACAGGATTGTCGAACGTGATGGAGGCATTGCGACCGGTGCCGGCGGTATCGATGTAGAAACTCACCACGGTGGACCCGTCGTTCACCGCTTCGGGGACTTGCGGCGTCGCATCGATTTTATTTGCAAAGAAAATGAACGTTGCATCGGCCGCGAAGGTAAAGGGCGCGAAGTACGCCGTCCCCCCTGAGAAACCCGTGTCGGTGGTGGCAGAGTTAAATGTCTCTGTCTGGATATCGTCACCGGCGGCGGCCTCAAACGCTGCGCGATCAGTGAAGTAATCCACAGAGGCGGCATGGGCCACAGGGCTCGCACAGAGTGCCAACGCGGCAAGACCTAGTGTCAATCTCATCTCATTATCCCTCGCTCAGATCAGGCCTCTCAACCTCGCGATTGCTGGTCAGAAGCACGGGAGTCGTTGTTCCATGACTCGCGTATTTGTCGAGACTGTGCCGGGGAAAAATCGGACAAGCAAGCTTTCTTAACGAAACGGTAATTCAGCACCGACTCCGCACTGGTGAAGGATGGCGACCCGCGTAAATCGCATCGCTCACGCCAAAGCGCGCAATGTGGCGCGGATGTATTTGGACGCAGATCGGTAGTGGCTCGGGCCTGCCGCCTCTGCCCATCGTCCAGCGGGCCAGTGGTTGTTGCCACCCTTCATGGGACCACCGTAAAGCTGCGTGTCGCCGTTGGTCTCAAGGAACGCACAGAGCCTGTCATGGGCGTCCTGCAACGCCACCTTTGCTGCGTCCCAGTCCAAGTTTGCTTGGGCGGCGCGCAGATCCGCGTTGTAGCGTTTCAGATCGTTCCATTTGTAGCCTGCGCAGGAAAGTGCACCACCTAGCCCGCCTGCCCGTCCGCATACCACTCCAGGAACAGATCAATCCAATGGGCGCGGTGGGCGATGACGTCTTTGATCGACGTGTCATTCACATCCTTGCGCATGGCCGTTTCTGGGTCCACGCGTTGTACAAGCGTCCACAATTTGGTGAACTCTTTGGCTGTGACAGCTATCAGATCAGCCTTGGTTGTGGCGGCGGGCATGTCATTCTCCGACTGGTCCAATCACGGTACCAGCCGGTGGCAGCACTGGCTTTGACCTTGGTCAGAGGTGAACCCGCAAACCGCTCACCGCGCTTGGGAAAACCGATCCAGCAAACGGTTGAGATAGTCACGCTCGGCTTCGGGTCGCGACTGTTCGGTGGACCGGCGGCGAATTTCGTCCTGTAGCTCTTGGGCCCGTCCCGCTGGTGTCTCTCCAGGCAGCATTCCACGGGCGGAATTGTCCGCGGTCTCGGTCCCGTTTCGACGACCCAAGGGATCATTGCCGCCAGCCTCAGCCGCTTGGCCCTCGGTGCCGCCTTGGCGACCTTCACCCGCAGCCTGCTGTTGCGCCATTTCTTCGGCCAAGTCTTGCATCCCTTCGCGGATCGCATCCATGGCATCGGCTTGGTTGTCGAGCGCACCACGCATGTCGCCATCGCGCAGAGCTTGTTCAGCCCCTTCCATGGCGCGACCTGCGCGGTCCAGCGCATCATTGGCGCCACCACCGCCGGGCAGGTTCTGCTGCTGCTGGCGCAGCGTGTCGCGCAGTGCCTGCTGGCGTTCCGCCAAGCCCATGCCGCCCTGGCCCTGCTGGTGGCCTTGCCCTTGACCCTGTCCTTGCGCCTGCCCTTGGCCTTCGCCCTGCTGACCCTGGCCGGGTTGCTGTCCTGGCTGTTGTCCCTGACCTTGGCCCTGCTGCTGGCCTTGTTGTTGTCCAGGCTGCTGCCCTTGTTGTTGGTTAAACTGGTCCTGCAACTCACGGAAACTGTCGTCGGAAAGCCCCTGCTGATTGCGCAGGGTCTCCTGCAAGCCTTGCAGCGCCTGTTGCCCTTGGCTCGGCTGACCGCCCTGCTGGCCCTGGGCCATCTGCATATTTTCCATCATTTGGCGCAGTTGTTCGAGCATCTGCATGGCCTCAGCCATGCGGCCTTCCTCCATCAACTGCTGGAGCTGGTCGAGCATATCCTGAAGCTGGTCGCCTGTGATGGTCTGCGAGTTTTCCTGATTTTGTGCCTGCTGTTCGCCGTTCTGCTGAGCCTGTTCGGCAAGCTGCCGCATGTAGTCCTGCATGGCTTCCCGCAATTCGCGCATCAGTTCGGCGATTTCATCCTGGCTAGCCCCATTGCGCATGGCCTCTTCGAGCCGTTCCTGCGCGCGGCGCAGGCGGTCCATAGCGTTGGACAAAGTCCCCTCTTCGATGCGCAGGGCCAGGTCCCAGAGGTCCTTTGCGATCTCATCACGACGCTCCGCTGACAGGCCGGGTCCGTAACGCATGGCGCTTTCCAACTGGCGCACGGTGTGGCGTAGACGGAGGTAGTCGACCTCGGACCGGAACAAACCCTCGGGCAAATGGGAAATGGCCCGCAGCACAGCCGCAGCGTCTTCGCCATTGTCCAAATTCCAGAGCAATGCCTGCCGTTGCTCGATGATTGCACGGGCCAATGGGACGAAGAACCGGCGCCCTGGCAGCGTGGCCATGAGTTCCTCTGTGCGTCCAACCTGATCCAGCGCGTCCTGCACTTCCAAGTGGATCAGGATCGGCAAGTTGGCCCAGGGATGCTCCGACAGATTTTCATTGAGCATTTCGGTGAAATCGGACCGGTCGCCAGAAATCGGCATGGGAAGAGTGATCAGCAGCGGCTCGCGTGGCTCCGGATCAATGGTCAGACCATAAGCTCGTGTAACTTCGGGCAAGTGCAGCGTCACCACGGCCTGGCCGCCCACCACGCCGAAGTCATCTTGCGCCTTGAACGGAAGCGTCATGTCGCCCGCTGCCGCTGAGGTCAGTTGCCCGTCAATTTCAACCGTGGGCGCGTCGTCCGGCGCCATGAGCACTTGCCAGACTCGCCCGTTTGCGCCGTTGATGGCGATCTCGCCGGCTTGGGCAATGTCAAATTCCTGAACCGGATCGCTGACGCTGCCGGTGTCTTCCAAGCGGCCAGAGACCGTTTCGGTCAGGGTCAAAGCCCCCACTTCGCCGTAAAGCCTTGCAAGTACGCGGCTGCCTTTGGGGATTTCCAACGTGCCTTCGGGTATGTCGGCGAGGTAAAGCGACGGGCGTCCGGTGTAGCGGGGTGGTTCCACCCAGCCTTCCCAAGAGGGCCCGAGCGCCAGGGCATCGGCCTGGCCCGGTGTCATGTCCGCAATGCTGTCCACACGCCAGATCGACCCGAACAGAAGCCCCACCGCAAACACCATCAAAGCCACGTAACGCAGCCCGTAAGGGTCACGGGGGGCGAGGTTGAGGTCGGGTTTGACCGCACGGGCCCCGGCCACCCTGTCGGCCATGCGCTTCTGGTGGGCTTCCCATACTGCGCGGCTTGCAGGATCAGTGGCCCCGATGGCCTGGCTGTCTTCGAGCGCTGCAATGGGACGACCGGGCAGAGTTTCATCCAACCGCCGTTTTGCATCGCCAGCGGTGGGAAATCGAAACTTTCGGATGCCATGGACCAGGGCGGCAACGGCCGCCAGTGGCGTGATCACCATGCCGGCCCACACCAATTCGATGGCGGCGACTTCATGGACGCCCAGCATGAGCATCGCCAAAGCCGCCAGCAGCACCGCCCAAAGCGGCCAGAAGGCGCGCACGAACCGTTCCGCCACCAAGCCCAACCGCGTCCAAGTCACTGACCGGCGCAGTTTGCCGGTGATCACCGTGGGTTTGGTGGTGGGGTTGGTGCTGTCGGGCATGGATCGCACTCCGATTGTGGCCCCGCACGATAGCGCCGCCAACGATTGGACGATAACGCGATTTTCGGAGGCGTCAAAGGACACCATTCGCGCAGCCCGATGACAGGACCGTGAAGAGGGTTAAGCGGCTATGACCCGCCGACCCACTCGGGCACCACATCGCGGGCAATAATGTCGTCGTAGCTGGGGCGCGAGCGGATCACGGCCCAGTCGCTGTCTTGCACGAGCACCTCCGGGATCAGCGGCCGCGTGTTGTATTCCGACGCCATCACCGCGCCGTACGCCCCGGCAGATCGGAACGCCACAAGGTCCCCAGCCGCCACGGACGGCATGGCGCGTCCTTTGGCAAATGTGTCGCCGGTCTCACACACCGGACCGACGATGTCATAGGTGGCGGGGTCCACCGCGGGCGCGGGCTCGACAACCGGCACAATGTCATGGTGGGCGTCATACATGGACGGGCGCACCAGATCGTTCATGGCGGCGTCGAGGATCAGGAACGACCGCCCTTCTCCTGATTTCACGTAAATCACCTTGGACACGAGGATCCCTGCGTTTCCCGAAATCAGCCGCCCCGGCTCAATCTCCACTTCGCAGCCCAGGTGTCCCACGGTTTCCTTGATGAGCGCGCCATAGTCCGACGGCAACGGCGGGGCCGCGTTGGAACGTTCGTAGGGAATCCCCAGACCGCCGCCCAGGTCCAACCGCTGGATGGTGTGACCGTCGGCGCGCAGCGCTTTGGTGAGGTCAGCGACCTTTTGATAGGCCAAGCGGAACGGCTCCAACTCGGTCAATTGACTGCCGATGTGGACGTCTATCCCGATGACCTTGAGCCCTGGCAATGCCGCAGCCATCGCGTAGACTTCGCGCGCCCGCGAAATGGGAATGCCGAACTTGTTTTCCGATTTGCCGGTGGCGATCTTGGCGTGGGTCTTGGCGTCCACGTCGGGGTTCACGCGCACTGTGATCGGCGCGACCGTGCCCAAAGACTGTGCCACCGCACTGAGCGCCTGCATCTCGGGCTCAGATTCCACATTGAACTGACGGATACCACCGGTGAGCGCTGCGGCCATTTCATCGCGGGTTTTACCCACGCCGCTGAAGACAATCCGGTCGCCGGGCACGCCCGCGGCCTTGGCCCGCGCGTATTCGCCACCTGACACCACATCCATGCCCGCGCCCGCATCCCCAAGAAGCCGCAGGATCGCCTGGTTGGAGTTGGACTTCATGGCAAAACACACAAGGTGGTCCATGCCCGACAGCGCCTCGTCAAACAGGCGGTAATGGCGCAGCAAAGTGGCGGCGGAATAACAGTAAAACGGCGTCCCCACGGCCTCGGCCAACATCGGCAAAGGCACATCCTCGGCATGGAGAATGCCATCGCGGTAGAGGAAATGGTCCATGGGAACCTCGCGTCAGTCAGCGGAACGGTCTAACGCACCGCCCCTAGCGCGCGCAGGCCGTGGGTGCAATCGGGCAAGGCAAACGGGCCAGCCTGTGCAGGCCAGCCCGGCTTTGTCACTCGGCGGTCAGTTGCGCCACGGCCCGCATCCAGTCTTCCACGTGGAAAGACTCAACGATGCGCCCGTCCTCCACCCTGTGGATGTCGATGGACATGATTTCAAAACTTTTGCCGCTGGGCGGGTTCACCCCCAAAAATGGCACCGCGGGCGTGCCAGTGGCTTTGCTCCGCACGATGTAGCGGTTGCCGTCTTGCAAGATTTCTTGGGGTTCCCACACAAGGTCAGGGATGGCGACCCCGAAGCCTTGCAGCGTTTGGAAAAACGCCTCTGCGCCAGTGCCCGCCTGACCGAGGGGCGTGGTGACCCAATCGGCGGCGACAACGCTGTTCACCTGCTCTTGGGTGACATCCGACGGGGTCGTGAGCAAGTCGCTATAAAAGCGTTTCACAACATCCAGATCGCCTGCGTTTGCAAGGGTTCCAGCCAATGTGGCCGCGATGGCCAATGCAGTGAGTTTCGGTGCCATAACGTTGGTCTCCTCTATGGTCGTCAACACACGGCCAACCTGGACCAAAGACCATCATTCCAGTAGTCAACATAATCAAAAAGCATACTTCGGAAAAATCTCGCAATGTCACATGACTATCCACGGCTGCGCCGTTTGGCCTATTTCGCGGCTGTGGCCGAGGCCGGTTCGATCCGCGGGGCGGCTGAGCGGTTGCGCCTATCGGTGCCGGTTTTGTCTGCTGCCCTAGCAGACCTGGAGGCGGATTTAGGCGTCACCCTAGCCCAGCGCACCACGCGGAGTTTTCAACTGACCGAAGCCGGACTAGCCGTTCAGGCAGAGGCCCAGACAATGCTTGCCGCCGCTGAGCGTGCCAAAGGTGTGGGGTCGGGAACCATGGCGCTGTCGGGCCATTTGGGGATCACTCTGCCCTTGGAACTGGCGGTGCATTGGCTGCCCCCTTGGTTGGCACAGTTCCAAGCCCTGCACCCAGGTGTGTCCCTGTCGGTGGATGCCACCGACGCCATCGCCGACCTGGCCACAGGTCCCTACGATGTGGCGTTGCGCACAACATCGGAAATCGACGGAGCCGCCAAAGCGCCGGGCGAAATGGATCTGACCTGTGTGGTGAAGTCGCCCGTTCCCATGGAGCGCGATGGCTCGCGCCTCAATGTGCCAGTGCCACTTTTGGCACGCCGGGAAAGCGAGCCCATGCTTCCGGCCCGCGATGGGGATGGCACACCGGTGGAACTGCATTTCAACGGGCTCATGGCCATTCGCACCCGCGAGGCAGCCCGTGCCATGGTGCGCCATGGGTTGGGCGCTGCGATGATCATGGGCATATCGGCACGGGAGGACTTGGACCAGGGACGCCTTGTGACGCTTGACCCAACGCTGAGCTTCGGTCACATCCGAGTCCGATCGGTCTTTCGCGACACCCTGCCAACCCAAGCCGCCCGTGCGTTCACCGCCTTGCTTAGGGAAAACCAAGCCATTTCATCGCGCTGAGCGGACCTTGTGGCGGTTTGGGGCACCAAGGCACCAACGCAAAAGTGCAATACCGCACTGACTCAGGTCACAGGACGGGT
>JBCDFD010000147.1:0-8704 GCA_039178645.1 Pseudomonadota bacterium | reverse complement strand
GCGCAGTTCTTGGGCCACCATCACCTGAGCGACCTGCGCGCGGCGCGTGATGATTTGGAACGGCGTGTCCATGACCTGAAGCTCACGCGCCAAGTGACCATGCAGTCGCTGCCATCCATCAGATTGGTGCAAGAAAACGACAAGGCGCTGATCACCAAGATCAACTCGACGCTGATGAACACAGTGCCGCTTTGGGAAACCCAATTGGCCCAGGCACTTACAATCCAACGGTCTGCGCAGGCGGCAAAGGCCGTGAAAGAGGCTGGCGATTTGACCAACGAATTGCTCACAGCAAATGCGGAAAACCTGCGGCAAGCGAATGCTCAGGTGCGTTCTGAGACCGAACGGGGCGTCTACGACATCGAGGCTGTGAAACAGGCCAACGCCACTTTGATCGCAACCATCGAAGACAGTTTGCGGATCGCGGACGAAGGTAAGGCCAAACGCGCAGCCGCGGAGCAGGATTTGGTAAAAATGGAGGCGGACCTGCGCGACACTCTGGCGTCGGCCAAAGCACGGGCCACCGGCGCGGGAGCGTAGCGAGGATTACGGTCAGGAGCGGGCGCTGATGGCGCAAACAGCGGTCAAGGTGGCACTTGTGGCAGCAACGCTCGCGTTGAGCAGTTGCATCATGCCCGGTGATACTGCGCAGCCCGACGATCCCCGTGACTTGGTCCTGGCCTCGCCGCGGCCTGTTCCAAACCCGCTTCTGCTAAGTCTACCGGTGCGTGATGTGCCGTTGGCCACCACTGAGGAATTGACCAAACAGTATGATCGGTTTGAGGCGCGGCTTGTGTCCCAAGGGTCGCTCAGAACCGATCGGGGCAGTTTGGCGTCGCTCACCGCCAACGATTTGGCCACGAATTTTATCCGAATTGCGCTTTATGATGAGTATTCCCCGGTGGACGGCCAGTTCGTGGCGCAGGAAACCACAAGTCGCCTGCGCCGCTGGGAAGCGCCGGTTGAACTCGAATTGCGTTTTGGCGCGTCGGTGAGCGAAGCCCAACAGGATCGCGACCACGCCACGGTCGAAAGCCTCGTGATGGAGGTGGCGACAGCCTCGGGTCACCCGGTGTCTGTCACTGACGAGGACGGCAATTTCACCGTTTTCGTTGTGAATGAAACGGAGCGGTTGGCGTTGCGCCCTGACCTGCTGGCAATTGTTCCTGGCATGGACCGCGCAATCCTGAACACGGTTCTGGATATATTGCCGTCAACCCTGTGCCTGGCGGTGGCTTTCTCCGACCCGCAAACGCCGCATGTGTACCGGCGCGTGATTGCCCTCATCCGTGCCGAACACCCTGAAATCCTGCGCACCGCTTGTTTTCATGAGGAAGTCGCCCAAGGTCTGGGCCTCGCCAACGACAGCCGTGCCGCCCGCCCGTCGATTTTCAACGATGACGAAGAGTTCGCATTGCTGACCGTCCAGGACGCGTTGATGCTGCAAATGCTCTACGATGATCGACTGCAACCCAGCATGGATGTTGCCACCGCTGAACCCCTGGTCAGAGAAATCGCCGAAGAGCTCCTCGGCCCACAATTGGCCTCCGCGGAGCCCGAAGTGCTGGATTTGCGGGAATGACTGGGCGAAGCGTGGCAATTGACCTGTGCGTTCGACTTTGCAGCCTCTGGCGAGGCCACTTATATCACGATGACCGCCATGGACTTTGCATTGCAATCACATCATGGCGCAAAAGAATTTGATGCCAAACTATCCACGGGACGCCCACCATGTTCTCATTCCTTTCCGGTGAATTCATCGATGTCATCCACTGGCTGGATGACACGCGCGACACGATGGTCTGGCGGTTTGAACGCCATGGGCACGAAATCAAGTACGGCGCCAAGCTGACCGTGCGCGAAGGCCAAGCGGCCGTTTTCGTGCACGAAGGCCAGATGGCCGACGTCTTTACCCCCGGTCTCTACATGCTGGAGACCAACAACATGCCGATCATGACCACCTTGCAGCACTGGGACCACGGGTTTCGGTCGCCGTTCAAGTCAGAGGTCTATTTCGTCAACACAACGCGCTTCAACGGGTTGAAATGGGGCACCAAGAATCCGATCATCCTGCGCGATCCCGAATTTGGCCCTGTGCGGTTGCGGGCCTTTGGCACCTACAGTGTACGGATCAAGGACCCCGCGCGGTTCATGGTGGAAATCGTTGGGACCGATGTCGAATTCACCATGGATGAGATTAGCTTCCAGGTGCGCAACATCATTGTGCAGGAATTCAGCCGGATCGTAGCCGGGTCCGGCATCCCTGTGCTAGACATGGCCGCCAACACCGCTGATCTGGGCAAACTCATCGCCACTGAGATCGCACCGACATTGGACAGCTACGGGCTGTCCATGCCGGAACTCTACATCGAGAACATTTCTCTCCCCCCGGCAGTTGAGAAGGCGCTTGATAAACGGACGTCCATGGGGATCGTCGGCGATCTCGGTGCCTACACACACTTCAGCGCCGCCGAGGCCATGACAGCCGCCGCCCAAAACCCGCAAAGCGGTATGGGCGCCAGCATTGGGGCGGGCATGGGCATGGCGTTCGGTCAGCAGATGGCAAGTGGACCTTGGGGCACCCGTCCTGCGGACCAAACATCCCAAGGCGCGCCGACAGCCGCCGCAGCGCCTCCGCCCCCACCGCCTGTGGAACATGTCTGGCACATCGCCAAAGCGGGCCAAACGTCTGGACCCTATTCCAAAGCGGACATGGGTCGGATGGTCACTGGCGGAGAACTGACCCGCGAAAGCTACGTCTGGACGCCTGGTCAGGATGGTTGGCTGAAGGCCGAGGATGTCACGGAATTGGCACAGCTCTTCACCGTTATGCCACCGCCGCCACCGCCGGGCGTTTAGGGTCACTCACGGTTTTCACGTCCATGTCCTCAGCCACCATTGCACCCGCTAAGACCGGTCAAGAATTCCCTTGCGACGCCTGTGGTGCGAACATGCGGTTCGACCCTGTTTCCGGCCAAATGTCGTGTGACCATTGCGGGAATACCGCTGAACTTGAGGTGCAAAGCGCAGGACCCTGGGGCGGTGGAAACGCCATCAAGGAACTGGATTTCCGCGCAGCGCTCAGAAACCAGCTGGCTGATGCCGACCTGGAAGAAACCCAAGTGTTCAAATGCACAAGCTGCGGCGCAGCGGTGGAGTTTGAATCGGCGGTCCACGCCGCCGAATGCCCGTTTTGCGCCACACCCATCGTGGGTGGCACCGGCACGGATCGCCATATCAAACCGCGGGGCCTTTTGGCGTTTGAATTGGACGAAGACGCTGCGCGCGATGCCATGACCAAATGGCTGGGCCGCCTGTGGTTCGCGCCCAATGGGTTGCAGGAATACGCACGCAAAGGGCGAAGGATCCAGGGTATATACATGCCCTATTGGACCTACGACGCGCAGACCCAAAGCCGGTACACCGGTCAAAGGGGAGAGGTCTATTACGTTACCCGCCGAGACGGTCAGGGCAAAACCCGCCGCGAAGCGCGGGTGCGCTGGTACCCTGCGCGCGGCCAAGTGCGGCGGTTTTTCGACGATGTGTTGGTGCCCGCGAGCCGGTCACTGCCCAAACAGGTCATGGACGCCCTGCCCCCTTGGGATCTGTCCCGGCTACGTCCCTACCAGGTGGAATACCTCGCAGGCCTGCGCGCAGAAGCCTACACAGTGGAGCTTGACGAAGGCTACCACGAAGCCCGCGCCTACATGGATCGCACCATCGAACGCGATGTGCGATTTGATATCGGGGGCGACCGCCAACGGATCCGCGACATCGACACAGACATAAGTAACGTGACCTTCAAGCATGTGCTCCTCCCAGTCTGGGTGGCCGTCTACCGGTTCCAAGGCAAACCCTACCAAATCCTAATCAACGGACAGTCTGGCAGGGTCCAAGGCGAACGCCCCTACTCGGTTTGGAAAATTGCCCTTGCCGCCACAATCGCGTTCGTTGCCGCGCTCGGTCTGGCCTACGGCATGATGCTGGCCGAGCAAAATGGCGCACTCTGACCCCCTACCGCACTTTGCCCAAGGCGCTTAGGGCAATCGCGTAGGAATTCTCCAAGGCGCAAACGATCCATGCCCACTCCCTGGCCCCTCTGGCTCTTGGGCCTCACGGTGTTTGGGGCAACCTCGTTCATCGTTTTGGGCGACACCGCGGGCAAGGCAATGGTCATGGATGGTGTCAGCCCGTGGTTCGTGGCTTGGAGCCGGTTGGCGCTTGGCGCGCTCATCATGTTGCCTTTGGTGGGACTGAAGCCTGGCGAACCTGAAACGCTCTTGAGCCGCAAGGTGGTGCTACGCGCGACACTGATGACCGCGGCGCTGTCCTGCATTCTAACGGCATTGCGCACGGTGCCTTTGTCAGATGCGTTCGGGGCGTTCTTTGTTGGGCCGATCGTCACCTACATCCTGGCGGTGGTTTTTCTGGGCGAAACAACATCCTGGGCGCGGACAGGGTTGCTGGGCATCGGCTTTGCCGGGGTTCTTTTGGTGGTAAAGCCTGGCTTTGGTTTCACCTTGGGCATGGGCTTGGCCATTTGTGCAGGCATGTTCTGGGGGTCTTTCCTGGCAACAACACGTTGGATTGCACGGGATCACCGGGCGGGTTTTCTGCTTTGGTCACAGCTGGTGATTGGCGGAGTGATCCTCGCGCCATTGGGACTGACGCACGTGCCCAATGATTGGACCTGGAACACTGCCGGTTTGGTTTTGCTCAGCGCATTGGCGTCAGCCACCGGTAACTTCCTGCTGGTCCACGCTAACCGGCACGGCGAAGGCAGTGTGATCGCGCCCTTGATCTACACCATGCTAATCTCAGCCACAGGTTTCGGATTTCTCGCCTTTGGCGACATTCCCGACCTGCTGGCAGCACTGGGGCTTGCGCTCATCTTAGGGTCGGGCCTCGCCACGCTGAGCATTGTCAAACACCGCCCCGGATAAATATCACGCGCGCGCCCTGGTCCGTGTCGGGTCCACGAATGGCACATCGGTGACCGTGGTGGGCAAGCGCTTCATATGCCCGTCCAATTGACCAACTTCCAACGCTGTTCCAGTTTCGGAAAATTCCACGGCCAATCGTGCCATGGCGATGGCGTGGCCGAGAGTGGGTGACATGGTCGCCGAAGTCACAACACCCACGGGCCGTTCGCCGTGAAAGACGTGAGTGCCATGGCGTGGCGCCTCGTCTCCTGCAAAGGCCAAACCGCGCAGGACTTTCGCGGGATTGTCAGCAGATCGCGCCAGTGCCGCCTCGCCGACAAAACCGGTTTTGCCTTTGGTGATGGCAAATCCCAAACCGGCCTCGTGGGCCGTGACACCGGGCGCGAACTCAGCGCCAGCGGCGGCCAAGCCTGCTTCAATGCGGATGATCTCCAACGCCGCGTTGCCCATGGGAACAACGCCATAGCCTTCGCCCGCCGCCATCACCGCATCCCAGATCGCCAGCGCGTCGGATTTGGCACAGAAAATCTCATAGCCAAGCTCACCGGTGTACCCCGTGCGGCTGAGCATGAAGGCCGGACCATCGCGGTGGTGCAGCCGTGCAACGGTGACACCAAACCACTTCATCTGGTCGATGGATGGAACAGTGGGCTGAGTGAACAGAATTTTGCGCAGCACGTCCCGCGACTGTGGTCCTTGCAGGGCGAGGTTCGGCAAACTGCCGCCCAGATGTTCCACCCGCACTTGCAGCCCCTCGTCCGAGGCCAGCGTTTCCAGAACACGGGCGCTTTCCTCACTGCCGCAGCACCAACGGAACAGCGTGGGGCTCAACCGGAACAAAGTACCATCGTCGATCACGGCCCCGGTTTCATCGCACATGAGCGCGTATGATCCACGCCACACCGCCAACCGCGACACGTCCCGTGTGAGCGCACGTTGCAACAAACGCTCCGCGTCCGGTCCGATAATATCGAATTTCCGTAGCCCGCTCATATCCTGGAGCGTCGCTTTTTCTCGACACGCCCAGTATTCGCCGAGCACACCGGTGGCGGGAAAATGGTCCGGCACCCACAGATCGCGGGCAGGCGCAAAGTTGGACGTGAGCGCAGAGGTGCGTTCATGGAACGCCGACGGGGTGCTCACCTGCATGGGCGCATCCTCTTTCTTCCGATAGGCCACCGCCCGCTGGATTGGTGCCTCGGGCGCGTAAATACGCACATGGACATCTGTGGGGTTCCATCCGTTGATCGGGTCCAAATCATCGGGACAAGCCGTTGACACACATACCAAATCCTCCAGCGCCTTTAAGACAACGTAGTCGCCCGGGCGTGAGTGAGACTCTTCGGTGGCCAAACCATGGTGGTCATCGATCCAAGTGTTCCAAAAGAAGTTGATGGCTGGCCACGCGGGCTTGCGCGGTACACCGTAGCGATCAAGCGCGTTCGAGATATTGTCCGAACAGTTCAAGTGCCCAGGATAGCCACGTTCTTCGTACCCCCTTGCCGTGCAGGCCAGACCAAAAGTGTCGTGACGCCCACAGGTGTCTTGGACCAGCTCCATCATCGGGCGCAGGTCCAGATCGAAGAACTTAGCGAAAAGGCCAGGGGTTGGGTAGGCGCGGCGCACCATGGACCGGGTGGCGGTGCCGTCGATGGCCCGTTCAAGTCCCGCATCCAGCGCATCCTGGCGAAGCGCTTGAAAATCGGAACACTGCTGACCCTCCACATCAATGATTTGGACCAAATGGCCTTTGGGCACTTCGTAAGCATGGGCGGTGCCGCGCGATACAGTGAACTCTTCAGTGACATGGCCCAACGGTTCGGGCAGGTGGAAGCGGTCAGGGCGAGAAGGCACATGTTCCACCTGCACACTGCCCCCTGCCCCCAATTCAATCAGCGCATCGGCGGACACGGGGTTGGTGATCCACACTGTCACAGGCTCAATGGACGACAGAACCACTGCCTCAGCATTTGCAAAAAGGTTTGCGGCCCGGATGGCGTGCCCTGGGTTGGCCCCGTTTGATACCAACCATCCGGTAAGGGCACCACTCTCAAAATCTGTGAAATTGAGGGGCTTCGAGTGGTCGATCCCTAACGCCGACATAGCGTTCTGACCGCTGCCCCGGAAGGCCAGAAGACCAAGCTTCGCCGCGCCACCAAGCCAATCAATGCGAACAAGATCGCCCGGCTCAAGGTCGAGTTTCAGGGCACCCCGCGGCTCAAGGTGATGCAATCGTTGGTCCGGTTTGGAAAATCCCGGGAAGGTCCGTCGATTTGAACGGTAGCCAATATTATCGATGGTGTTCAGGAGCTTGCTGTACTGCACAGAACCAACCTCAGCGGGAGACCCCCGCCAGTGTTGCCCATTGTGCTAAGCGGTCAAGTGCGCACATCGACTGGTGCTATGGACCAGAGCCAGTTGGACCCCGAAACGCTGATTTTCGATCAGTGAGTCCAGGCACCCCGTCGGTTAGTGGCGAAATTTTCACCATACCCTCGGGCGCGCACATTCACGCGGCGCTTATGCGGTTCGGTGACGGTCGCAACGATCCCTTTGGACTCGGCGTAGGCCAAAGCAGCGTCCTTGGTTTCAAAACTCAGCCGCACCTGAGTTTGCGTGTCGCTGGAACTGGTCCACCCCATGAGCGGGTCCACATTGCGGGCGCTGGCTTGGTCAAATTCCAAAACCCAACCTTTGGTTTTCGCTGTCCCAGACTGCATGGCTGTTTTTGCTGGCTGGAAAATCCGTGCGCGCATGGTGGCCTCCATTTCTGATCCAATAATAGGAGATTTTCGCAGCACAGACAATGCTGCGGACTGAGCCAAATTGATTTCTGATGGGAGAGGAAGAATGGATGCCGACCGTTCCATGAGGGAGCGAGGGGTGGGTGGGTTATGGCCCGACCGGCATCCATCTCTGCTGCTTGCCCTCTAACAGTAGCGCTAACACACTGACCTGCCAAGCAATAAATCACCTCTAGGTTGACCCTGTGCGCAATTTTCCCACAATCATATAACAAGCATCTGATATTAATTATTTTTCCAAAATCAAAAAAAGTGCAGAAGCCTTGGATATTGGTCGGGTTTCGCATTATTTTTAGGATTGTTCTCCGAAACGGTTTGGAAATTGACAATGTCAGTGCCTCTTCCCCCGCCTCCGGTCCGTCCCGCCGCCATCCGCGACAAATTGGAAGGCGGCAAACGCTTTGAAATGCATACGGAGTTTTCGCCCGCCGGTGACCAGCCCACGGCCATCACTGAACTGAGCGACGGGGTGCTGAGCGGCGAGCGCGATCAAGTTTTGTTGGGCGCAACGGGCACCGGCAAGACCTACACCATGGCCAAAGTGATCGAGACCACCCAGCGTCCGGCCATCATTTTGGCCCACAACAAGACCTTGGCCGCTCAACTTTACGGCGAGTTTAAGGGGTTCTTTCCCGAGAATGCGGTGGAGTATTTTGTCAGCTATTACGACTACTACCAGCCCGAGGCCTACGTGCCGCGGAGCGACACCTACATCGAAAAAGAATCGCAGATTAACGAACAGATCGACCGCATGCGCCACTCGGCCACGCGCGCGCTGTTGGAACGCGATGATGTGATCATCGTGGCGTCGGTGTCCTGCATCTACGGTATCGGGTCGGTGGAAACCTACGGGGCGATGACCCAGGAACTGCACGCCGGTCGCGAGTATGATCAACGCAAGATCATGGCCGATCTGGTGGCGCAGCAATACCGCCGTAACGATCAAGCATTCGCGCG
>JBCDFD010000146.1:0-8775 GCA_039178645.1 Pseudomonadota bacterium | reverse complement strand
CTTTTCAGTGGCTTCGGCATAAGCCTCGGTTTTCTTGGTCATGGCATCGGGACCGGCGTTTTCTTCGATCCAGGCCATTTGTTCTTTGGCCGCTTCGGTCATCTGGCCGAACATTTCCATCTGCTTGCCCATCAGGTCCTGGTAGGCTTCGGCGGCGGCTTTGTTGGCTTCGACCATGGCGTCGAAGTTTTTGCGGTTGGCTTCGACCACTTTGGTCATGTCGAAGGGTTGGAACGACTCCGCCTCAAACACCGAATACATATTCTTGGGATTGAACATCTTGGCGATGTCTTCGGGGTCAAAGAGTTTGAACATCTTCGACATATCGAATGGCGTCTTGGTGGCCATGGGTGGTCTCCGTCTTTTAAGCCCGCGCGAGTTTGGTAGGCGGCGGGGCTTGGGCCGGGCAAGTCACGTGATGCCACACGGGACCTTTGGCCACGGTCAAGCCTGAGGATCGGCGTGCAGCCCGTGCCCGTTCAATGACATGTTCGGCACTGGCTTCTGAATTCGGTTTCCTATTTGACCATGTCTGGCTACGCGAGGCGGGAGGTATCAGGAGATCAAGATGAATGCCAAGGCCCCGTGGGTGCGCGACGTGGTTTTTGTCGGCGGCGGACACGCCCATGCGTTGGTCTTGCGCAAGTGGGCGACGAACCCCGTGCCTGGGGTGCGGTTGACAGTGATCGACCCCGCGCCTGCGGCAGCCTATTCGGGAATGCTGCCTGGGTTGGTGGCCGGACACTATGCTTTGCCGGATTTGCAAATCGATCTGGTGCGCCTGACACGGTTTGCGGGTGCGCGCTATATCCCGGCGGCGGCAATTGGGATGGATGCCAAGGCGCAGACCATCGAAGTTGTGGGTCGCCCCGACGTCCATTTCGATGTGGCCTCGTTGGATATAGGGATCACGGCGCGGATGCCGTCGGTGCCGGGCTTCGCCGAACATGCCATACCGGCCAAGCCGTTGGGAGCCTTCGCTGCGGCTTGGGAAGCGTTTGTGGCACGCGTGGCGGCCAGTGACGCGGAACCCAGCGTTGCACTGATTGGCGGTGGGGTTGCGGGCGTTGAGTTGTCCTTGACCATGGCCCATCGGCTTCGCGAGACCGCAGGGCGTGCCGAACTAACAGTGTTGGATCGTGGACAGGTTTTAGATGGCGTCTCGGGGAGCGCGCGTGAGCGACTGTTCCGAGCCATGGAAACCATGGGCGTGAGATGGCAAAGCAACGCCGCTGTGGCCTCGGTTTCGTCCGATGGTCCTGTGTTGGCGGATGGCACTCAAATCCAGGCGGCTCTGACCGTTGGGGCGGCGGGCGCGACACCTGCGCCTTGGTTGCAAAGCACGGATTTACCGGTGTCGGACGGCTTCCTGGAGGTAGACGGGTTCTTGCGCAGCACCGCGCACGCCCACGTTTTTGGGGCCGGTGACTGTGTGCACATGGCGGAAGCCCCCCGACCGAAGGCAGGGGTCTTTGCTGTGCGCGCGGCACCGATCTTGGACCACAACATCCGAGCAACCCTGTTGGAAACACCTCTAAAGCCATTCCAACCGCAACGGAGCTATCTGAAGCTCATTTCCCTGGGTCCCAAGTCGGCGCTGGCCCAGAAGGGGGCATGGGTCGCTCAAGGGGCCGCCATGTGGCGTTGGAAAGACCACATCGACCGGAGCTTTATGGGGAAACTGCAAGACCTGCCCGCAATGGAACAAAAAATGGCGCTTCCGGAACCGTTGGCCAAGTCGGTGCCATCCGAGCCGCTCTGCGCGGGCTGCGGCGGCAAGGTCGGGCCGGTGGCTTTGTCTTCGGCTCTGAGCAACGCCCCTAGTGGGCAATCGGAAGCTTTACCTAGCGAGGATGCGGCGATCACAAGATGCGGCGACGGATGGCAAGTGATCAGCACCGACCACCTAAGGGCCGTGGTCGAGGACCCTTTCACCATGGCTCAGATCGCGCTCAACCATGCCATGGGCGATGTCTATGCGATGGGGGCGAAGCCGCAAATGGCACTGGCTCAGATCATTCTACCCCACATGTCTGATGGACTTCAGGCCCGAACCCTGGAGGAGATCACGGCGGGCACCCGGACGGCATTGGCGCACACAGGCGCGCACTTGGCCGGTGGTCACACCACCATGGGATCGGAACTTACCATCGGGTTCACCGTGACTGGGCTGACCGAGAGTGAGCCGATTACTCTATCCGGCGCGCAACCCGGCGATGTCTTGGTGCTGACCCGACCCGTCGGTAGCGGAACTCTGTTCGCAGCAGAGATGCGCGGGCAGGCCAAGGCCCAATGGATTGTCGATTTGGTGGCCCAATTGCTTGCGCCGCAACACGATTTCGCGACTGCATTAGCCAAGCACGCGACAGCGATGACCGATGTCACTGGCTTTGGGCTGGCGGGTCATGGGCTGAACATCGCAAAGGCATCGGGTGTTGGGCTGAAACTCAATCTCGCAGCGGTTCCGTTTTTTGACGGCGCGCTATGGGCGGCAGAACAAGGCGTTCGATCCAGCATCTGGACAGCCAATCAAAGCGCAGCTGCACCTTTGATGTCTGGCGACCCGGAGACGCCAACCAGCGCCCTCATCCACGATCCGCAAACCTGCGGCGGGCTCCTGGCGAGCATCCCCAAAGAGAAGCTAGCGCAACTCCAATCCAACCTGCCACCAAGCGCGGTCCATGTCATCGGCAAGGTGTTGGACCAGCCACCCGGATTGACACTCGACTGACACTCCGCTGACGCTCATAGGCCAACATTGTTCCATCTGGACCTAGGTAAGCGAAACCTCTGGGCTTGACCAAAGCCCGTTCACAGAAAATATTCCTCCCAAGTGCACTTAGAGGCACCACAAAAGGCATTGCCCGACGGGAGGTTGAATGACATCGCCAAGTCCGGATCTGGACTTGTCGCCCACCATTGGCGACGAGGTTCGAAAGACGACCTGCTACATGTGCGCCTGCCGGTGCGGGATCAACGTCCACCTCAAGGAGGGCGTGGTGAAGTACATTGAAGGCAACCGCGATCACCCTGTGAACCAGGGCGTGCTTTGCGCCAAAGGGTCGGCGGGGATTAAGCAGCATACCGCGCCATCCCGCCTGCGCGCCCCCATGCGCCGGGTCGGCCCGCGCGGGTCAAACCAGTTTGTGGAAATCACTTGGGAAGAGGCCCTGCAAACCGCCGTAGATTGGCTCGCGCCGATCCGGCGAGAAGACCCTAAGAAGCTCGCCTTTTTCACCGGACGGGATCAGAGCCAGAGCTTCACCAGCTTCTGGGCACAGAACTTTGGCACACCCAATTATGCAGCCCATGGTGGGTTCTGTTCCGTGAACATGGCAGCGGCTGGCATTTACACCATGGGCGGGGCTTTTTGGGAATTTGGGCAACCCGACTGGGACCGCACCAAGATGTTCGTGCTCTTTGGCGTGGCCGAAGACCACGACAGCAATCCCATCAAAATCGGCATCGGCAAACTGAAAGCGCGCGGCGCGCGGGTGGTCGGCGTGAACCCGATCCGGTCGGGCTACAACGCGGTGGCGGACGATTGGATCGGTATAACGCCCGGCACCGATGGGTTGCTGATCCTCGCGCTGATCCATGAACTGCTCAAAGCCGGGCGGGTGGACTTTGACTACCTCGCACGCTGGACCAATGCACCGTTACTTCTGGACGCCGACGGGCTTTTCCTGCGCGATGACGACGGCAAAACTTTGGTGCGAGACAAAGCGACAGGCGACTTGGTTCCCTTCGACCAAGCGGGGGTGACACCCGACCTCGGGGCGCAAGTGACGTTGGACGGACACCTGCACACCACGGCCTTCCAAGCCATGGTGGAACGCTATCTCGATCCTCAGTACGCGCCCGAAGCTGTGGCAGACCGCTGCGGCGTGAGCGCAGATCAGATCAAACGCTTGGCCGCCGACCTGGCCCATGTGGCCTTCGACCAAGCGATCGAGATCAAACAATCCTGGACGGATTTCCGAGGCGAAACCCACACCACAATGGTCGGGCGGCCTGTGTCGATGCACGCCATGCGGGGTATCTCCGCCCATGCCAATGGGTTTCAGACAGCACGCGCGCTGCACATCCTCCAGATCCTTTTGGGTACAGTGGAGGTGCCCGGCGGTTTTCGGTTCAAACCGCCCTATCCCAAACCGGTGGAGGCACACCCCGCGCCCCATTGCAAATCCGAACCGGACTGCACGCTGAACGGCCCTCACTTGGGGTTTCCCCGCGGACCCGAAGACTTGGCGCTGGACGAAAACGGCAACCCGGCCCGCATCGACAAAGCGTTCTCTTGGGAAAATCCCATGAGCGTCCATGGCCTAATGCACATGGTGATTTCCAACGCCCACGCCGGCGATCCGTACAAAATCGACACTCTGTTTTTCTACATGGCCAACATGGCCTGGAATTCGTCCATGAACACGTCGGCGGTCATTGAGATGCTCACCGATGTGGACAAGGACACCGGCGACTATGTGATCCCCAAGATCATCTATTCCGACAGCTACTCCTCCGAGATGGTGGCCTACGCCGACTTAATCTTGCCTGACACCACCTACCTGGAACGCCACGACTGCATCAGCCTGCTGGACCGCCCGATCTGTGAGGCCGAGGCCGCCGCCGATGCAATCCGCTGGCCTGTGGTCGAGCCGGACCGTGATGTGCGCGGGTTCCAGTCAACGTTGGTGGACCTGGGGACACGGCTCAGCCTACCTGGGTTCACAAACCCGGACGGCTCCGCCAAATACCGAGATTACGGCGATTACATGGTCAAACATGAACGGCGGCCGGGAATTGGACCGCTCATGGGCTTCCGCGGAAACGGCGATGCCGTGGGTCGCGGCGCTCCCAATCCAGACCAATTGGATCGCTATATTGAAAACGGTGGGTTCTTTGTGCATCACGTGCCCCAAGAGGCGCAGTTCTACAAACCCTGGAACCAAGCCTATCAAAACTGGGCCGTGGACCTGGGGCTATACGACAATCCGCAACCGTATTTGTTCAACATCTACAGTGAACATATGCGCCGCTTCCAACGCGCCGCCGAAGGGCATGGCGATCACCAGCCACCCGACCACCTGCGCGACCGGTTGAAAACAGTCCTGGACCCACTGCCATTCTGGTACGAACCCGACGGTTCATCGGACCCGACCGAATACCCAATCCACGCGCTGACCCAGCGTCCCATGGCCATGTACCATTCCTGGGGAAGCCAGAACGCTTGGCTCCGCCAAATCCATGGCGATAACCCACTCTATATCCCTCAGCAGGTGTGGGACGAACACGGGTTCCAAGACGGCGACTGGGCGGAGGTTACGTCTCCTCACGGCACCATCACCGTCCCCGTGGCCCTACAAGCCGCACTAAATGGCCAAACCGTCTGGACATGGAACGCCATTGGCAAACGCAAAGGGACATGGGGCTTAGACACCGGCGCTCCTGAGGCCACCAAAGGCTTCCTACTCAATCACTTGATCCATGAATTGCTCCCGCCCAAAGGCGACGGCCTCCGCTGGGCCAATTCGGACCCGATCACCGGCCAAGCCGCTTGGTTCGACCTGCGCGTGAAGATCGAAAAAGTGGCAGCCCCCCTGGGTCACGCCTCCCAGCCGCAATTCCCCACGCTAGCCAGGTCATGACGCCTGGCGCTCTTCATTGTTCCAAAAATACTCCGGGGTGCGGGGCAGCGCCCCGCTCCATTTGATAGCCACAGGACCCGCCCCATGACCACTCCGCTCGACATCGATCTCCTCAAACGTCTCTGCGAAACGCCAGGGGTACCCGGCCAAGAGGACCGTATCCGTGACATCATCCGCTCAGAGGTCGGCGATCTGGTGGATGACATGGTCGAGGACCCCATGGGCTCGCTCCTCTGCCGCCGCAACGGCACTTGCGATACGCCGACGAAAATCATGCTGCTTTGCCACATGGATGAAATCGGCTTCCTGGTCAGCTATGTGACCGAAAAAGGATTTGTGCACGTTCTTCCCGTCGGCGGCTTCGACGCCCGCAACCTGTTTTCGCGGCGCGTGAAAGTCTGCACCGCCACTGGCGACCTGCAAGGCGTCATGAACCCGGGCGGCAAACCGGTTCACATCGCCAGCGCCGAGGATCGCAAGAAAATCCCCGAGGTCCACGACTTCTTCATAGACCTAGGCATGGGCGAAGCGACCAAAGACGTGGTGGCCGTGGGCGATATGGTGGTGATGGACGAACCGTTCTTGGAAATGGGCGACAAGGTGGTGTCCAAAGCACTCGACAACCGCATAGCCTGTTACCTGGGGATTGAGGCCCTGCGCGGCCTAAAGGGCAAAACCACCAAGGCCGAAATTCACGTGGCTTTCACCTGCCAAGAAGAGGTCGGCCTCCGCGGTGCCCGAACCGCTTCGTTCGCTGTACAACCCGACATCGGCATTGGCATCGACACCACGCTCGCGTGCGACACCCCCGGTGTACCGGAACACGAACGCACGACGAAACAGGGCGACGGATTCGGGCTCCACGTGCGCGACAGTTCTTTTATCGCCGACAAAGCCCTAGTCGCAGAATTCGCCGCTCTTGCGGAAGCCAATGACATCCCGTTCCAACGCACCATGCTGCGCGCCGGTGGCCAAGACGGGGCCGCCGCCCAACAATCCGCCGCCGGGGCCCGTGCCATCGGCATCGTTTGCGGCACTCGGTATATCCACACGGTCACAGAGATGATCCACAAAACCGACCTCATGGCCGCGCGGGACATCCTCAACCTGTACCTTGACCAAAGTTAAGAACCAAAGCCAGCCCAGGACGCCAGCACATGACAACGCTCCCGCCGCCTTCCACCAAGAAACTTGGGCTTGTGATCGATCTCGACACATGCGTGGGCTGCCATGCTTGTGTGGTGGCGTGCAAAGGTTGGAACGACCAGGGCTATGGCGCACCGCTGGCGGATGTGGACCCTTACGGCTCAGAACCCTGGGGAACGTTCCTGAATCGCGTTCATTCCTATGAAGTGACGCCGGACGACGGTGGAGCCGCGCAAACCGTCCATTTCCCGAAATCCTGCCTGCATTGCGAAGACGCTCCCTGCGTCACCGTGTGCCCCACGGGCGCCAGCTACAAGCGGGCTGAGGACGGGATAGTGCTTGTCAACGAAGACCATTGCATCGGCTGTGGGCTATGCGCCTGGGCATGTCCGTACGGGGCGCGTGAGATGGACCCCACCGCAAAAGTGATGAAGAAATGCACGCTCTGCGTTGACCGCATTTACAACGAAAACCTGCCCGAGGAAGACCGCCAACCGGCTTGCGTCCGCACCTGCCCAGCCGGCGCGCGCCATTTCGGCGACCTGGGCGACCCTGAAAGCGACGTCAGCCGCCTCGTGGCGGACCGGGGCGGCATGGACCTGATGCCCGAACAGGGGACGCGCCCAGTCAACCAATACCTGCCCCCACGGCTCAAGGATCAAGGTGGCGGATGCGCCCCCATGGTCCCCATGGGCGACGCCAAACCAACCGGTTTTCTGGCCTGGCTCGACAAAGCGTTGGACGCCATGCCCGGGGGACCATCCTGATGCACCCGGCCCCATCCGTCATTCTGTTCACCACCCTAAGCGGTCTAGGTTTCGGCATGCTCTTCTGGCTCGGCCTCGGGTTTCCATCTGTCACGGGCTGGGTCGCCTTCATCTTTTTCGCCATAGCCTACCTGCTGTCGGTGGGCGGCCTGATCGCCTCCACCACCCATTTGGGTCACCCAGAACGAGCTTGGCGCGCCTTCAGTCAGTGGCGGTCCTCTTGGCTCAGCCGCGAAGGCTGCGCCGCCGTGGCCGCACTCCTTTTGATGGCCCTCCACGGAGCCGGCCTCGTGTTTATCGGCACCCATTGGGGGCTCGCCGGCGCGCTCGGCGCACTCCTCAGCCTCGCCACCGTGTTCACCACATCCATGATCTACACCCAACTGAAATCGGTGCCGCGGTGGAACCAGCCAAGCACTCCCGTCCTGTTCCTAAGCCTATCTCTGGGCGGTGGCGCGCTGCTCACTGGTCAAATACCAGCCGCAGCGCTGCTCCTGGCTGTCGCAGGCACCACGCAGCTCTGGCACTGGCACACCGGCGATTCAGCCCTTGCGAGTTCTGGAACCACAGCGGAAACCGCCACCGGGCTTGGGACCATCGGCAAAGTCAGACACATGGCCCCACCACACACGGGCCCAAACTATCTCCTGAAGGAAATGGTCCATGTGGTGGCCCGCAAACATGCGCAAAAGCTGCGGGTCATCGGGTTCACCACCATGATCGCCTTACCACTTTTGCTTCTAATACTCTTTCCAGCAAGTCACGGGCTGGCGGCCATCGCCATTCTCACCCACCTCACAGGCGTGCTCACAACCCGCTGGTTGTTCTTCGCCGAAGCCGAACACGTGGTCGGCATCTATTATGGTGCAAGATAGGAGTAAGTGGCGCGGTTGACGGGGCTCGAACCCGCGACCCCCGGCGTGACAGGCCGGTACTCTAACCAACTGAGCTACAACCGCGTGAGGTGGACGCGTAAACCTTCCCCCCGACCCGGTCAAGCGCATTCCACCTGGCCACCATCCGAAATCTCAAAGTCCGGCTTGGCCTTTGGGTCACGCACCAGCATGACGTATGCGCCGCGAGGCGCATTCATTTGGATCACATTTTGTGGGGGAAAAGCCTTCGAAGTGGCGCGGTTGACGGGGCTCGAACCCGCGACCCCCGGCGTGACAGGCCGGTACTCTAACCAACTGAGCTACAACCGCGTGAAGCCTGCG
>JBCDFD010000145.1:0-8789 GCA_039178645.1 Pseudomonadota bacterium | reverse complement strand
GTGCGCGATCCCGACCCCAAAGAGCAGTTGGTTGCGGTTGCCGCGTTCTTCGGTGATTGGGCTATCGGCGGCGTCGCCTAGCAAATACTGGTATTGGAACCCGCCGCCCACGGACCAACTGAAGCTCAAAGGCTGGACAAACAGAAACTGGAGGCGCAGGTCGCGCACACCCGCTCCGGCGTCGAACGCAGGCAATGCCTGGTTTTCAGTGACGGAGAAGTACGTGTCTGAGTAGTCTTCGGACCCGAACGAACTGGCCAGCGCGAGACCTGCAATGGCGAACCGGCCCACCCCAACGAACCGCCGGGCTGAGATATTGGCCACGTAACCGCCGTGCACATCCAAGACGTCCTGGGTCACGCTTCCCGCGAATTGCCAGCGGTCGCGCGGATCGTCGGGCGAAATGTATTGCCAACTGACAAATCCACCCAGTTCCACGGTGGGATTGATGCTGGGCAGGGTGTCGACCACCTCGTCTTTCACATCATCCCGCCCAAACCGCAAAAGACCCGCGGGTCCGACCTGCCAGTTGGGGTGATCAATGACGTTCGCAGTGGCGTAGTTGCCTTGTAGCGACAGGTATCGGGTGCCGCTCAAGTTCTTGCGGGCAAAGGGCACCAGCCCAGCGATGTATTCGACTGCGCCAACATACTGATTTGCACCGCCAACGCCCAAGCCGACGTAGTTGGGCAGGTGTATGGCGGAGAAATCCAGGAATTTACTCTCTGACCACGCGGCATTCGACGCGCTCAGCGCGAGGGTCAACAAGCAAATCAGTCGGCAGATCATGGGCTGGTCTCACATCGGTTGACGTTGCGTAGCAGTCGGGTCGTCCAGGTGCCAGCGAGATTAGCCGTTGATCAAGTGGATAGAAGCGGTTGGTGTCGATACAGACACCATGAATTTGGTCTAAAGACAAAAACCGTCTTCTCAAATAAGGAGAAGGGCGGGAAAATCCCGCCCTTGCTTGAGACCAACAGGTACGCTGTCGTTTCTGCCGGTGGATGTGGTGGCGGGCCTTCGCCCGCCTCTCCATTACAGGTCCATCAACAGACGACGTGGGTCTTCCAGAGCTTCTTTGACGCGCACAAGGAAGGTCACCGCGCCTTTGCCGTCGACGATTCGGTGGTCGTAGGACAGGGCCAGGTACATCATTGGGCGGATTTTGATTTCACCGTTGATTACCATCGGGCGGTCCTGGATTTTGTGCATGCCGAGGATACCGGACTGCGGTGGGTTCAGGATTGGCGAAGACATCAGCGAGCCGTAGACACCACCGTTGGAGATGGTGAAGGTGCCACCCTGCATTTCTGCCATGGACAGCTTGCCGTCCCGCGCGCGTTTGCCTTTTTCCGAGATGGCTTTCTCGATCTCGGCGAACGACATGCGGTCAGCGTCACGGATCACCGGAACCACGAGACCCTGGGGCGTACCTGCGGCGATGCCCATGTGCACAAAATTCTTGTACACGATCTCGGTGCCGTCGATTTCGGCGTTCACCTCGGGCACTTCTTTCAGCGCGTGGCAGCAGGCTTTGGTGAAGAACGACATGAAGCCCAGGCGCACGCCGTGCTTCTTCTCAAACATGTCTTTATATTGCTTCCGCAGGGCCATGGCCTCGGTCATGTCCACCTCGTTGTAGGTGGTGAGCATGGCCGCGGTGTTCTGACTGTCCTTCAGGCGCTTGGCGATGGTCTGACGCAGCTTGGTCATTTTAACACGCTCTTCGCGCGCAGCGTCCTCTGCGGGGCTCGGGGCCCGTGGAGCCGCTGGCGCGGACGGTGCCGGTGCAGGGGCCGACATGGCTTTGAGCACGTCTTCCTTCATCACGCGGCCATCGCGACCGGTGCCAGTGACCGACCCTGGGGCGATACCCTTTTCAGCCATCAGCTTGTTGGCAGATGGTGCATTTTCCACGTCCTTGCCGCCTGCGGACGGTGCAGCAGCAGGCGCGGCGGGGGCTGCGGCGGCAGGGGCCGCGCCACCGGAGCTCATCACCGCCAGTTTGGCGCTTGCGTCCACTGTGGTGCCTTCGGGAGCCACGATTTCGGTGATCACGCCGGCCGCCGGTGCGGGCACTTCGACGGAGACTTTATCGGTTTCCAATTCGCACAGCATCTCGTCCTGGGCGACGCTATCACCGACGGCTTTGAACCAGGTGGACACGGTGGCCTCGGACACGCTTTCGCCCAGTGTTGGGACCATCACGTCAATGGTGGCCCCGGCATCAGTGGCGGGCGCGGCAGGTGCAGGTGTGTCGGCAGCCGACGCGGCGGCCACGGCGGCTGCTGCACCTTCGGAGATCGACGCAAGCAGCGCGTCGACACCCACGGTGGAGCCTTCGGACGCAACGATTTCAGACAATGTGCCTGCGGCGGGGGAGGGAACCTCCACCGTCACTTTGTCGGTTTCCAGTTCACAGAGCATCTCGTCCACGGCGACGCTGTCGCCCGGTTTCTTGAACCAAGTTGCGACGGTGGCTTCGGTGACGCTTTCGCCCAGTGTGGGTACACGTACTTCGGTTGACATTGTCCTCACTTCCCTTCGATCGACAGCGCTTCGTCCACGAGCGCTTGTTGCTGTGCTTTGTGCTGGCTGGCCAACCCGGTCGCCGGAGACGCGGATGCGGCCCGACCGGCGTACTTGGCGCGGCCATGGGTGGCGCCGATGCGGCCCAGAACCCATTCGATGTTGGGCTCAATGAAGGTCCAGGCGCCCTGGTTTTTGGGTTCTTCCTGGCACCAGACCATTTCGGCGGTTTTGAACCGTTCCAGTTCCTTCACGAGGCTCAGGGCCGGGAACGGATAGAATTGTTCGACGCGGAGCAGGTAGACATCGTCGATGCCGCGTGCGTCACGCTCTTCCAGGAGGTCGTAGTAGACCTTGCCCGAACACATCACGACGCGTTTGATTTCGGCATCGGGTTTCAGCTTGGTGTCGCTGATACCGTTGTCGAATTCGGCGTCGTCCCACAGAACGCGGTGGAAGCTGGAGCCTTCGGTGAAGTCCTTGGCTTCGGACACGCAAAGCTTGTGGCGCAGGAGCGACTTGGGGGTCACGATCACCAGTGGCTTGCGGAAGCTGCGGTGCAACTGGCGGCGCAGGATGTGGAAGTAGTTCGCAGGCGTCGAACAGTTGGCCACGATCCAGTTGTCCTCGGCGGACATCTGCAAGTAGCGTTCCAGACGTGCCGAAGAGTGTTCGGGCCCTTGGCCTTCGAACCCGTGGGGCAGCAGCATCACTAGGCCGGACATGCGCAGCCACTTGCGTTCCCCGGAACTGATGAACTGGTCGAACATGATCTGCGCGCCGTTGGCGAAGTCGCCAAACTGGGCTTCCCACATCACCAGAGCGTTGGGTTCGGCCAACGAGTAGCCGTACTCGAAACCCAGAACCGCGTATTCTGACAGCGCGGAGTCGATCACCTCATAGGGCGCTTGGCCTTCGCGGATGTGGTTGAGCGGGTAGTAGCGTTCTTCACTGGTTTGGTCGACCCAACCGGAGTGACGCTGCGAGAATGTCCCGCGGGTACAGTCCTGACCGGCCAAGCGGATCGGGTAGCCTTCCAGTTGCAGTGATCCAAAGGCCAGCGCTTCGGCGGTGGCCCAGTCGAAGCCCTTGCCGGTGTCGAACATCTTTTCGCGCGCGCCCACGAAACGGCGCACGGTTTTGTGGATGTTCACGCTGTCAGGGATTGTGGTCAGCGCGCTGCCCACGGACTGCATGGTGTCTTCACCGATGGCGGTTTGGCCGCGCTGGTAGTCTTCCTGATCGCTGCCCATGTGAGACCAGCGTTTGTCGAGCCAGTCTGCTTTGTTGGGCTTGTATTCCGTGCCCGCCTCGAACTCTTCGTTCATGCGCGCTTGGAACTGCGTTTTCATATCGTCGATCTCGCCCTCGGGGATGAGACCGTCTTTCACCAAACGCTCGGTGTAGAGCTGAAGCGTGGTCTTGTGCTTCTTGATCTTGGTGTACATTTCCGGCTGGGTGAACATCGGTTCGTCGCCTTCGTTGTGACCAAACCGGCGATAGCAGAAGATGTCGATGACCACATCCTTGCCGAACTTCTGGCGGAACTCGGTGGCCACTTTTGCGGCGTGCACCACCGCTTCGGGGTCGTCGCCGTTGACGTGGAAAATGGGCGCCTCCACCACCAGGGCGTTGTCGGTGGGGTAGGGCGAAGACCGCGAGAAATGCGGCGCAGTGGTGAAACCGATCTGGTTGTTCACCACGATGTGGATCGTGCCGCCCGCTTTGTGGCCCACGAGACCTGACAGAGCGAAACACTCTGCCACAATGCCCTGGCCTGCGAAGGCCGCATCACCGTGCAAGAGCACTGGCAGAACCGAAGTCCGCGCGTCGTCGTTGAACTGCGCTTGCTTGGCGCGGACTTTGCCCAGAACAACTGGGTTCACAGCTTCCAAGTGAGACGGGTTTGCGGTGAGCGACAGGTGCACCGGGTGGTGGTCAAACTCACGGTCTGACGAGGCGCCCAGGTGATATTTCACATCGCCAGAGCCGTCCACGTCTTCGGGTTTGAAGCTGCCGCCTTGGAATTCGTTGAAGATCGCGCGATAGGGTTTTTGCATCACGTTGGCCAGAACGCTCAAGCGACCCCGGTGGGGCATGCCGATGACGATCTCTTTGACGCCAAGGTTGCCGCCGCGCTTGATGATCTGTTCCATTGCTGGGATCAGGCTTTCGCCACCGTCCAGGCCGAAGCGCTTGGTGCCCATGTACTTGACATGCAGGAACTTCTCGAACCCTTCGGCTTCCACCAGCTTGTTGAGGATCGCGCGGCGACCTTCGCGGGTGAATTGAATTTCCTTGCCAAAGCCCTCGATCCGTTCTTTCAGCCAACCGGCCTGCTCGGGGTCAGAGATGTGCATGTATTGAAGCGCAAAGGTGCCGCAATAGGTGCGCTTCACGATGTCCACGATCTGGCGCATGGAGGCCACTTGCAGGCCCAGAACTTGGTCGAGGAAAATAGGACGATCCATGTCGGCTTCGGTGAAGCCGTAGGATTTTGGGTCAAGCTCGGGGTGCGGAGTGTTATCCCGCATGCCCAGCGGATCCAGGTCCGCCACCAAGTGTCCGCGGATACGGTAGGCGCGGATCAGCATCAGCGCGCGGACAGAGTCGAGAACTGCGCGTTTGACTTGGTCGTCTGAAACCTCGACGCCTTTTTCCTGGGCTTTGGATTTGATCTTGTCGCCCGCGGCTTTCATTTCTTTGACCGGATCGGCCCACTGGCCGTCCAGCGCTTGGGTCAGGTCGTCGTTGGGCTGCGGTGGCCAGTCGGCACGGGTCCACGAGGGTCCAGCGGCTTCCGCTTTGACGTCGGTTTCGTCGTCGCCCATGGCGGCAAAGAAATCGGCCCATGCAGCGTCCACACTGCTGGGGTCGTTGGCGTACTGAGCGTAGAGCTGCTCTATATAGACGGCGTTCTGTCCTTGGAGGAAGCTTGACGCGTGGAATACTTCGTTTCGGCTGATCTCAGTCATGGGCGGCCTCTATGCGGCTTCTGGCGGTGTGTTTCGACGGTGGGAGGTGGCCACTCCCGTCGCGCGCTCGGAGCAGACCGCGCATCGGTGAGTGGCAGAGAGACGATGAGCTTGGTGGCTCAGACCGACCCTGGAAACGAACGGAGCTCAGAAGCCTTTGCGCCAAGTGCCCCTGTGCACACCCCGCAACCACTCCGACGCACGGCGCGATTGCGCCGATGGTCTGGAGTTCGGGATCTGGCTGGCGAAGGGACAACATGGGCGGCGCTTTTGGCTCAGGTGGGTTTGTCAGGGTAGTCGTAGTTTTCAAACACCCAGGCCATGTCCTTGTGAACGATATCAATCGTGTCGGGGTCATAGTAGTCGGCCACGGGATAGGATTTCCGCATCGAGGATGTGGACTTGGTGGTGGGCAACGGCGGCAGATCACCTGGCAAGCCCAGCTTTGTTTTCAGCATCTTCAGATCATCGTGCAGATGTTCATAACGAACCGCGAAATCTGCCACGTGTTTGCTTTGGTAGGTGACGATCTTCCGGTCAGTCTTCTTGCCTTTATGCTGCATAAACTTGCGGAAGCGTCGTTTGATCTGAGAGAAATCAAGATCCTTTGCCTTGTCGCTTTTGGCCCAAGCGAAGGCGGATACCATACGGTCGAATGGGTTTCGCACGGAAATGACCTTGCGATAGCCATAGAACATGTCTTCGCCGGTCAGTGCCGCAATGTTGCGCGCGGGCATGTGGTTATACCACTTCCGGTCGTCCTCGGTCCAGTCTGCCGGCGGGATCAGGCGGCGCCCCACGATGCCCCTCTTGGAGATCATGGTGTGGGTCTTTTCCACCACTTCGTGCCCATCCGGTGTGCACAGAGGTTCCAGGTACATTTCGATGGACGTACCCGCGGTCTTCCGGGTCTTTAGAAAAATGAACTCGTACGGGTGGCAAATCATTACCATGGCATGGGTCCTTTATCGATCGGGATAGGGGAACATGCCGCCTGCCCTCTGACTAAACAGCCTGGGGGGCAAGGCCTGGATGGATTTAACTGGATAGCAAACAGACACAAGCAGCACATTTTAGGTCACACACTTCACTGTGGTGTGGGTTCGAGTGAACCAACTGGGCCGCCCGTTCAATGGGGATGTGTCTGTCAGTGTCTGAGGTGGTGCTTGGTCACACCAGTCAAACACGTCAAATGGGGCCGCCGGAGCGCCCCCACCAAGTGCGATATGGGATCGATTGATCACCCAATCGCCTTCAGAACGGCTTCGCCCAAACCCGCTGGGCTGTCCGCCACCACGATGCCCGCAGACTTCATGGCCTCGATCTTGTCTTCGGCACCGCCTTTACCGCCGGCGACGATGGCGCCTGCGTGGCCCATGCGACGTCCGGGAGGCGCTGTGCGGCCCGCGATGAAACCGGCACAGGGCTTGGAACGGCCCTTTTTGGCTTCGTCCGCCAGGAACTGCGCGGCTTCTTCTTCGGCGGACCCACCGATTTCGCCGATCATGATGATCGACTCGGTTTCATCGTCCGCCAGGAACCATTCCAGCACGTCGATGTGCTCGGTGCCCTTGATGGGGTCGCCGCCGATGCCCACACAGGTGGACTGGCCCAGGCCAACGGCTGAGGTTTGCGCCACTGCTTCGTAGGTCAAGGTGCCGGAGCGGGACACAACGCCAACAGAGCCACGCTTGTGTATGTGGCCGGGCATGATGCCGATTTTGCACGCATCAGGTGTGATTACACCTGGGCAGTTTGGCCCGATCAGAACGCTTTCGGAGGTTTCCAGGGCGCGCTTCACCTTCATCATGTCGAGCACCGGAATGCCCTCGGTGATGCAGCAGATGAACGGGATCTCGGCGTCGATCGCTTCGAGGATCGAGTCCGCGGCGAAGGGCGGCGGCACGTAGATCACAGTGGCGTTTGCGCCGGTTGCGTGCACCGCTTCGTGGGCGGAGTTGAACACGGGCAGGTCAAGGTGGGTCGAGCCGCCTTTGCCTGGGGTCACGCCGCCAACCATTTTGGTGCCGTAGGCGATTGCCTGTTCAGAGTGGAACGTGCCCTGCGAGCCGGTGAAGCCCTGGCAGATCACTTTGGTGTTTTCGTCGATGAGGACAGCCATTGTGGTTCCTTCATTTGCGGGATAGCCCCGCCAGTTCAATTCAAAGGCTAAAAACCGATTACAGATCGGCTTTGGCTAAAGCGTTCAGTTGGCCCTGCGATATTCCAGCTTGATTGAAGCCCCTTGGATTTTTGGAGCGCGAAACGGTTCGTATACGACAACAACAGCATCGTACGCTTCATCTTTGCCCCGCCAAACAGACACAACATCACGACCGGAGTCTGATAGAAGCGAGGCGTCGATGGCATCGACCCAAGGCTGGGCGAAAGCCACTGCTTGATCCGAAGTCATTCCGTCAACCGTCACAACGCAAATCCAATTCGGCACGTCCCCCAATTGGAGTTGTGTGGTCACTCCCCAATCCGCTGTTGCGAACAAATCAATAGAGCTGGTCCCTTCTTTCCGCGAGAAACCTTGCGAAACTAACTCGCCTTTAATGGCGTCGAAGTTTGGCATCAGTTCCTGACACGTCTGCGCTGCTTCGGCAGCGACTAAGAGGTTGGCCTCCATCGCGATAGCCGTAGACCCAGTGCTTTCGACAGTTGTGTTGCATGACGCAAGTACTAGGCCGAAAGCAGAAAGAACGAGTGCAGTGCGCATCCGACTTAACCCTTAACAGCCGCCACGATCTTCTCGGCGCCGTCTTTGAGGTTGTCGGCGGCGATCACGTCGAGGCCGGAGGTGTTAATGATCTCCTTGCCTTTTTCGACGTTGGTGCCTTCGAGGCGAACCACCAGCGGAACCTTCAGGCCCACTTCCTTGACCGCGCTCACCACGCCTTCTGCGATCACGTCGCAGCGCATAATCCCACCGAAGATGTTCACCAGGATGCCTTTGACGTTCGGGTCCGAAGTGATGATCTTGAACGCCTCGGTCACTTTCTCAGTTGTGGCACCGCCGCCCACGTCGAGGAAGTTTGCAGGCTCGGAGCCGTAAAGCTTGATGATGTCCATGGTGGCCATGGCCAGGCCCGCGCCGTTCACCATGCAGCCAATCTCGCCGTCGAGCGCGATGTAGTTCAGGTCGAACTTGGACGCCGCCAGTTCTTTGGGGTCTTCCTCCGTCTCGTCCCGTAGTGCCGCGACGTCCTGGTGGCGGTAGACCGCATTGCCGTCGAAGGCGACCTTGGCGTCCAGCACCTTCAGATCACCCTTATCCGTCAC
>JBCDFD010000144.1:0-8856 GCA_039178645.1 Pseudomonadota bacterium | reverse complement strand
GTCTTGAGAACAGCGTCTTTGCTCATGTTCCCGGGTCCCTTCTTCTTTTGGTGGTCTGGTTGGATGTCTTCGGATCAAAGAGCGGTCTCGCCGTCTTCCCCGGTCCGAATGCGGATGGCTTGCTCGACCGGCGTGATGAATATCTTTCCATCGCCGATTTTCTTGGTCCGTGCGGCTTCCATGATGACCGAAACGGCAGTGTCGACCATGTCGTCGGGCAACACCACTTCGATCTTCACTTTGGGAAGGAAATCAACCACATACTCGGCCCCACGGTAGAGTTCAGTATGTCCTTTTTGGCGTCCGAAACCTTTGACTTCCACCACTGATAAACCTTGGACACCGTTCTCCTGAAGCGCCTCCTTAACTTCATCAAGCTTGAACGGCTTGATGATCGCTTCAATCTTCTTCATTCACCGACTCCCTCACATCGTCTGGCGTTGCGACCCGACAGAACACTTTCCCCCCGGCTCCACAATTGACTAGGGTGGCGGCATCGGCAGGGTTTGGATCGTCACGTGAGTGAGAGGCAAAAATTGTGCGAAGCGCAAGAAAAATGGGCAGTTTGAAAACCCATGCGACGGAACGCCCCGTGAAAACGGTTACGGCAAGTGAAATGCGTCGCTTGGAAATGGACGCTTTCGCTTCGGGCCGTATTTCCAGCGCGGCGGCCATGGATCGGGCTGGGCGGGCCGTGGCAGAGGCGATTTTGGACCGTGTGGGGCGCGATACACCTGGGGCTGCGCTGGTCCTGTGCGGTCCAGGGAACAATGGCGGCGACGGCTATGTGATCGCGTGCGCGCTGCGTGCTGCCGGATGGTCCATCCAAGTTTTTGGGCTTTCCGAAGCAGACAAAATGCCAACCGATGCCGCTGCCGCACGCCGGGCTTGGGAAGCTCTTGGCCAGGTAAGGCCGTTGTCTGAACCGGTCGAAGCCATTTCGCCGTGCGATGTAGTCGTGGACGCCGTCTTTGGCATCGGCCTGAGCCGACCGGTGGCGTCACCCCTCAGCGACAGGTTTGGCGAGGTTGAGGTTCTTGCCAGGGCTAACCAAGCGCTCAAAGTCGCCGTCGACCTGCCCTCTGGTCTCGACACCGACAGTGGTGAGGTCCTGGGCCGGGCGCTGCCCGCCGATATGACCGTGACCTTCCACGCCTTGAAACCCGCGCACAGCTTGGCGTCCCAGGTCTGTGGTGACGTCATCGTGGCGGACATCGGACTATGACCGAGGCCACCTCAAACGGACCATCGCCCGGACTTTTAGCGCGCCTCGCCAAGTCTGCCAACGCCCACAAATATGACCACGGCCATGTTCTGGTGCTCGCCGGAGGCGTGGGGAAGGGGGGCGCGGCACGCTTGGCGGCTAAGGCTGCTCTGCGCGTGGGCGCTGGCCTGGTGACTTTGGCCCCGCCACCCGCGGCGATCATGGAGAACGCCTGCCACCTCACATCCATTATGTTGCGTCCAATGCCCGACGCAGCAGCTTTGACCGGTGCATTGCAAGACCCCCGGCTCAACGCCGTTTGTCTGGGGCCTGGCCTTGGCCTGGTGCCGCGCACCCGAGAGTTTGTACATGCCATTTTGGCCACCGGTCGGGCCGCTGTGCTCGACGCCGACGCTCTGTCGATATTCGCTGACGATCCCCAAAGCCTCTTCGCGGCTCTGCACCCGCGCGCTGTGCTGACGCCTCACATGGGTGAGTTTGCGCGCTTGTTCCCAAGCGTGGCCGAAGACATGCGCGGTGCAAGAACCGCGCTTCAGCACCGCCAATTGCTCCACCAAGCCGCTGAGAATGCCCACGCCGTGGTGTTGCTCAAGGGCCCCGTGACACGCATTGCTGACCCATCTGGCACCGTCGTCGACCACGACGCCACGGGTCCACGGATGGCCCCTTGGCTGGCCACGGCAGGATCGGGCGATGTGCTTGCGGGCCTGATCACCGGGTTGCTGGCCCGAGGGTTCTCCCCCATCGAAGCGGCCCATCTGGGCGCTTGGCTCCACGTGGAAGCAAGTCGCGCCGTTGGTCCCGGTCTCATCGCCGAAGACCTCCCCGATGCGATCCCTCAAGTCTTCCGTCAAATCGGACTGGCGTAACGCCAGGGCGCTTTTCAAAGTGCCCCGTCATCCCCGTGCAACGTGGCAGAACTCGTGCGCCCAACGCCCCCGCCGAATGGGACTTGCGAAAAACAAACGACTCCCGTCTTCATTGTTCCAAAAATACTCTCGCCGAAGGCATCCGCCGCCAGCGTCGAGACCCACGCCACCAGGGACCAAACATGAACCGCCACGTTTTCCTCACTTGCGCTGTCACCGGGTCCGGGGCCACCCAGGATCGCAGCCAGCACGTGCCGCGCTCGCCCCAGCAGATCGCCGACAGTGCCATCGCTGCCGCCCACGAAGGCGCAGCGGTCGTACATATCCATGTGCGTGATCCCGACACCGGGGCTCCATCCCGTAGGCTTGATCTCTACCGCGACGTGACCGAACGTGTCCGGTCTGCTGACATTGACGTTGTCTTGAACCTGACCGCAGGCATGGGTGGGGACATTGTCTTTGGGTCCGCCGAAAACCCATTCCCGTTGAACTCCGAAGCCACCGACATGATCGGCGCCGCCGAACGGGTGGAGCATCTTCGCCTCTGTCGGCCAGAAATTGCCACACTGGATTGTGGCACCATGAACTTCGCCGAGGCCGACTATGTGATGACCAACACGCCCGGCACGCTGCGCGCCATGGGGCAGGCCATGGTGGACATGGGTGTGATCCCCGAGATTGAGGCCTTCGACACCGGCCATCTGTGGCTGGCCAAGAAGTTGGTCCGGGAGGGCCCATTGCCGTCACCCGCTCTGGTTCAGCTGTGCATGGGCGTCCCCTGGGGGGCACCCAACGACCTGAACACCTTCTTGGCCATGGTCAACGCTGTGCCCGATGACTGGACCTTCTCGGCCTTTTCCATTGGCCGGGACCAGATGCCGTACGTGGCCGCTGCGGTTCTCGCGGGTGGGCATGTCCGTGTGGGGCTCGAAGACAACCTATATCTCGACAAAGGTGTGTTGGCCACGAACGCGCAACTGGTCGCCCGCGCCCGTGGCATCATTGAGGGCATGGGGGCCAAGCTGATGACCCCCGCAGAGGTTCGCGCCAAACTGGGCCTGACCAAACAGGATCCCCTATGAGCGCGGACAACCAGAAAGCGGCCATCATAGGTGGCGGGGTGATCGGGGCAGGTTGGGCCGCCCGTTTTCGGCTCATGGGATGGGACGTCACTGTGTGCGACCCAGACCCGAATGTGGATCACCGGGTGGAGCAGGTGATGGCGCAAGCCGAGGCCGCATTGCCCGCCCTATACGACCGGCCCTTGCCGAAGCCTGGCGCGCTCACGCTCACCGGCAATTTGGCCGCTGCCGTGTCCGACGCCCATTGGGTCCAAGAAAGCGCGCCCGAACGGTTGGAGGTCAAACAGGCCATCCTAGCCGAGATCCACGCCCACGCGCCAGACACCGCCATAATTGGCTCATCCACGTCTGGCTTCCGCCCGTCTCAGTTGAACGACCAAGGCGGTCGCACCATCGTCGCGCACCCGTTCAATCCGGTCTACCTGCTGCCGCTGGTGGAACTTGTGGGCGACCCCGACACCTGCGCGCGCGCTTCCGATGTTTTGCGGACCTTGGGCATGTATCCCCTCACAGTGCGCAGCGAGATTGACGCCCACATCGCCGACCGCTTGCTGGAGGCCGTGTGGCGCGAAGCGCTCTGGTTGATCAAAGACGGGGTCGCCACCACCGAAGAAATCGACGATGCCATCCGCATGGGGTTCGGCCTGCGCTGGGCGCAGATGGGTCTGTTTGAAACCTACCGCATCGCTGGGGGTGAAGACGGCATGGCGCACTTCCTGGCTCAGTTTGGCCCGGCGTTGAAATGGCCGTGGACCAAGCTGATGGATGTGCCCGACCTGGACGACGCTCTCGTGGGACGGATTGCGGATCAATCCGACGCCCAGTCTGGCGACCGATCCATCCGCGAACTTGAGCGCGAGCGGGACACCAACCTTGTGGCGATCATGCGCGCGCTCAAGGGCACTGGTGCTGGGGCGGGGCAAGTGATCCGAGACCACGAAGAGGGCCTCTAGGGTTAATGGACACAAAGGACTATCGAATGACCGCGGACTCTAAAACGGCTCAACCATGAAATGAGCCCCCTGCCGGTCGCTGGCCAACAGACGACCATCGGGAAAGTCGCCGACCAATGCTCCACCTACGCGCTGCAACTGAGTGCCGAACTCTTCAGTGGACCGGACCGCGAAACTGGGCATCCAGTACCGGAACTTACCCCGCACATCGTCCGGGATCGCCTCTGCGCCGGCCACTTTAGACCCATCGCTATGTAAGATGTCGAAGCTTGGCCAGGGGCCGTGGCGCACCTCTTGGAATTGCCAGCCAAAAAGGTCTTCGTAAAACGGCATGACCAATGATGTGTCGGCACAATGGTGGTTGATGCCCGCGACTGTTCCAGGCTCACCGCAGGCCTGATTAAGTTCAGGCCCTTCGTACAAGGTGAAACCTGCCCCCACCGGGTCCCGCACCAAGGCGATGCGCGACCTGCTGTCGAAATCTGTGGGTTCCACTTCGATCACAACACCGTCGTAGCTGCGGGCTTTATCGACCATGGCGTCCAAGCCTTCGACATGGACATAGGACATCCAGAATGATGGCATGTTAATGGCCACATAAGCCTCCGGCATCGGAAAGACTGCCGCCGCCTCTCCACCCCCGACCCGCGCAATCCGATAGCTTCGATCGCCTTCAAATGCCCAACCGAAGAGCCGACCGTAGTCGCTCTGCGCCGCCCTCATGTCGAAGGTGGATAGATCGTTCCAAATGAAATGGTGCAGGGCCATGGGTGCGTCCGGGTCTTTTAAGTGTTCAGACACAGCTATGGACTGGTTCCCCCGATCCAAGAGGTGGCATAATATGACCGACTAACCGCAACACTCTGGGTTTCGAGGCAGCGAAGCTCCAGCAAGGTCGCCAGAAATTTCTGGACAGGTCTGGATTGCGCTTTGTTATACTATAACATAAGAGGCTGACCCTGGACGGTCGATCCGCGACACCCACCGATTAACACCCAGAGGACTCAGCATATGACTGACACACGTCTCCCGGTAACGGTGCTCTCAGGTTTCCTGGGCGCCGGTAAAACGACATTGTTGAACCGCGTTTTGAACAATCGCGAAGGGCGGCGTGTGGCCGTGATCGTGAACGATATGTCCGAGGTGAACATCGACGCCGATCTGGTGCGCGCCGACACCGACCTGACCCGAACCGATGAAACGCTGGTGGAAATGTCCAACGGCTGCATCTGCTGCACCTTGCGCGATGATCTGTTGATCGAGGTCCGCAAGCTCGCCGAGGAAGGCCGGTTTGACTATCTGTTGATCGAATCCACGGGGATCTCAGAGCCTCTTCCTGTGGCCGCCACGTTCGATTTCCGGGATGAGCATGGTGAAAGCCTGTCCGACGTATCCCGTCTCGACACAATGGTGACTGTCGTCGATGCCGTGAACTTGCTCGAAGATTACTCCAGCCAGGATTTCCTCAGCGACCGCGGCGAAACCTTGGGCGAGGATGACGAACGGACGTTGGTGAACCTGTTGGTGGAGCAGATTGAGTTTGCCGACGTTGTGATCTTGAACAAAGTCGCGGATGCAGGGTCCGAACGTACCGACGCCGCCCGCAAGATCATACGCAGTCTGAACGCAGACGCGCAGATCATCGAAACCAACCATTCCGATGTGGCCGCCGAGAAGATCCTCGACACGGGTCTCTTTGATTTCGAAAAGGCGCACGAGCACCCCATGTGGGCCAAGGAGCTCTATGGCTTTGCCGACCATGTGCCGGAAACCGAAGAATACGGCGTCACCAGCTACGTCTACCGCGCCCGTCAGCCGTTTATCCCAGAGAAGGTCTTGGCCGTTCTGAATGGCGAATTGCCGGGCGTCATCCGCGCAAAGGGGCATTTCTGGATCGCCACACGCCCCGAATGGGTGGCGGAGTTTTCACTGGCAGGCGCGCTGTCCTCCATCCAACCGCTGGGCACATGGTGGGCGTCCGTCCCGAAAGAACGTTGGCCCACCCACGAAGGTGTCGCCGCCTATATCAAAGCCAACTGGCAAGACCCCTGGGGCGACCGCCGCCAAGAGATTGTGTTCATCGGATCAGATATCGATTGGCCAGCTTTGAAGGCACGCCTGGACGCAGCCCTTGTGCCAGCTTTGATGGCCGGTGGACCGGAAAACTTGCCGAATGACCTGCCCGATCCATTCCCAGAATGGCGTCGCGAGCAATCGGCCGCCTGACGGGATCTCTCGCGGACCTTCCCGATAAACATCATCCACGCGCTCTGTAGCAGCTGGTGCGGCTGGGCGCGTGGAGATATCAAAACCAGTCCAAAAGCTTCAAGCGTCGCGCCGCCGCTTGGCCGCTACCGTCGTCAACCCACCCAAACCCGCGAGCATCGCCAAACCCGCGCCGGGCAGTGGCACGGGGGCCGCTGTCACCGTGAACTCGAACGCGGTCAAATGCCCGGATGTGAGCGCCGATGCATTGGTGATCGTGAACCCATAGGCTGTGCCGGCCGTCATGGTGATGGGGCCATTGTCAAATGCCTGATCCGCAGTGCCATCCGTTGCATTGCCCGATGAAATCGCGTTCCCGCCACTGAGGATGTCAAACACCGTCGTCGTCAGCGAGGCGCTCGGCGCCGTGGAAGAAAAGCTGTCTAGCGTCACATCGGTGTCAGACATCAAACTAAACTCGATGGTGGACCCACCGCCGCCACCAATGCGCAAGCCATCGCTCGATGGGAACATGCGGTTTGCACCGACCTGATTGTTCAGCGCCACGAATGTGAAGGTCACACCATCGCTGGTTTCCGCCAGGGCCTCCGGTTGATTTGGTTGGCCTGACGGGGTGACCACCGCAAACACCTCGTCGGTCAAATCCACCGTGGCAGCGCTGGCCGCCGCGCTCCAACACATCAGGCCCACACAGGCCAAAGCCCAACTCTTCATCGTCATACCCTTCTCACTGTCCGAAAGCGTCCTTGGGATGGCCTTTGGCCGATCCATTGGAGCGTTCCCTAACCACAGGTGATGACGCTTGGGCAGGGTGGTGAGGGTTAACCGATGGTTACCTGATAAACCTAAGGTAATCAGTTGGCGTGACAGGTCAAAACAGCGACTTGATCCCGGCCTTCACGATGCCCGACATCATATGCAACCGCGTCTTGGTCGGTATCCGATAGAACCGGGCGTTGCGCTGTGTGCAGTCCATGTAGGTGCGCAGATCGCTCAGGACCTCGCGGCGGGTGTATTCCAACGCCTCGGACGGTCCCAGTTGCCCCAAAATTGCCAGCTTGCAGGGTGCTTTGATGTTGTAGAACGGCGTGCTGACCCGGTTGATCGCGTCGAGCCCCAATTCGTATTCCTCTCGCAAGTAACGCAAGATCGCCATCTGGCCGAAATACCAAGGCGGCGGTTGTGACACCAAGTCAAACGCACGCAGCATCCGCTCCAACGCCACATCCAGGTCACCCAAAAACGCCTCGTAGAACGCGATGGAGGCCATGGCATCGGGCATGGATTGGTTCAATTCCAAAGTCCGTTCCGCTGCCGCGCGATACCCCGCGAAGTTCCCCGCATGGTACTGCGCGCAGAACAAGGCATAGTGCGCCACCGCATTGCGCGGGTCCAGCGCAACAGCCCGCTCCGCGGCGTCGAGCGACAAACGGATGTTGGCCTTTTCGGACCTCTGACAAAAACTCGCCCGCACGTCATCACCATAGAGGACCGACAATATCGCCAGCGGGCTGCTGCGATCCGGCAACTCGCGGATCTCCCGCTCCAGCCGCTGCACAAGACTGACATTGGCCGCCAACGTGGGGTCATTAAGGTAACTGGCCAGTTCCAAGCGGCACTGGTGGGCATTCAAGGCCGCGTCTTGACGATCCCCACGCGAGGCCTGCGTGCTCAGGAGCACACCATTGGTCGTCACAACCCGCGCGGCCACGCGGGCGGCAATGTCCTCTTGGACGTCGAACAGCGATTTCGCGGTGAAGGCCTGGCGGAACTTCTCGGTGTAGACCACGGCCCCGTCGGCGCGGCTTTCCACCTGGACCGCCACGCGCACCAGCGTGTCCACCGACCGGACCGTGCCGCTGACCATGAAGTCGGCGCGGTCGGGTTGGGACAGGACTGAAAGGTCACGGAACTGAGCCAGCGCGGCGCGGATGTCATCCTCGAACCCTTGGGCGAGATAATCGTACCTGGGATCGCCGCTGATGTTTTGGAACCGCCCCACATGAAGTTTGACCGGGGACTGCTCCGCCAAAGTCACTGGCTGGACCGCGCCCCGCATCTCAAAGCTCGGGCGGTACGTGCCGCGCGGGATGACAATGCGCACCGGATCGTGGGCGCCTTCGGTGGCATAGTACAGGTCCAGCCGCGCGCGCAGCTTGCGGGCTTGCACTCGGACAGAGGTGTCGCTGGCCGCGTCAAAGCCTTCGGGTTTGCCAAACACATCCACGCCAATGGCGTAGCTTTTCAACTGATCGCCGTCGCCCTCCAACGTCCGCCGCACCACGTAGCGAAGGAAATCCGACAGCCGAACCGTGTTCTGAAACGGAGGCGAGGCCAACACTTTGGCCAGGTGCGTCTGCACCGTGTCGCGGAGCGTGGCCCCGTCGCAGGTCTGTTGGGTGTGGGTATGTTTAAGCATCGTTTGGGGTCTAGCGGATCCCGTCGCTTGTTGTCTCCACAAACCGCTGCGGCAACGGCGCGAAGGTCCTCGGTTTGACTGC
>JBCDFD010000143.1:0-8870 GCA_039178645.1 Pseudomonadota bacterium | reverse complement strand
GGTTTATGGCTACTCCAACGCGACCCAATGCGACTTTGGGGCCTGTGTGGCCCGTGACATCGAAAGGACCTGACTTTGACTGTCCAAGCTGTGGTGTTTGACATCGGTAATGTCCTGATCGAGTGGCAACCAGAGCGGTTTTACGACCGTGCTGTGGGCGAAGAGCGCCGCAAAGCCATGTTCGCGACGGTGGATTTACACGGGATGAATGACCGTGTGGACCGAGGGGAAGATTTCAAAGGCACGATCTACGACGTGGCCGAACAGTACCCCGAGTTCCGCGACGAGATACGCATGTGGCATGACAATTGGATCGAACTGGCAAATCCAGTGATCACCCATTCAGTGCGGCTTCTTCAGGCCTTGCGGGCCAAAGGTGTGCCGGTGTTCACGCTGACCAACTTTGGCATTGGCAGCTTTGCCTATGCCGAAACTCAGTTTGACTTTCTGACCGAGTTTGATCGGCGGTATGTGTCGGGACATATGGGCGTGATCAAGCCGGACGCAAAGATTTATGAGATGGTGGAAAGTGATTGCGGTCTGCCGCCCGAGAGCTTGCTTTTCACGGATGATCGGATCGACAATATCAACGCGGCTTCGGTGCGGGGATGGCAGACGCACTTGTTTGAAGGCCCGCAAGGCTGGGCGGACGTGTTGGTGGGCCAAGGGCTCCTGACCGCCACTGAGGCGACGTGATCTGAAATAAAGGACGCGCCTGCGGCGCGACGACATGCTCCCCAGTTTTGGCGTTGCCAAAACCGGGGCCCGCCGTCTGGCACGGCCTTTGGGGTGTTGTATCTGCCGCAGGGTCTGGCCACGCCTACGGCGGGAGTATTTTCGGAACGATGAAATTGGGGAGTGCATAACCTAAAGCGTCCGACCTTTAACTTGAGGCACCAAGTATCACCAATGTCCCGAGAGCGCGAAGCGCGGCAGGGTATTGGTGATTCAAGTTTAAGGTCGGGCGCTGTAGGACTTGGATCGCAGATGCTCTGACGCGGTTCACGTTGCCTATGCTTGGTGTTGCAGGTTCCGGGTCGTGCCCTTTAGGTGGCTTGGGCGATGAGCGGGCGTTCTTTCACCGGTAGATGAACGATGGCGCTGAACGCACCGACGGCGACGCCGATCCACCAGACGGCGGTGTAGTCGCCGGTCATGTCGTAGAGGCGTCCGCCCAGCCAGACGCCGATGAAGGAGCCCAATTGGTGGCTAAAGAACACGATACCGTAGAGCGTGCCCATGTATCTTAGGCCATAGATGTGAGCGATCAGCCCGCTAGTGAGCGGCACTGTGGCGAGCCAGAGTGACCCCATCAAGATGGAGAAGACGATCACAGTGGCGGGTGTCATGGGTGTCAGGATGAACCATGCGGCGACCACGGTTCGGGCGGCATAGATCCCCGCCAGCAGGTATTTGCGTGGGAAGTGATTGCCGGCCCAGCCTGCCAGGAGTGTGCCCGCGATATTGGCCAGTCCAATGAGCGACAGTGACCAGGCCCCCAGGGCGGATGTGGTTGAGATACCCACCGCGCTGAGGATCGAGCCATCGGCGATGGGCCCGCAGGCTTCGGTCACGAAAGCGGGAAAGTGAGCGGTGATGAAGGCCAGTTGGTAGCCGCAGGAAAAGAAGCCCAGGAAGATTAGAGTGTAGGTGGGGTCACGGAAGGCTTTGCGGAGGATGTCGCCCATGGACTCTTCCAATTCCGCCTTGGTGGCGACGGGCGCGCGCATCATGGGCAACATAAGTAGCGAGGCGAGGATGGCGGCGGCAAACACCAGAAACACGCTCTGCCAGGGCATCATGGTGAGCAAGTATTCGGCCGCTGGCGCGCCCACCACTTGGCCTGCGGAGCCTGCCGCCGTGGCAATAGCCAGGGACATGGAGCGGTTCTCGGCGCTCGACGCGCGGCCCACCACAGCGAGGATCACCCCAAAGCCGGTGCCCGCGATGCCGAAGCCCACGGCGACCTCAAGCAGTTGGTGCTGATAGGGTTCGGTGGCGAAGCTCGATAGGACAAGTCCCAGAGCATAGAGGATCGCGCCCAAAATAATGGCCTTTCGGTCGCCCATCTTTTCGGCGATGGCCCCAAAGATCGGCTGGCCAATGCCCCAGGCCAAGTTCTGGATCGCGATGGCCATGGAAAACTCCACGCGCAACCAACCGAACTCTTCGGAGATGGGGATTTGGAACACACCGAAGCTCGCCCGGATGGCGAAGCTGATCAGCATGATGATGCATCCTGCGATGAGGACCGGAGTGAATAGGCGCGCTTGGGTCATAGCGCTTGGTGACCTGCGCCGTGGTTCAGGTCAAATGCCAAATGGTGATGCAGTGCCAAGCCAAATTGTGATCTGTCATGCGCGGTCTTCGAATAGTCCAGCAACGTCACGGGTCTTTGTGCAGCTTGTCCTTGATCCGCTGCACCATCCAATACACCAGCCCGAATATCGGGAGGGTGACGATGGCGGCTTGCCAGGCTTTGCTCAGTCCGATGAGCGCCTCCAGCGGCCCCATGAGATACAGCGCGAGGCTCACGGCGTAGTAGCTGATGGCCACAACTGACAGACCCTCCACCGTCCGTTGCAGGCGCAACTGGAGGTCGGCGCGCTGGTCCATGCTTTCCAGAAGCGATTGGTTCTGCGCAGATCGTTCCACATCCACGCGGGTTCGCAGGAGGTTGGACGCCCGGCTGCCCCGCTCGGTCAACCGTTGGAGCCGCTTTTCCGCGCTGGTCACGGTGCGCATGGCCGGGTCCCAGCGGCGCATCATGAACTCGCCGATGGTCTGACGGCCCAAAAACCGCTCTTCGCGCATCACTTTGATCCGCTGGTTGACGATGGCTGCGTAGGCGTCGGTGGCCCCGAAGCGAAAGCTTGATTTGGTGCTGAGCGCCTCCAGATCGCCCGTCACTTTCAGGAGCGACTTGAGCGTGGTTTCCCCGCTGGTGGCGTCGTCAGACATGGCGGCGGTGAGCCCGGTCATTTCCGCTTCGATCCGGTTCAGGTCGCGCCCCAGGTCGCGGGCCATGGCGAGGCCCAAGAGCGACATCTTGGTGTAGGTCTCAATCTCCGCCAACCGTTGGATGATCCGCCCCAAACGGCGTTTCCCGCATGACGGTTTTGCGAACACGGCCATGCGCACATGGGGGCAGTGGTCCAGACGGAAATCTGTTGCCACGACCGCTTCGTCGTCGAGCACACGGCTCACTGCGAGGCTTTCGCCGATGAACCATTCGTTCAGTTTGGCTTTGATGTCCTCTTCATCGTCCGGCGCGTCTTCGATGCGGATCAGGGCGGATGTGATGCGTTGCCCTGGCATGGTGGCCAGCCAGTCGGCGGGGAACATTTCAAACGTGCTGCCGTCAAACGGGGTCTCCGCCACGCCGCTGGCGATGATCGTGTAGGTGACGAACTCAGTGTGGCTTTCCCATTTCAGCCAGCGTTTGCCCAACTGGCCGAAGAAATGCGTGCCATCGGCATCGGGTCGGTTGTGGACGCTGTAGGGTTCCAGCAACCGATCCAACTGTTCACGGTCCTTGGACCGGTCCCGTGCAGCCCCGTCGGGGTGACGGACCGCCAGGAACGCGGCCCGTGCGGGGGTGGTGATGGTGGGGAAGGGGCGCGCATGCAATTCATTGGACAAGGCCAGCCGCATGGGGTCGTCGGTCAATCTCACGGCACTGGCTCCTACGCTGTCCACTGCGTCGGACCTTAGGGTGTTCTTGGGGTTTAAGAAACCGGAATTGCCGGGGATTTTGACGCGTCTGCAACGGGCGTGCCAGAGGCACTTGGCACCCGCCCCCAAACGAGCAGCCATAGTGCAAAGCCAATCTCCGCCAGGGTGACAATGGCCAAGAGCCCCATGCCGGTGAATTCGAGAACCGGGCTGCCTGGGAAAGCGAAGGCGCGTATGCTGTCCACGAGGTAGCCGGTGCCGCCGATTGCGAGGCCCGCGGCCAGCAGTCTGGGCACAGCACCGGACGTCCAGGCGAGCACGCCCAGCAGCCATAGGTGCAACGTGAAGAACACCTGCCAGACCCAAACGCCGGCCAGATCAAACTGCCGAAGAACCCAAGCTAGCTCTGCCGCATCAGTGCTATGCAGTGGCATGGCACCGGTGGACAGGGCCAGAACCGCGGCTTGGGGCAACAGCATCACGGCCATCACCGCGGCCATCATCAATCTCGCGACCAATGCCGCCATGGCAAGCACCGGATTGTGGCTGCGGAACATGGCATAGAGCATCACCGATAGGATAACCTCGGCCATCATCATCACCACGTCGCCCGCAATCCCCGCCGCGAAAAGACCAGGGCGCGCGGCGATCAAGGCGGCTGTGCCAGCCGGGTCACCGGGCACTGTCAGTTGCGCGGGCACCCAAAGGATGGAGAAAAACCCCGCTGCCGCGATCACGATGTACTGTGCGCCTGCGACCTGAGCGAAGCGGCGGGTGGTGGGATCACTTAGGACCAACATGGGGCAAACTCCTGGGTTTGGGCTGTTGGACCCCATTTACCCTAGACACGTACCCATAAGGAATTGAGTGGTTATGCCTATCTGATATACGCTTTCGTATGGATTGGCGTGCCGTCACATTCGATTGGAACCGCGTGCGAGCCTTCTTGGTCACGGCAGAGGAGGGATCTCTGTCCGCCGCCGCGCGCGCCTTGGGGGCCACGCAACCGACGCTCAGCCGTCAGGTGGACGCGTTGGAACAGGACATTGGCGTGGCGCTGTTTGAACGGCAAGGGCGCGGGTTGCACCTGACCCCGGCAGGCCACGAACTGCTGGAACACGCGCGCCAGATGGGCGACGGGGCGAGCAATATGGCGTTGGCCATCGCCGGGCAAACCGATGACTTGGCGGGCGAGGTGTCGATCTCTGCCTCTGACATCTATGCCGCGCGGCTGTTGCCTCCGGTTCTTGCGCAACTGCACCAGCAATACCCTGGCCTGCGTATCGAAGTGGTGGCGGACAACACAATCTCGGACCTGCGCCGCCACGAGGCCGATATTGCCATCCGCAATGTGAGGCCAGAGGGCGGTGACCTGATCGCGCGCAAACTGCGTGATGCGGAGGCACGGCTTTACGCTGCGCCGCGGTTGCTCGACCACTTGGGCCGCCCCTCAGACCCATCGGGGTTCGCTGGGGCAACCTGCGTGGAAATCGACGGCTCAGGCGCGCTGCGTGGATTGTTGGCCGCACAAGGGTTTCCCGTTGACCAGATGCACTTCCCCTGGCGCACGCAGAACTTCGTGGTGGCGTGGGAACTGGTCCGGCGGGGCGACGCCATCGGAGTGCTCGACGCCCGGATTGGGGATGCCGACTGTGAGGTTGAGCGCATCTTGCCCGACATTGTTGCGGCCCGTTTCCCGGTCTGGTTGGTGGCGCACCGCGATGTGCAGCGGGCGCGGAGGCTCCGGGTGGTCTGGGACGCCTTGGCGGCGCACCTGAGTTAAAGTCACTTTCCACCAGACATGACGTTTCAGCGAGTTATCTTGCATTCCGACACCACCATGATGACATCTGGGCAGAACCAAATGGAGGGACCCCCATGACCGACACCCCCACCTTCAACAAATCCGACGCGCTTCAGAACCTGACGCCGGAACAGTATCGTGTGACTCAGCAAGACGGCACCGAGCGACCATTTGCCAACGAATACTGGGACAACAAAGAGCCAGGCATCTACGTGGATGTGGTTTCGGGTGAGGCTTTGTTCGCCTCGGTCCACAAGTTTGACAGCGGGTCGGGCTGGCCATCCTTTACACGGCCCATCGAAGACACATCCGTCACCGAACACCGCGACACCAGCCACGGCATGGTGCGGGTGGAGGCCCGGTCGAAGTCCGCAGACAGTCACCTGGGCCACGTGTTCCCCGACGGTCCGCGCGACCAGGGTGGTATGCGCTACTGCATCAACTCCGCCTCGCTGCGGTTCATCCACCGGGATGATATGGAGGCCGAAGGCTACGGCAGCCTGCTCAGCCTATTTGAGAGTGCCAAAGCCTAATCGTTGTCAGATTGCTGCGGAAGCTAATGCTCTTAGTGGGTTCAAACGGACAAAGGCCGCCCCTCACGGGGTGGCCTTTTCTTTTGGTCGTAGGCAGACCTTGGGGATCCGCCCGCAACGTGATCGGACTCAACCCGCCCCGAAAGCGCGCGCTGAAGTGGGGTGAGCCTTAACGTTTAAGGTCGGCGCATCAAAGGGTTGCAGCTTTACGCTGGCCCCGTCGAACCAGGGCCAATCCGCCCATACCGGCAACCATCAAGGGCAGAGCGGCAGGCACTGGCACCGGCGTATATTCTAACTGCGAGATGATGTAGTTGTCGGTGTCATCATCGGTGTAAAACAGGAAATCGGTGCCCCGAATTTCTGTGGGGTCAAACGCCACGAGGCGATCAGGACCAGGGGTTTGCGGTAAGTTGCTGTTGGGGAAGTCCACGAGAGTATCGCTCCCGAAACGCGCATCCACGTCGAAATCAACGCCATCCACCGCGAAGTCAAACTCGTCCGACCCATTGGCGTTTGCTCCGGCTGCATTGAACCAAACGGACTGAAGAAACACGGCACGGCTGAAGGACACCAGCAAGAACTCGTCGGGTCCCTGTGAGTCCAGTTGTGGCGTGTTGTCGGACGTGCTCAACCGAACGCCAATCCCTCGGCTGGCGCGAACGACGCAGTCGTTGAGACAAAAGTCCAGACGGAATGGAGCATCGGCGCCGCTGCCGCGTGGGTGGGTCCCTGCGAAAACGCGCACGCTAAGCCCATTTACCGGGTCGTCGTATGTCAGCTCGCCCGGCGCGAAGAAGCCAGCGGGGCCAGACAGCGAAAGCTGCGTTGCCGCCACGGCCATGTTTGTTCCCAGAACGAGCGCCAAAGCCGTCGCATACTGCACCAGTCGCATGGCCTACTCCTCATATTACCGCTTTGTCGAACGCTACCATTTTTTCACTTTCATAGACAGATTTACTTTCGCCAAAATAATGGGCATCTAATTGTTTTTATTGTGAACTTTTTGCGGATCCATATCGGTACCATGGAACCACATTTTGGCGTGAATGAGTATTTCCGACTGATCCTTGGCCGGTCGCGGGGTGCCCTGCCTTCAATTGCACTTTGAGAGCGGCCACCTTGGAGCCGACCTATCAGGCAAATCCGACTACCGTTCCGGGCGGTCCCCTTTCCGCATGCCTGCTTCAAGTTGGTGACCAACGCGCACCTTGAACCTGTAATCGTCCGCCAGAGTCCGAGCGAGACATCGACCAGACCCACCAACCGCCGATCAATCCAAACTGCTCACAGAACATTTTACCGCAGGCCTTTAAGGAAGTCGGTTCTGAGACCTTGCCGGGTTCAAGCGGCAGAAAACTATCCACGCGGAAATAAACAAGCCATTGGGCCAGCCTTGAGCAAGTCATCGCCGACACCCAGCCCCTAAACTGATTGCGCGCGATAAAATTGATGGCCATGGGCTCAAGCAACTGCCGAGGTCAAACCATGCGATGGGTTCTTTACACGACAGCGTTTTGCACGTGCGCAATCCTGCCCAACCTTTCAACCGCGGCCACCTTCACCGGGGATGACGCGTCATTCGAAATGAGCTTTTTAGGGCCGTTTGCTAGCACCACGACCACCATCAGCGACACAGCCGACGAATTGGTGTTCACCTCCGGCGGAGGGGCCCTGCGCATGGACATCACCGGATCGGAGTTTTCGATCTTCTACGATATTCCGGATTCCCCCATCACAACAACGGACGGATTGGTCTTTAGCGTGACCGGTTTGGACAACCTCGACGGTGCACCGATCACGGACCTGACACTCGACAGAATTTCGGGGCAGGTCGTGCCCACCGGCCCCAGCGGTCTTTTTGGTCCAATCACGACCACCGACGATTCGCTTTCGGTGACCATGCGTGGGTTCGAAGGCGCGGCCAACGAAACAACGTCCTTTACGTTCAACATCGTCACCGCTCCAGTGCCGTTGCCCGCGGGTGCTCCACTCCTGGCGACCGGTCTGGGTGCCTTCGCCATGGTCCGGCGGTATGCGAACTGTGGCTGACCGGAAAAGACCCTGGATCGCTTACCCCTTTGGTAGGACAAGCTGACCACATCCCGCGGTTGTGTCTTGCCGCCTGCGCCAAGGCGCTCTAGCATCCGCCCATGATCCAGCTTATCGATCCATTCGCCCGCCCGATCAGTTATCTGCGTGTCTCCGTCACCGACCGCTGCGACTTCCGCTGCGTCTATTGCATGGCGGAAAACATGACGTTTCTTCCCAAAAAGGAATTGCTGACGCTGGAAGAACTGGACCGGGTCTGTTCCGCCTTCATCCGCATGGGCGTGCAAAAGCTTCGCATTACCGGGGGGGAACCGCTGGTCCGCCGCAACATCATGTCGTTCTTCCAGAGCATTTCCCGGCACTTGGACGAGGGCGCGCTGCGGGAATTGACGCTGACTACCAACGGGTCACAACTGGCTCGCTTCGCCAAGGACTTGGCGGCGGTGGGGGTCCGCCGGGTGAACGTATCCCTCGACACGCTGGATGAGGACAAATTCGCCCGCGTCACCCGCTGGGGCCGCCTACCGCAAGTGCTCAAGGGTATCGACGCGGCCCAAGAGGCCGGGCTGCGCGTGAAACTCAACGCCGTGGCGCTCAAAGGCTTCAACGAAGAAGAACTGTTCGCCATGACCGAATGGTGCGCCAGCCGAGATATGGATCTCACCTGGATCGAGGTCATGCCCATGGGCGACCTGGGCGGCGAAGACCGCGTGGGCCAATACTGGGCGCTCACCGACGTGCGCCGCCAACTGGCGCAGCACTACACCGTGACCGATCTACCCGAAAGCACCGGCGGCCCCGCCCGC
>JBCDFD010000142.1:0-8898 GCA_039178645.1 Pseudomonadota bacterium | reverse complement strand
GGTTATTGGCATATTATCCGGTCGGTCTTACAGCATAATCGGTGGCTGATCTATGCATAGTGGGCGGCCGTTTGGTGGGTATAATAAGCGGCCGGTTTAGCGCGTAATACCTAACTACCTCTCAGATGTGGTGGTCTAGCACCACCAAGTACCCTTCGCAGACATGAGCAACTCTTTGATAAGGACCGTGTCACACTCGGCGGCAGGGTCTTTCGTCAGGAACTCTGGTGATGAAGTGGGTCCGCTCCGGTCTCCTAAGTGAAACTGTGGAAGGGCACTTTCATCCCTTAGCGCAAGACACCCCATATCACAGCGAACTACGCAAAAACCGCGTGTGGAAAGGTCCACACGCGGCTTCGCAGGCGCACCGATGAGGGGGAGAACCCTCGCCGGAATGGGCGGCAATAGGCACTGGCCATGCTTGCGGGCGAAGAGACGTCCGACGTGCGCGGCGCAGGGAAGGCGATTACGCGGCGCTGATCAGTTCCGACTGCTTCACGATCACTTCGGCCTGTTTGATGGATGCGATGTCGACCAAACGTCCTTTATAGACAGTCGCGCCAGCACCGTCGGCCTTCGCTTTTTCCATGGCTGCGAGGATCTCTTTTGCCTCCGACACGGCTTCGGCGGACGGGGTGAACACCTCGTTGGCCAAGGCCACCTGCTTGGGGTGGATGGCCCATTTGCCGACCATGCCCAAGGTGGCCGACCGCAGGGCCTGGGCGCGGAAACCTTCGTCGTCGCTGAAGTCACCAAACGGGCCGTCCACAGGGAGAACACCGTGGGTCCGGCACGCCGCCACGATGGCTGTTTGCGCCCAGTGCCAAGGGTCCGACCAGTGTTTCACGCCTTCGCGGACCATGTAGTAGTTTTCCTGCGTGCCACCGATCCCGGTGGTTTGCATGCCCATGGACGCGGCAAAGTCGGCGGCACCCAGTGACATGGCGGCCATGCGGGGTGAGGCGGCGGCGATTTCTTCCACGTGGGCGATGCCCGCGGCGCTCTCAATAATCACTTCGAAGTCGATTTTCTTGCCGCGGCCCATGGCGGTTTCCACGGCGGTGGCCAGAGCATCCACGGCGTAGATGTCGCCGGCGTTTCCCACCTTCGGGATCATGATCTGGTCGAGCCGGTCGGATGCCTGTTCCAACAGGTCAACCACATCGCGATACCAGTACGGAGTGTCGAGACCATTGATCCGCACGCTGAGCGTTTTGTTGCCCCAATCCACATCACCAATGGCCTGGATAATATTTTTCCGCGCTTCGGCTTTGTCGTCGGGGGCCACGCTGTCTTCGAGGTCGAGGTTGATCACATCTGCGGCGCTGCCGGCCATCTTTTCAAAGATTGCGGGGCGGGAGCCTGGCCCAAACAGCTGGCAGCGGTTCGGACGGGCGGGGGCGGCAGGTTGGATGCGGAAACTCATGTCAGCGGCCTCTCGGTCATTTTCTTTCAATCACACTCGTCGTCCGGTTAGTTTATTGCGCGCCGTGCTGCAAGTGCGAATTGCTGATGCAGCATTATGCCATGGGCGTTTAGAAAGCCTTGCATAAAGTACGAAATCGTACTACATAATGCGATATCGTATCATATTGGTGCCTGCCATGACCCTGTCCCGCCGCAAAATGCTCGCCATCGTTGGGGGAGGATCCATCCTCGCCGCGTCCAGTGCCGTTGGTTACTCGGTCACTCGAATGCCGCAAACAGCTCAAACGCCATGGAAAACTGCCGGTCGATACGGGGACCCGCGCATGAACGCGCTGTCCTACGCGTTGCTTGCGCCCAACCCGCACAACCGACAGCCGTGGTTGGTGGAGTTGGACGGCGATGACGCAGTGGTCCTCCATTGTGACCTGGATCGCCTGTTGCCTGAAACGGATCCGTTCAGCCGACAGATCACAATCGGGTTGGGATGCTTTCTGGAAATGATGCGGATGGCCGCGGCATCTGACGGGTATCGCGTGGACTTGGCGCTGTTTCCCGAGGGATCCGACTCAGAGAGGTTGGACCAACGGCCAGTGGCCCACGCGCGGTTTGTGGCTGATCCATCAATGACGACCGACCCGCTTTTCGCCCACGCGATGGACCGCCGGTCGCTGAAGGAACCGTTCGATCTCAACCGGCCTGTGCCCCGCGCAGCCCTCCGGACCCTTGCTGAGGCTGCGTTAAATGGGACGCGCTTTGGGGCAACGGTTGATGCAGGGCAGGTGGACACCCTGCGCCGCCTCACCCACGATGCGCTGATCGTCGAGTTGGAAACCCCACGGACCTACATGGAAAGCGTCGACCTGTTTCGCATTGGGCATAGAGAGGTCGACACCAATCCCGATGGCATCGATTTCACGGGACCCATGTTTGAAACGCTGCGCATGACCGGTCTGTTCTCCCGTGAGGTCGCAGCAAACAGGTCTTCGCAAGCGTATAAGTCCGGGATTGCGGCTGTGACCGCCAACGCCGATACCGCCATGGGTCACTCTTGGCTCACCACCCAAGGCAATTCCCGCGTGGATCAGATCACAGCGGGCATGGACTGGGTGCGTGTCAATCTGGCGGCAACGTCGTTGGGGCTGGGGTTCCAGCCGCTCAGCCAAGCCTTGCAGGAGTATCCCGAAATGGGCGCGCTTTACCGCGAAGTGCACGGCTTGCTTGCGGAGCCTGGCGAAACGATCCAAATGTTGGTGCGATTGGGCTACGGTCCCGAAGTGGGGCAAAGCCCGCGCTGGCCGTTGGACACGAGACTTGTCTGAAACACAGACCACGCAGAACACGACCCATGACCGTGCCTTGGTCTTTGAGGTGCTCAACGAGATTGGCATTCTCGCCCAGCTATCCGGCGCGGTCATGGAGCGGCATTTGCCGCCCGGTTTCCAGACCTCGCATTTCTCGGTCCTGAATCATCTTGTGCGGCTAGGCGATGAGCGCACACCGCTGCGCATTGCCCGGGCCTTTCAAGTGCCAAAGACCACCATGACCCACACGCTCGCAGGTTTGGAAAAAGCCGGCTTGATCGTCTTTGCGCCAAACCCCGACGATGGGCGGTCGAAACTGGTGAAGATCACCGAGGCAGGGCGTGCCTTTCGGGATGAGGCCATTGCGAAGCTTAGCCCAGAGGCTGACAAGGTTTTGGCAGCCCTGGGGGGCGAAGACCTATCCGAATTGCGCCCACGTTTGCAGCGTCTGCGAGAATTCCTGGACGCGGAGCGGGACGGCAAAAACTGAAGCTCAGCAGGGCATCTGTCCACTTTCTGACCGAATATGAGTCCTGATGCTGCATTCGGCTCCACCGTGCCCGCGTCCCCCTTGTCATACCCGGCCAACCGTCCCCATGGTGAGCGCAGTTTCGGCGTGAGGATGTGCCATGATCAGAACCCCTTATCTGTTGTTCCTGGGCGACGCCCCCGACCCGTTGGCGGCCAAAGTGGCCCAAGGTGTGAAGGACTGGCGACCCGACTACGCCATCGGTCAGTTGAGGTTGGAGGGATGCAATGCCGACATGGGCATCCCCGACATGACCTTGGCTGAAGCCTATGCGGCAGGGGCGCGGACGATGGTGATTGGCGTGGCCAACCGTGGCGGAACCATTTCGGACGGCTGGATGGCGGTCCTGAAAGAGGCGCTGGAAACTGGGTTTGACTTGGCCTCTGGCTTGCACACATTGCTGCGCGACCAGCATCCGCTGGTTGAGGCCGCAGCGCGGGCCGGGCGCGATTTGCATGACGTGCGTCTGCCGGACCGGCCCTATCCCATCGCCAACGGGGTGAAACGCACGGGCAAGCGTTGCCTCGCCGTGGGCACCGATTGCTCGGTGGGCAAGATGTACACCGCGCTGGCGATGGAAAAGGATATGCGCGCGCGGGGGATGAAGGCCACGTTCCGGGCCACGGGGCAGACGGGAATTATGATCACCGGCGGCGGCGTGCCCTTGGATGCTGTGGTGGCCGACTTCATGGCAGGCTCCATCGAGGTGCTGACCCCCGACAATGACCCCGACCATTGGGACCTGATCGAAGGGCAGGGCAGTCTGTTCCATGTGTCCTATTCCGGCGTGACCTTGGCTCTGGTCCACGGGGGGCAGCCGGATGCTTTGGTGCTGTGCCACGAACCCACCCGTCCGCACATGCGGGGCTTGCCGGATTACCAACTGCCCACCCTTGAAGCGCTCCAGGACGCGGCTTTGGCCATGGCCCGTGTTGCGAACCCGGCGGCCCAAGTGGTGGGAGTCTCCATCAACACGTCGGGCATGGCCGAAGAGGAGGCACTGGCTTACATGGCCGATGTGGAGATGCGCATGGGCCTGCCCACCGTGGATCCCTTCCGCCAGGGCGCGGGCCGCTTGGTGGATGCGCTGGACGGTATCTGACCCATGCCTGTAAAATTGGAGGTCCGTGAGGAGCGGTTTCCGCTGGCCAAAGCATTCCGCATATCCCGTGGGGCGAAAACCGAGGCGGCGGTGATCACGGTGACCGCGCGGGACGGCGACCATGTGGGATGGGGCGAATGCGTGCCCTATGCGCGCTATGGCGAGAGTTTGGAAAGCGTGGCTGACCTGATCCGAGACCTCCCGACCGATTTGGATCGCACGTCATTGCAAGAGGCACTGCCAGCAGGTGCTGCCCGAAATGCTGTGGATTGCGCCCTGTGGGATTTGGAGGCAAAAAAGTGCGGTCAGCGCGCATGGGATATGGCGGGATTGCCTGCGCCCGGGCCGGAGATCACCGCCTACACTCTGAGCCTCGACGAACCTGACGCCATGCGCGCCAGCGCGGCGGAGCAATCCCACCGACCGCTTCTGAAAATTAAACTGGGCACGCCCGACGATATGCCCAGGTTGGAAGCGGTGAGAGCGGGCGCGCCCAAGTCTGAGATTATCGTTGATGCCAACGAAGGTTGGTCCGCTGAGGTTTACGCCGATCTAGCCCCGCATTTGCAGCGACTTGGCGTGACTTTGGTCGAACAACCGTTGCCCGCCAGGAACGACGACGCGTTGCGCGGGTTGGACCGGCCCGTGCCCATTTGCGCCGATGAAAGCGCCCATGACCGCGCGTCATTGGAGGCGCTCAAGGGCAAGTATGATGTGGTCAATATCAAGCTCGACAAAACCGGCGGGCTCACTGAGGCGCTGGCCATGAAGGCCGAAGCGCAAACCATGGGGTTTGGGATCATGGTGGGCTGTATGGTGGGATCATCACTGGCCATGGCCCCCGCGACTTTGGTGGCCCAAGGTGTGCGCGTGACAGACCTTGACGGCCCGCTGCTTCTCGCCGAAGACCGCGCGCAGCCTTTGACCTTCGACGGTCAAGGTGTTCACCCCCCGCCCCGCGACCTGTGGGGCTAAGCTCAAATCCCGAAAGGAGACGCCCATGACCCGCACTGTCTATGTCAACGGAGAGTATGTGGCGGCGGAAGATGCGAAGATCAGCGTGTTCGACCGCGGATTCCTGATGGCCGATGGCGTCTACGAAGTGACGTCGGTGTTGGGCGGCAAGCTGGTGGATTTTGATGGCCATGTGAAACGGTTGGAGCGGTCGCTCAGTGAGCTGGGCATGGACATGCCCATGCCCGCCGACGCGTTGATGGCAGTCCACGAGGAACTGGTGGCCAAAAACGGGATCACCGAGGGCGGTGTTTATTTACAGATCACCCGCGGGGTGGCCGAGCGTGATTTCCTGATACCCGAAGGGGTGGAACCGACGGTGGTGCTCTTCACCATGTCCATGAATTTGACAGGGTCACTCGCAGCCGAAAAGGGCCTGCGCGTGGCGGTGGCTGAAGATCAACGCTGGGCACGGCGGGACATCAAGACGGTGCAACTGCTCTATCCATCCATGGCGAAAACGGCCGCCAAGAAGGCCGGGGCGGATGATGCATGGATGGTGGAAGATGGCTTCGTCACCGAAGGCACATCGAACAATGCCTACATCGTCACCAAGGACAACAAAATCGTCACGCGGCACCTGAGCAATGAGATTTTGCACGGGATCACGCGAGCGGCGGTTTTGAAAATGGCGCGAGAAGCACAGATGACGGTGGAAGAGCGCGCTTTCACCATCGACGAGGCGAAAGATGCTGCAGAGGCCTTTGTGACCTCAGCCACCACCTTTGTGATGCCAGTGGTCGAGGTGGACGGCACCACCATAGGCAAGGGCGTGCCGGGACCCATCGCGAAGCGGCTGCGAGAGATTTACATCGACGAAAGCCAAAAACTGGCGGTCTGACCGGATGTGATCCAAAAGACGCGCTGACGCGCGAAGACCTGTGTTCCCACCTTTTGCTTGCGCAAAAGGCGGGCCCGTGGCGCAGTGACCCGAACGGTGTTTTTCCTGTGAGATCGCGCTGGCTCGGGCTCACCAAGAAACAGTCCTTTTGCGCTGTTTCCAGGAGCCGCCGTCGTTTCATCCGGTCTGACCGAGTCGCCTGGTCCACTCAAGGGCAAGCCGCGTGCCGCGGGGCTGCGCCCCCTTGATTGCACCAAACGACTCGGTCCTTTGGTCTTCAAGCGACGGCGGCTCCGGGAAACAGCTTGAGATTTCGTGGTCGGTTGGGTAGCGCATCGCGGACGCTTGAGGAGACATTCATGGAAGACTTGCGCGCGACATATCTGGACTTGGTGGCCGGTGCGGTGGACGAAGACGCCCTAGAAAGTGTGCGTGTGCAGGCGCTGGGCAAGAAGGGCGAGATCAGCCTGAAGATGCGCGAGCTTGGCAAGATGACACCCGAGGAGCGGCAGGTGGCGGGTCCTGCGCTCAACGCGCTCAAAAACGAGATTAATTCAGCGATTGCGGCCAAGAAATCTGCCTTGGCCGATGCTGCGTTGGATGAGAGGTTGCGGACCGAATGGCTCGACGTGACATTGCCCGGTCGGTCGGCGTCGCGAGGCATGGGGTCGGTGCATCCGGTGTCGCAGGTGACCGAAGAGATCACCGCTATTTTCGCTGACATGGGGTTTGCCGTGGCCGAGGGCCCCCAGATCGAAAGCGATTGGTACAATTTCGATGCGCTCAACATTCCGCCGCATCACCCTGCGCGCCAGGAGTTTGACACGTTTTATATGCACCGGGCGGAGGGCGACGACCGTCCGCCCCACGTGCTGCGCACCCACACTTCGCCCGTGCAAATCCGTGCCATGGAAGAGCGGGGGATGCCGATCCGTGTGATTGCGCCCGGTCGCGTCTATCGGTCGGATTACGACCAGACCCATACGCCGATGTTCCACCAGGTGGAGGGCTTGGCCATCGACCGCGACATCTCCATGGCCAACCTGAAATGGGTGCTAGAAGAGTTCTGCCGAGCCTTTTTTGAAGTGGACCAAGTGGAGTTGCGGTTCCGCGCGTCGCACTTCCCGTTCACCGAGCCATCCGCCGAAGTGGACATGCGCTGTTCCTGGGAAGGCGGCACTTTGAAGGTGGGCGAGGGCGATGATTGGATGGAAATCCTGGGCTCGGGAATGGTTCATCCAAAGGTGCTGTCGGCAGCGGGTGTGGACCCAAGTGAATGGCAAGGCTTTGCCTTCGGCATGGGGATCGACCGGCTGGCGATGCTGAAATACGGCGTGCCAGACCTGCGGGCATTCTTTGACAGCGACCTGCGCTGGCTGCGCCACTATGGGTTCAGTGCGCTGGATATGCCGACGCTGCACGGTGGTTTGAGCCGGTGAAACGGCTCTTCCATGTCGACCACCGCGCGGGCGGGGCTGACAAGCAGAGGGTCTACGCGATCTATGAATTGATCTACACGGTGGTGGATTTCCTTGCTGCCGCTTTGTTTGTGGTGGGTTCGATTATGTTCTTTTCGGAGGACTGGACCTATTTCGGCACCTGGCTGTTTCTAATCGGATCGATCATGTTTGGGCTCAAACCCGCCCTGCGCCTGTCGCGGGAGTGGCAGTTGATGCGCATGGGCGAGACCGACGAGCTGGCCGAGCGGTTCAAAAAGTGAGCAAGCCATTGCATCCGAAGTATCCCGAAGCCGAGACCTTCACCTTTGGGGACAGTCGCGGTTTGTGCGAGGAGCTTCTTGCGCTCGTGCGATCTGGGGAAAAGACGGCCACGTGCGGAGCCTTGCGTGATTTTCAATCGGGTGGTGAAGCCATGCCCGTGTTGGGGCGTCGGGATATTGCGCTCGATTGGGACGGCCAGCCTGCCTTGGTCATTGAAACCACGTCGGTTGCCATCCTGCGCTATTGCGATGTGCCTGAGGAGTTTGCCCTAGCCGAAGGTGAAGGCACGTTTGACTTCTGGAAGACCGCCCACCGCGAGTATTTCACTCGGAACGGTGGCTTTGATCCTGAAATGGAACTGGTGTGCGAACGGTTCAAACTTGTTGAGGTCCTGGCCTAGCTCTCAGTTGCAGGTGTTGTTGGTGCCCACCACAGGTCGACCCACCGCGCAGATAATGCCGCCCCACTGAAATGCGGTGCCGCCGGAGTACTCGATCAAGAACCAATTGGAGCCGTTCATTGTGAGGCTGGTATCTTCCAGCAGCGAAATCTCTGTGCCAACGGCCAAGCTCCCCACGGAAGCTTCCGTCAGACCGGGACCAGCACGCAGAAGACCGCCCCAGGATCGCGCCGACTGAGGCGCCTGTAATGGCTGTGGCGGATCAAGATCGACCAGATCAGATTCCAACAGCGTGATCACCTGGCCGTAACTGGTGGTCAGGCAGGTTTCATCGCCACCGCAGGCGTCCCGTTCTTCGATCCAGGTGCGTTGCCTTTGCCGGACAAACTCTTCATCGCCGCCGGTGAGGCGATCCAGCGTGCGTCGGTAGGCGTTGGCCATATTGAGATCGAGCATCGCCAGTTCTGCATTGCCGCAGATCGCAGTTTCGGTTGGTGTGCTGGCCTTCGCGCAATTGAAACTGGGTGATAACGCCACCACGGGTGTGGCCAGGACGCACAGC
>JBCDFD010000141.1:0-8910 GCA_039178645.1 Pseudomonadota bacterium | reverse complement strand
CTCCCTCATGCCTTTGAGGAAGCTTCTGATCAGAATTATAAGGGGGGTCACTTTTGGACGCCGATCACCCCAAGATAGGGGTCAAACTTGCATGCCGTTACACACCTATGAACGATCACGATCCGCAAATGGACGATGACGAAAATCCTGAATGGACGGATGAAGACTTCGTTCGGGCGCGTCCTGGTGCGCCTTGGATGTGGCCTGAGCACCGCGCACGGGATTTGCGGGAAAAAGCCAAACGCCTGCGGGAGGAAGCGGCTGCTTTGGAGGCCGAGGCGGATCGGATAGCAGAAACAGGATGAGGCTCTGAAACGCCGCGCTTGATGGGGTGGGGTTTGGTGGGCTAATGGTTAGCGCGTCCTTTTAACCCGGCTGCGTGGCGGAGTACGCGCCAGTCCAGTAAAGAAATTTAGTCCCCAATGGCCGACGCCGATTTGGCAGATAAAGTAAATTTGGCGGTGGCGCTGGTCACCGGGGCGTCGATTGTCATCGGCTTTGTTTACTGGGTCATCCAAATGGAGGTCCGCCGTAGCGACAGTTGGTTCCGACAGGAATTGAACGATCAACGCCCAGAAACAGCCTACCAATCCATCTTGGCTGCGATGCTGAACCGCCTGGATCGCTGGTTGGTGCCGGAGGACTTCAGCGACGCAAAACTCACCGACCCGGCCCGCGCTTGGAACTGGAAATTCTACGATCGAATTCTGCGTTTGGCGATGATCTATCCGCTGGCGATACCCTTTTTAGTTTGGATGACCCTAAATTGGCCCAGCGACATCATCGGTTTGGTAGAAATTTCGCCAGGATCCCTGTCGGGTCGTGCAATCGCAAGCTGCATCTTGCTGGCGGCGGTCTTGATCTTCGCCTGGCATAGAACTCTATCGCGCCTGATCCACTCAGTGACGCTGGGTCTTTTTGTGAAAGCGTTGCGAAAAAGACTATTTCCCAAGGTAAACCTCGAAATGGGATTAACCTTTGTTCGCTTCGCACTTTTGACGCTTGCTGCATTTACATTTGCATCGGGTAGCGCAGTAGCTGTTGAATCGGCTGCCGGGGGAGGCGCACGCGCACTTGTACTAACATTTATGGTTGCTATTGCAGTGGTATTTGCAGTCGTGGTCGCACACGCTTTCGCAGCGACAGTTGCTATCGCACGCGAATTCGCTGGTGCAATCGCTGTTTTGAGCGTGGCCACATTTGCCGTTGCTTTCGCACACTTGATCGTAATCGGTGACTATGTCGTACTTTTTGTGAGTGGAATTGGTGCCGCCTTTCTATTTTTGATGATCGTTTTAGGAGGACCCGCAGTTTTAGTTGGGGTCACTGCTTTACTCGTCTTTCCCAGAGTTCAGAGCAAACGTGTCGTCTACATTTTGCTCACATTGTTCAGCTTTGCTACGTTCCTGTGGCTCACCACTACCTACTATTATCACCCTCTCAACGCCATTATCGGCCTGTTTTTTGGTATCCTGCCGTTGTCCAACGCGATTTTCGACTTTGCCTCGCTGGGCCTGACCCGATACCTTCTGCGCTGTGGGCTATCACCGATGGTCTTGCCCACGCGTCCCCAATGGTTGAAACGCCTCGCCTTTGGCACCGCCGACGTGATCGGTGCGGCCTTGATCCTTTGGTTGCTATGTCTGTTCATGGTTCTGTTTATCGGGATCATGAACCAGCTTTGGGCCGCCGGCACCGTCCTGAACCTCCCAGAGGTGCGCCAACAGATCATCGACCGCGATGCAGACCTGCGCTGGCTTTACATCACCGTCCTGTCGACCTTCGTCCCGAGCCTCGTCCATATCTCCATCGCTTTGATCGGAGTGATCCTCTGGCCCTTTGGCAAACCCTGGAAAGGTTGGGTGGTGCGGCAGTTGGAAAGCGACCGGCCCGCCGAGGATGTCACCTGGGCGACATTCGTGTTCAGCGCCACTGTCACCACCTACGTGGTCGCCATCGGTGCCCTGCTCTGTGCGCTCATCTACGTCATCTTTTCAGGCAGCGGCCTTGGTCAGTGGATCGCGGGCGTCCATTGGGACTTGTTGGATGGTTTGGTCTGGTCAGTGTTCGAAATCGCCGACCAACTGGGATTGCTCATCGACCCCACCCCGTAGCGCGGACCATTTGAGCCAAATCCACCGCAAAGCGCCCCACCTGCTTAACCCACCAGCAAACCAACCGTGAGACCCATGACCATGTGAACAAAGGGTCGGTGCCATGGGTTTGCGCGTGTGTCTGTCAATTCTGCTCTGCCTGGTCGCGGGCCTGGGCCACGGCGCCTGCATCGGGTTTGAAGGCTTCCGCAATGGTGCTCAGGTCACCAAAATGACTGTGGACGGCGTGGGCGTCACCGTCAGCGCAACCGGCGGTATTGGCGAAGCCTGGATTTTCGACAGTTCCAAACTGCAAGGCGGCGACCCTGACCTCAAGGGCCCGTTCCGCAACGCCTACCGTCCCTGGCGCAAGCATGATCCGGGCAACCTCTTGATCATTCAAGAGAACAAGCATGGCGCACCTGACGACAATGCCCGAGGCGGCACCATCACGTTCCAGTTCGATCGGGCGGTGAATGTCCTGGGCTTCAAGCTCTTCGATGATGCGACGGTGCGGGTCAGCTCGACCTCCACGCGCGGGCGGTTCAAGGCCGCCCAACCCTGGGCCGAGCGCCGCTATGCCAATTACAATTTTGGGTTAACCTTCGCGCACGTGACCAACGTCAGCTTCCGCTTTGACGGATCTGGGGCCATGGACGACCTTCGGTTCGAAGCCGCAGCCCCGGTGGAGGCGATCCCTCTGCCCCCCGGCCTCGCTCTGCTGGCAGGTGGCGTGGCCACCATGGGCGCGGTCCGCACTTGGCAAAGACGCCAAGCCAATGCGGCGCAAACGGTGGCCGCTTAGCGGCGGCGGTCGCGTCGGCTGGACATGGGCTGGAACGCCACGCCCACATGGGCCTCGCAATAGGGCTTGCCAGGCTGCACCGGTAGGCCGCAGAACCAGAAATCATCGGTCGCGGGATCGCCAACGGGCCATTTGCAGGTCCGCTCGGTCAATTCCATCAGTGTCAGCTTGCGCGCTTTTTTCTCCACCTCACGCTGGGATGCCAGCGCCTCTGGGCTGATCTCATTGGGCGAAGGCTGCGGCGGCAGGGGCTGACCGGCGGGCACAATCGCCTTGCGCACCGGCACGGGAATTTTCACCGACGTGATCGGCGCTTTCTGCGGGGCATCGGCCTTCTTCTCGGCGGGCTCGGGCGCAGATGCCGCGGGCGCAGCCTCCACGGTTTCCTTGGGCGGGGTCGGTGCCGCGGCCTCGGCCTTGGGCGCCTCGGACTTGCCGCCCGTGCTCCCCGTGGCGCGGTTCGACAACCCCAACCGGTGCACTTTCCCGATCACCGCATTGCGCGTCACACCACCCAACGCTTTGGCGATCTGGCTGGCGCTCTGGCCCTCGCCCCACATTTTCTTGAGCATTTCCACGCGTTGTTCGGTCCAAGACATATGGCGTCACTTTCACAGGATAAGGTTGGGTCGGGTCGGTCGGATTGAGGCAGTGAGGCGGGGCGAGCGCGCAATCTGGCCCGCCCATTGGAAGACTCCATATTATCGTCTATGGCCGCGGTATCAACCCGCCGCGACAGGAAGGCACGACCATGACCGCCAAACTGGACATCAATTCCATGGGCACCCGCCGGTTCGGGCAGGTGAATTGGCTGGGCATGTGGACGCTGGCGGAACGGGAAGTGCGCCGATTCATGAGCATTTGGTCCCAAACCCTGCTGGCCCCTCTGGTCACGGCGGGCCTGTTCATGGCGGTGTTCAGCCTCGCCATAGGGCCGACGCGTGGGGAAGTGATGGGCGTGCCGTTCCTCCATTTCATCGCGCCGGGGCTTTTGATGATGACGGTGTTGCAGAACGCGTTTGCCAACACCTCCACCTCGATCCTGGTGGCGAAGATCCAGGGCAATATCGTGGACACGTTGATGCCGCCGCTGTCGGCGGGGGAAATGCTGGTGGGCTACGTCCTGGGCGGCATGGCGCGGGGGCTGTTCGTAGCGGTGCCGGTGCTGGCGCTGATGGTGCTGGCCATCGGGACGGGGGTGGCGCATCTGGGCTGGCTGGTGGTGTTTCTGATCCTGGGCGCAGGGCTGATGGCGGCCCTGGGCATCGTTGGCGGGATTTATGCCGAGAAGTTCGACCAAATGGCGACAGTGACCAACTTCGTAGTGACGCCGCTGACGTTCCTATCGGGGACCTTCTACGCGCTAGATGCGCTGCCGCCGCTGTTCCAACTGCTCAGCCACCTCAACCCGTTCTTCTACCTGATCGACGGCGTGCGCTACGCCACCTTAGGGGTCAGTGACAGCTCGCCTTGGCTGGGCCTGGCGGTGTGCCTGCCGGTGACGCTGGGGGTCATGGCCCTGTCCTGGCACTGGTTCCGCATCGGGCACCGGCTGAAGCCGTGACGGAGGATATGACCGAGGCGTTTTGGGAAGCGCAGTGGGGGGCATATGAGGAAGCAGAAGCGCGGATAGCGAAGGCGCGGGAGGAGCAGAGCGAAGACTTGAACCTCATGCTCGGCGAAAACCTCGTACGACTTCCGCCAGAGATCGCGGAGTTGCGCGAGCTTGCAAGCCTCGACTTGGATGGGACCAGTGTATCCGACCTCTCGCCAATCCAAACGCTGTCTGCGCTCACCGGTCTTGATCTCAGCAACAATCCATACCTCAGTGACCTGAGCTCGCTGTTCGGTTTGAGCGGTCTGAAAACGCTCAACCTCAACAACACTGGCGTCAGTGACCTGAGCCCGCTGTCCGGTCTGAGCGGGTTGCAGGGGCTCTACCTCACCAACACCAGCGTCAATGACCTGAGCCCGCTGTCCGGTCTGAGCGGGTTGCAGACGCTCTATCTCGACAACACCGGCGTCAGTGACCTTCGTCCTTTGGGTGATTTGGAAAGGTTTGTGGAAGGTGCGAAAACCAGTCTTTTTGGCGGCCTTACATTCCAAGACACTCCGCTCACGCAACTGGACCCAAGGTTCAAAGAGCTTCCGGCGATTGAGGCCAACGTCGACCGCAACCGCCAAACCGCCGACTACGTCGCCACCCTCGGCCCCGACTGGCCGCCGTTGCCTGAGGATCCGCAGGAGCAGGATGCGGTTTTGCGTGTGGTGGCCACCGACCAAGGATTTGACCTTGGCCCGTCCAAACCCGACGACACCGAAACCAATGACCGGCTAAAACAAAAGGCGTTTGAACGGTTGAAGCGCGCGGCCGCCGACCTGTGCCGCGCGGCGGGTAATATGTTCCCCGACCTGGATGACGGCGCGCGGGCGTTGGAAAAGAACCTCGACTGCGAGTTTGAGGACCTGGATGTTCTGGATGTCCACTTTGAGTTGGAGTCCCTTCGCGCCGTCTACGAAACCCGCGACGAACGCCCCAAGGGCGAGGAGTTGACGCCCAAGGCGGTGAAGGCGCTCAACGATGTGTTGCTGCTGGGGCCGGGCCTGACCTTGGACAATGCAGAGGTGCAAAAGCTCGAAGACCGCCGGGATCGGTACAGAGGCCGCGCTCCTGACCCGGATGTGTTGGCCAAGCAAGACGCGCTGTCGCAGGCCATTGCGGACGCACCCGAGACTTTCGCCCCACGTTTGCGCCGACTGGAGGAAAAGGTTCAGGAAGGATCCAAAGCCGAGTTTGACCGGTTGCGTGTCGGTCAAGAGTCGGTAAACCAGAATGCGTTGGTGGCCACTGGGCGTTGGTTTGTTGACAAATTTAGCAGCGGTGCAGTGACGGCTCTGGGTGCAACAGCCACTGCTGGTGTGATCGGTTTCTTCGCACTCAATTTCGACCTTATTATCAGTTTGGCCCCGGCATTCGGCGAAGCCTTCACAGCGTGGATCACGCCTATTCTGATGCGGGCCAAAGAGGCCTGGGCGGCTGTAAATAGTGTCGCTCGGCGATGATGTCGGAACTTAAACGATTAGGGCTGGGCCTGCCTGGGTAGGCGCGAATGCGCCTGCCGGGGGGCAGGCAGGCGCAGCCCGGTGTATCCACCGGGCCAAGTGCTTGTTTGATATCAGCAGAAAATGCTGGTGTTGAGTGCTTCAACCAGCTATCCGCAAATTCATGACAACGACACGCCATCTCCGACGCCGACCCACGCGACGCTGATACCAGCGCCGTCCGTTGTCCTGCGCCCAAGCCTTTCCCGGCGCACCCTTTTCTTGACACGCCTCAGCCGCTTTGGCACCCGTACCACTCTGATCCAGAGGTGACCCATGATCCCGTCTCTTTTGCCCACCTACGCGCGCACGCTGCTCCGCTTCATCCATGGTGAAGGTTCCTGGCTGGTGGAAGCCGACGGGCGACGTTTCCTGGACCTGGGCGCGGGCATTGCCGTGAACGCCCTGGGCCACGCGCACCCCACGCTGGTCGAGGCGCTGACCACCCAGGCAAATAAAGTCTGGCACCTGTCGAACCTCTACGAGATCCCGGAACAGACCGCCCTGGCCGACCGGTTGGTGGACCTGACCTTCGCTGACACGGTGTTTTTCACCAATTCAGGCACCGAGAGCGCCGAGCTGGCCATCAAAATGGCCCGCGCCTATTGGCAGTCCCAAGGCGACCTTGAGCGCACCGAGATCATCGCCTTTCAGGGCAGTTTCCACGGGCGGTCCACCGGTGCCATCGCCATGGCGGGGTCCGAGAAACTGGCGGGCGGCTTCGGCCCACTCATGCCCGGTTTCACCCAATTGCCATTCGGCGACCACGAGGCCATGCGCGCCGCTGTCACCGACAAAACTGCCGCAATCATCGTCGAACCGATCCAAGGGGAAGGCGGCATCCGACCGTTGCCCGATGCCTGCCTCAAAGGCCTGCGCGACCTGTGCGACGAAACCGGCACGCTCCTGATCTTCGACGAGGTTCAATGCGGCATGGGCCGGTCCGGCAAGCTTTTCGCCCACGAATGGGCGGGTGTCAGTCCCGACATTATGATGGTCGCCAAAGGCATCGGCGGCGGCTTCCCCCTTGGGGCGCTCCTGGCCACCGAAACAGCGGCGAGCGGCATGACCAAGGGCACCCACGGGTCCACCTACGGTGGCAACCCACTGGGCTGCGCGGTGGGCAAAGTCGTGCTCGACACCGTGTCAGACCCGGCCTTTCTCGACCGCATCAACCGTGCCGGTGGCGCATTGCGGCAAAAGCTCGAAGGGTTGGTGGCCAGCCACCCCGACCTGTTTGACGGTGTGCGCGGAGCGGGCCTGATGCTTGGTCTCAAGTGCAAAGCGCCCGCGGCGGATGTGGTCCAAGCGGCCATCGCCCAATGCGTGCTCACTGTGCCCGCCGCCGACAATGTGGTCCGGCTGTTGCCGCCGCTGAACATCTCGGACGCCGACATAGCCGAGGCCGTGGAGCGCCTCGACCGCGCCGCGCAAACCCTGGCACCCGTGCCCCAAGCGGCGGAGTGATCCCATGCCCCATTTCCTGGACATTCACACCACCGACGCCGCCGACCTGCGCGGGATGATCGACCAAGCCCGCGCCATGAAATCCGCGCGCGCTGGACTGCCCAAAGGCACCCCCGACCGCGATCAACCGCTGGCCGGTCACATGGTGGCGCTCATTTTTGAGAAACCATCCACCCGCACGCGCGTCAGCTTCGACGTGGGCGTGCGCCAGATGGGCGGGCAAACCTTGGTGCTCAGCGGGGCGGAAATGCAATTGGGCCACGGCGAAAGCATCGCCGACACCGCCCGCGTGCTCAGCCGCTATGTGGACCTGATTATGATCCGCACGTTTGAGGAAGAAAAACTCCACGAACTGGCGGAGCACGCCACCGTGCCCGTGATCAACGGCCTCACCGACCGCACGCACCCCTGCCAGATCATGGCGGACATCCTGACGTTCGAGGAACACCGTGGGCCGATTGCGGGCAAAAAGGTGGTCTGGACCGGAGACGGCAACAACGTGTTCGCCAGTTTCGCCCACGCGGCGGCACCTTTTGGGTTCGATCTAGTCTGGTCGGGGCCGGAAACGTTGGAGCCGGATGCGGAGATCGTTGCGTCCGCCCTTGCGGCCGGGGCATCTGTGGCCTTTGAGCCCGACCCCCGAAAGGCGGTGCAAGGCGCGGATTTGGTGGTGGCCGACACCTGGGTGTCCATGCACGACGCCCCCGAAACCCGCGAACGGCGTCACAACCTGCTGGCGTCCTACCAAGTGGACGAAACGTTGATGGCAGGGGCCGGGACTGACTCGGTGTTCATGCACTGCCTGCCTGCCCATCGCGGAGAAGAGGTCACCGACGCGGTCATGGACGGACCACAGTCGGTGATCTTTGATGAGGCGGAGAATAGGCTTCACGCCCAAAAGGCGGTCATGCGGTGGTGTTTGGGGGTGTAATCTGGGATACCGAAATTGTGGACGCTCAATGGACCGCACGGCATCGGTCTTTCGTTTTCCCCCAAGATGCTCCACCAATGATCTGTGCCAACAATTCATTCGGAGCTGTTTTTCGTCTCTGAGAAAACTACTGTTTTCTCCTAACCGCGACACCTAAGCCCAACACATAGCCTTCCTATTGAAATTGAATGCGTTGCCTGATTTTGTACGATCCAACATTTGAAGTGACAAGCTCTATACAAAATTGGTTCCATCTAATACTTTTCTGCCGTATTGTTGCTCAGGTCATTCAGTTATCAAAGCAAAAGTAGGCTTGATATAATGGCTGAGCCATTGCAATTCATGGTCAATTAGGTGCGTTGATGAATATAGAGATACTGGTTTTTGAGTTTTTGGAGCAAATATTTTGTCCTATCCTCGCTCTAATATTTGCTCTTTTCTTTATGAAGGCAAAGTTTTTTGATACTGGCAAGAGCAAGAGATTTCCTATACTAAGGATTTACTTTAGCTCT
>JBCDFD010000140.1:0-9017 GCA_039178645.1 Pseudomonadota bacterium | reverse complement strand
GCATCGGGTGACAAATTCAAACGCGGGTCGAGCGTCAGAGCTTTTTCCGGACAGGTGGAAACGCAGAGCCCACATTGGACACATGCGCTTTCGGCAAACCGCAAATGAGGCTCCCCCGGCGTATCCATGATGGCCCCGGTGGGACAAGCGGAGGTGCAGGCCATGCAGAGCGTGCACGCATCCCCATCAATCGCAACGCTTCCGTAGGGCGCGTCAGCGGGGAGAGCGAAAGGTTCCGCGGTACGCCCATCGGACAGCCCAGTGAAAATCAAGCGCGACAGGTCGCGGACGCTGCCGGTATCGGTGATGGCTTTGGCTGGCCGCGCGGTGTGGGGCTCCATGGTCCAAAGTGCTGTTTCCAAAACGTCGGGGTCGGCTGTTTCCACCAAAGTAATCCGCTGATTTCCGACACCCAAGCCATGCAAAATCGCATTGGCCAGAGCAACTTCGGTCTGGAGCGGCGCTAGATCTTGGGCATGCATGGGATCGACATGGATTACCACAGATGACGATCCGGCAGCGATCAGACCGCACAGTTCCACGTGCCCAGCCGCCGTCACATTGTGCCGCGCCCAAGGGATCACGCGTGCGGGCAGGCCACGCCCAAAACGGGCCATCGCGCCAATCAACTGGTCCCCGGCCTCTGCATGGATGAGCATCACCGGGTCCTTGCCCCCTGCCCCGCGGTACGCGCTGAGCATGGTTTGCGCCTGCCCCAACCGGTCAGGACGGGCTGGGTACGTGTAGGTCATCGCGTCGGTGGGGCAGACCGCCGCGCAAGCGCCGCATCCGCCACAGATGCCCGAGTCCACTGCCACCCCGTCGCCGTTTTCGGTGATCGCACCGGCCGGGCAGGCGTCAAGGCAACGCGTGCACCCAGTAATCTGGGACCGTGCATGGGCGCATGAGTTTTGCGAATACTCCACATAAATCGGTTTTTCGAAGGTGCCCACGAGGTCCGACAGTTTGAAGGCCGCGCGCAGCACCGCTGCGGGATCGCCGGGATCGACCCACTCATATCCATCGCGTTTATGGGCACCGGTGACTAAGGGCACACCGCCAGAAATGTCGAGCACAAGCGAGCAGTTGGACGTGGCCCCGTTGCGCGGGTCTTCGAACACCAACTCCCCACGGGAGGCTGGCCTGAGCGGCGCATAATCGTCGACAGTCAAAGCAAACCCACCAAGCGAACCCGTTAGCGTCGAAATGCGGCCACGGAACACCGGGAAGTCCATCAACGGCGGCAAGATCACATCCGACGCATCGGTGAGCATCAACGTCACCGACAGCCGCGACGACAGCAATTGCGCCATTTCGACAGCCGCTTGACCTGCGCCGTAGATCAGGCAGAGCCCGTCGGACAAGATGTCCTTGGCCTTAGCAGGTGTGCTTTCATAGGCAGCGCCCGCCAGGAGGGCGGCCATTTTAGGCCCTGATTGCGCCCCCTCGTCGGACCATCCTGCGGTTTCACGGATATTGACGAATTGGGCGCTGCGTCCGGTTTCGGCGGCCACTTCTTCGAAAAGGGGGGCCTCCTGAGTGCAGGCCACCAACGCGCCATCGTCAATGGCCAAGGCAGCTTCGAATGAACCAAGCTGCGCACGGCAGAGTTGTGTGTGCACTCGGCTCACGTCCAGGCCATCCACTTTGGCCAACGCCTTGGTGTCCGGCGCCATGGTGCCTTCGCAGTTGCAGATCAGACAGGTTTTGCCAGCCATGCTGTGCCTCCCAGCTCGGCGGCCGGTTATGCGGCCGTTTGCATCTGCGACCGTATGCGCAGCTTAAGGGAGAGCCAATGCGACCAAAGCTTACCGTAGGCGCGGCGGCGCATCGGGATCCATGCCCGGTGGTTTTGGCGCACTCGGGTCCGCCAGTTTGGGCAGATCAAATCGTAGGCCCACCTTAGCCAATTGCGGGGCAATACCATCGCTGGCGGGGAAAAACGCCACATCGAGGCTGCCAGCCTCAATCCCAGAAAACGTCAAAGCTTCTTGTGTGACTTGCGCCAGCGCGCCCTCTGCACCGGGAACGGGATCAATGAACGCAAGCAGGTGTGACGCGCGCCCATCGGCATAGGTCACACCCACAAGATAGGCGATGGCCGCAAGCCCCGCTGCACCGGCAAGCTTGGCATCAAGACCTGTGAGCAACGCCTCTGGCAATCCGATGGGCGCCCGCACTTCGGACGGCCGCGCCTCGCCTTCTTGGAGATCCCCATCCAGATTGTCGCGGAACCAACGCAGGGCGTCGGCCGGTAGCAGAATTGCAGAAGGTGCAACCTCTAGGTTGAGCCCAAGGCCCAATCCTTGGTCCGCCAGCAACGGCACAAGCGTCCGACCCGACATGGAGGCAAACGGGGTGATTCCCCCCGCAAAGCCAGCCAAGCGGTCCTCCCGATCGAAGGCCACCACCACGGGCCCCGTTTCAAGCTCGAAGACCTGAGGCGTCACCTGATCCCCATCCGCTTCGCTTTCGAGCATCAGGAACAGTTCGGCCCCGGCAAGCTGTCCGTAAAACTGCATGCGCGCAGCGGTGTCATCCCCCGCCGCCTCCATCGCCGCATGGGCGCGGTCCAACGGCGTTTGATCGGATGCAGTTTCGGCCAATGGGTGCTCCTGCGCTTTGTGCATACCTTGAGCTAGACGTCTCAGCAGATGGGGGCAAGCGGTCGGGCGGGGCACACTCAGACGGCCGAGCGTCCCTTTCATATCGGACTTCAGGCGTGAGTTGGTCGACGGTGGTTCGACCAAAACCGGATCAAACCTTACGAGCTTAGAGAGGCCTCCATGGCCCGCGCCAGTGTAATATCCTTTTCGGTCACCCCACCGGCATCGTGAGTCGTGAGCTTCACCTCAACGCGGTTGTAGACATTGAACCACTCGGGATGGTGATCCTGGGCCTCCGCATGGAACGCATTGCGCGTCATGAAGGCCATGGCTTCGGGAAACCCAGCGAACTTATACGTCTTGGAAATCGACAGGCCGTCTTCGGCAGGCGCCCAGCCCGCAGTGGCCAAATCGTCCGCGATTTCAGTGAGTTTGCCAATGGGTGGGAAAGCAGCAGTCATAGGTGGTCCTCCGTATTGGGAGGTTACCTAGCGCCCGTCCCAGCAACGGCTACAGCCGCAGTTGCATCTGAATGGCCGGGAATGTGATGCCGTCGCGCAGTGGCACATCAATTGGACCCAAGGGCACAAACCCCATGGACAGATAAAATGGAACCGCGGTGCGCGTGGATTTACAATCCATGATACGGACGCCGTCAGCCGCAGCTTCTTTCATCGACGCTTGAAGGATCGAGCGCGCAATTCCATTTCGCAAAAACCGATCATCACAGACCACGTGTCGAACATCGCCGATCTGCGGCCGTTTGCGCCGAGGTGTCCAACCGCCAGCTCCGATGATGTCGCCATTGGACAATTCAGCCACCCGAAAGGTCCCCGAACTGACCAAGGCCGGTTGTGCCTTTGCGATCAGCGGCACAGCCGTGACCATGACCGATGGCGGATAGTCGGCCTTCAGAAGCTTGGGATAGGTACGGCCAAACAGGGCATCAAGGCGCGACAGATCGCCTGCGCGTGCCAAACGCACGGTCACATCCAATGTATCGGTCACATTACCCTCCCGCGCTCACCAAAAACAAAGGCCGCACCCGAGGGCACGGCCAGTCATCTACAAAGCGAGGCGATCTTACTTGATCTTACCTTCTTTATATTCGACGTGCTTCCGCGCCACCGGGTCATACTTCCGTACCACCATCTTTTCGGTCATGGTACGGGCGTTTTTCTTTGTTACGTAAAAATGGCCTGTGTCCGCAGTGGAGTTCAGGCGGATTTTGATCGTTGTTGGCTTCGCCATGGCATGTCTCCTTCGGGGGCGCGGACGCACCGCACCTGAATTTTGAAGCCCGCGTGTGGCCCAGGCCCCAAGTAAAGTCAAGCGTCAACCCAGGATCGCCCTTGCCTCCTGAGCAGTTTCTGCCACCGTATCAGCGGGAGTTGAGAGGAAACCTTGCCATGACCATCAAAAATGCCACCGCCAGCCTGTCTTTGGTCACCGTGTTGGCCTCCTGGCCCGCGGGCGCGTGGGCGCAGCAAGCGGCGGACGCTGTGGCGCCCGAAGACGCCAGCACCACCGGCGGGTTTGATGTGGGTCCAGCGGCACAGGCCGCTTTGGCAGCAAAGGCTGCTGGTCGACCTGTCACCTCGGACCAGTGGATGGTAGCTGCGGCAAACCCTCTGGCCGTGGAGGCCGGGTCCAAAATTCTCGCCGCCGGTGGGACAGCGGCCGACGCCATGGTCGCCGTCCAGTCGGTTTTGGGTCTGGTGGAACCGCAAAGCTCAGGGCTCGGCGGCGGTGCGTTCTTGGTCTGGTACGACGCCGAAAGCGGAGAACTGACCACATTGGATGGTCGCGAAACCGCGCCCTTGGCGGCGACCCCGAGGCTTTTCCAAGATGAAACTGGCGAACCCTTGGGGTTTTGGGATGCTGTCATCGGAGGACGCTCCGTCGGGACGCCGGGCACGCCAGCATTGATGGAGGCGGCACATGCCCGCTGGGGCAACCAACCCTGGGACAGCTTATTTAACGACGCAATTGCGCTGGCCGACGAGGGCTTCACCGTGTCAGCGCGCCTGGCCAGTCTTGTGGAAGGCGGAGCCGACCGGCTGAGCCGCTTTGGCCCCACCGCCGACTACTTTCTGCCCGGAGGCACGCGCATTGCCCAGGGCAGCACATTGCAGAACCCCAACTATGCCGACACGTTGCGCGCCATCGCCGAAGGCGGCTCGGCTGCGTTCTACAGTGGGCAGATCGCCGACGGGATCATCGAGACCGTCCAAACCGCCGCGGGCAACCCGGGCGTTCTGTCTCTCACTGACCTGGACATATACGCGGTCAAAGAACGCCCCGCGGTCTGCGCCAACTACCGCGACCACCAAGTCTGCGGCATGGGCCCGCCCTCATCGGGGGCCCTCACAGTGGGTCAAATCCTGGGCCAGTTGAATAGTTTTAACCTGGCCGAAATGGGCCCGGACAGCGCGGAGGCTTGGCGTCTCATCGGCGACGCATCCCGCTTGGCCTTCGCCGACCGGGGCCGCTACATGGCAGATAGCGATTTTGTGCCGGTCCCAACCGATGGGCTCGTGGACCCGGACTACCTTGCCAGTCGCGCCGCATTGTTGGGGGAAACCGACCGCGCGCTAGAAACAGTAGAGCCCGGCACGCCAGAATTCGACCATGCGCTGCTCTGGGCCGACGATGAAAGCCTGGAACTGCCCTCCACATCGCACATTTCCATCGTCGATGCCGCCGGGAACGCCCTGAGCATGACCACCACCATCGAAAGCGCGTTTGGCTCGCGCCTCATGGCCCCCGGCGGGTTCCTTTTGAACAACGAACTCACAGACTTCTCATTCCGCAGCCACCGCGACGGTGATCCCATCGCCAACCGCGTGGAACCTGGAAAACGTCCGCGGTCCTCCATGTCCCCAACCATTGTGATGCAGGACGGCACGCCCACCATGGTCATAGGCTCACCAGGGGGCAGCCGGATCATCGGATATGTGGCCAAAACCATCATCGCTCAACTGGATTGGGGCATGGGACCACAACAGGCCGTGGCGATGCCACATTTGGTCAACAGGTTTGGGACCTATGATGTGGAAGCAGGCACCTCAGCCGAGGACTTAGCGCCAGCCCTGCAATCCCTCGGTTACGAGACCAATGCCCGCGCGCTCACGTCGGGGCTCCACGTGATCACGCTTCAGAACGGCACCCTCACCGGCGCCGCCGACCCAAGGCGCGAAGGCATTGCGCTCGGAAACTAAGGTACCCCCAAAACCAAACCAAAGTTCCAGAACGGACACCAACGACGTCACCCGCACCCGCCACCCGAATTGAGCGAAGTCTCAATTCGGGGACCAAGATCTTCGCGCCAAAGGCGCGTCATTTGGATCACCCACAACTCGGGCCATTTCAGCGCGAGATGATCAAGCCTATCTTGATCCCAGAAACTGGATTGGACGTGACATGGACACCGCTGATTTCTGGGACAAAGCCGCCGAGAAGTACGCCAAGTCGAAAATTCGCGACATGGCCGGGTACGAAGAAACCCTTGGGCGCATGAAGGCCCTACTCCGCCCACAGGATAGTGTGGTGGAAATAGGGTGCGGGACAGGCTCCACAGCGTTGGAACTGGCCGGATCAGTGGCAAGCTACACCGGCACAGATATCTCGCCCAAGATGATTGAGATCGCGAAGTCCAAACAAGGACCGAGCACGCCTCAAAACCTACAATTTGAAGTGACGAAAGCAGACGCGTCCCTGCCACAGGGAACATCTGTGGTCCTCGCTCTCAATCTTCTCCACCTGCTGCCCGACCTGGACGCCACACTTAACCACTTGCACAACTCATTACCGCCTAGCGGGCGCTTGATTGCAAAAACTGTTCTATTGAAAGAAGGCGCTTGGTATATCTCGATGCTGCTTCCGCTTTTGAAAGCCATCGGCAAAGCGCCCCCGATCGTCAGGCTTAGCCAGTCCGACGTGATGAAAGCTCTCGAAACAGCAGGTTTTGAGGTTTCCGAAACAATCCACCAGGGCGGCGCCGTCCCGCGGCTGTTCACCGTTGCCTCAAAGAAGTGAGTGTTGAGCGAAAGACGCGCGGACGGCCTGTAAGCCGGATTCTGTCCCGGGGCACGATGCCCCTTGGATGACCATTCCTCTGGGTTTGCCGTTGCCGACAAACTCTAGCTGCCAACCCGGATCCCAAGGCCAGAGCCGCCCATGGTGGGATCCCTATTCGGCATTGCTCCCGGTGGGGCTTGCCCTGCCGTCCCGGTTGCCCGGTCCGCGGTGAGCTCTTACCTCACCGTTTCACCCTTACCTCAGTCAAACCGAGGCGGTCTGTTCTCTGTGGCGCTGTCCCTCGGGTTTCCCCGGCCGGGCGTTACCCGGCACCGTTGCTCCATGGAGTCCGGACTTTCCTCGACGGGCTCGCACCCCCCGCGACCATCCAGCCATCCGCGCCCGAGGGCGCTAGGCGATCCTCACTGTGACGTCAACGGGGAAGTCGTTCGCGGCGTGCTGGATCATCTGCACGTCCGCATCACGGCAAGGGCCAGAAGCGTGGGGGCGAAACCGTGCGCGGAACGCTGCCAGGAGTTGGTCCGGTGTCGCATCCGCAGTGAAGCCAATTGCCCGCAAAGGGTCTAGCCACACATCTGTGGGCCCTTCAAACGAAGACCCCTCTGCCTCGGGCGAAGGATCGCAATCTGGCCAAACTGCCAATCCCAAAATGGCCAATCGCCGCCAATCAAAACGCCGTCCGGGGTCAGTTTTGCGGTCTGGGGCCATGTCTTGATGACCGATGACTCGAGCCGCAGGGATACTCCATCGGGCTAGGATTTCCGCCAGCAAGTGCTCCAAAGCTTTCATCTGTGGCTCGGGATAGGAATGGGTTCCGGTGTTCGCCAATTCAATCCCAATGGAATGGCTGTTCACATCCGTCACTTGGCCCCAGGACCCGCGGCCCGCATGCCAGGCGCGATCCCCTTCGCGCACCATTTGCCAGAGCCGACCGTTTTCAGAGATCAGATAATGGGCGGACACCTCGTGTTTGGGATCGCAGAGCCTATCCAAAGCCGCCTCGGCGGTGTCCATGGCCGTGTAGTGTAAAACCACCATGTTGGGCGCGACCACACCCCGGCGCGGGCCAAAGTTTGGTGACGGGTGCCAAATGCGGGGCAGCATCTTATCCCGCCGCGCGGCGGAACACCTCGGGGTCGAAATCGCAGGCGAACCCGTCACCGTCAGGATCTAGACCCAACGGATCTTCCTGCGGGCCACCGGCTTGCAAAAACGCCCGTTGTGCCGCCATTTCAGAGCCTTGGGCAGCGCAAGCGGATGCGGAGGAGGCTTGGGGCGACGGACGCGAGTAGACCGCCACGCCAACAACATTGGACGTGGCCAACGCAAAAGCCACCGGATTGGCGTCGTCCGTTGCAGTGCGCGGCGGAAGCGCTGACGCCGTTGTTGACGGTGCCGACACTTGTTCCCCAGTGGCTGAACCCGCGCCAGCGATGGGCACCAAACTGCCCGGCGTACCAACCCCAGCCACCGGCGCGACCACGGATTGGCCTTCACCATCGACCAAAACCAGCGGCGCAGAGGCAACAGCAATCGGTTCCACGACCGCTTTACCTTCGCTCACAACCGCGCCCGTGGGTTCCACACCGGACACCACTTCGCCAGCACTGCCAACGGCGGGGACCTGGGCGACATCGGTGGAGCCCGCCACCACTGGTTCGGTCAACTGGACTGTTGCCACGGCGATGGGGGCAACCTCGGTGGTGTCACCACCGCTCCAAGGCGTACCGCAGCCCGCGAGGGCGATGGCCAAGGAAACGGCAGCTGCTGCGCGGATCATGTCCACCACCGTTTGGGCTTGGCGTCAAACCCAACTGCGGTTTCCAAAACCTGGGCTTGGTTCAACAACGCGCCCTCTTCCCATGGCTTGCCAATGAGCTGCAATCCCAACGGCAGCCCTTGCGCGTCGAGCCCCGCTGGAACCGAAATGCCGGGCAGACCAGCCAAGTTTACCGTCACAGTGAACACGTCATTGAGATACATCTGCACCGGATCGGCATCGATCATTTCGCCCAAGCCAAAGGCTGCAGATGGCGTCGCCGGGGTCAGGATCGCGTCCACCCGATCGGCAAACACATGGTCAAAGTCCCGCTTGATCAGCGTCCGCACTTTCCGTGCTTTGTTGTAGTACGCATCGTAGAACCCGGCAGAGAGCACATAGGTCCCGACCATCACGCGGCGCTGCACCTCTGCCCCGAACCCTTCGGCGCGGGTTTTTTCGTACATTTCAACGATACCGTCGCCCTGGGCCATTTTCGCGCGGTGGCCGTAGCGTACCCCGTCGTAGCGGGCGAGATTCGACGAGGCTTCGGCCGGAGCAATCACATAGTAGGTGGGCAACGCGTATTTGGTGTGCGGCAGCGAGATATC
>JBCDFD010000139.1:0-9124 GCA_039178645.1 Pseudomonadota bacterium | reverse complement strand
TGAGATCAAGGATGTAGAATTTGTTGATCCACGGCGGGAAAAGAATGATCGGGGTTTTGTAAACCGTCTCGGTCACCGGCTTATACTGGATCAGCTCAAACATCCGATTGCGGAACACCACGGAGCCTTCGGTGGTGGCCAGATTATCGCCCACTGTGAACGCGTCCGGGTCCGCCAAGGTCACCAAGACCTCGCCCCGGTTCGCCTCGATATCGCGGACGAGGTTTTCCATGCCTTTGACCAAGCTGGCCCCGTCGGTTTCCACCGCGCGCTCGATGGCATCAGGGTTGGTGCCGAAGAAATTGGTGGGCGCCATCATGTCGACGATCTGCTGAGTGAAATATTCCACCCGTGCCTTGTCGTCGTCATCCATCCCTTCGATGTCGTGGACGGCTTCCTCAATTGCTTCCGATGTTAGCAAATAATTCTGCTTTAGGAAGTTGAAGTAGGGATGGCTGTCCCACAGGGGATTCCGAAACCTGGGATCCTTGGGTGTGGGATCATTTGGCACACCCATGCCGCGCGCCAGTTCCTGCTGGGCCTCGACATAATGTTTAAACATCTTGCCCCAGTAGGTGACCTGATGTTCAAAAATCTTGGCCGGATTGGCCATCATTTCGGCCATATAAGCCGCCATTGCCCTGACAAACAGGTCACTTTCCGGCCCTTGGAGCTTAGGGTCGATGGAGCGTTTGTGCGCAAAAGCCTTCACCAGGCGTTGGGACAATTCCTCCATCTTCGCCAGGTTGTGGTTCAGGCGCTCCAGGTTTGCCGCATTTTCTTTTTCGTCGATTGTCATATCGTCCGTTCCACCGTACGTTCCCGCGACCTCAGCCTACCGCCGGGAAGTTTGCAGGGGAAAGCGACGAATTGATCCGGTTGGCGTGTGTGCCTCGGTGACCAGTGCAGGAGATAGTTCCAATGCGTTACATGCTGACCTACGATTTCATGGAAACCATGAGGACGACAAACCAGTGGGTGGGATCAACCGCCCGTGCATTTGGGTCGTACCCGGCCGTTGGTCTTGCCCCTACCCCCGCATTTAAGCTGATCGCAGCTTGGGGCGAGGTGATGGAACGGTCATTTGCACGCATGGTGACCAAGCCAGACTGGGGCATCCACAGCATCGTCAACGACGATGGCCGCGACCACCTAGTCAGCGTGCACAACGTTATTGACCGACCGTTCGGCAGTTTGATCAAATTTGACGTCCAAGGCCGCGCGCCGATGAAGCGTCGGGTTCTGCTCGTCACGCCCATGTCGGGCCACTATGCCACACTGTGCCGCAGCACGGTCGCATCGCTCCTGCCCGATTGTGACGTCTACGTCACCGACTGGCACAATGCCCGCGATATTCCGGTGTCCTGCGGCAAGTTCGATGTGGAAGACTACACGCTCTACCTGACCGATTTCATGGAAGAGCTTGGGCCGGACATCAACGTGATCGCTGTCTGTCAGCCTGCACCGCTCACCTTGGCGGCAACGGCGTACTTGGCAGAAAAAAACCCGGACGCACAGCCTGCCTCGCTGATTCTCATTGGTGGACCCATCGACCCAGATGCGGCCGCCACTGACGTGACCGACTTCGGTCGGCGTATCACCATGGGTCAGTTGGAAGAACTGGCGATCCAACGGGTTGGGTTCAAATACGCCGGTGCGGGCCGCATGGTCTATCCGGGCCTGTTGCAGCTCACATCGTTCATGTCCATGAACGCCGACCGCCATGGCGAAGCGTTCTTCAACCAGATCATTCGCGTGGCCAAGGGCGAGGCCAGCGACAACGACCACCACAACCGGTTCTATGACGAATACCTAGCCGTCATGGACATGCCCGCCGAATTCTACCTATCCACGGTGGAGCGTATCTTCAAAAACCTCGAAGTGGCTCAGAACAAGTTTGTGGTGAATGGCCACCAGATCGACATTGGTGCCATCTCCAACGTGGCCGTCAAAGTGGTCGAGGGCGAGAAAGACGACATCAGCGCACCGGGCCAGTGCCTTGCGGCGCTTGATCTGCTCACCGGACTGCCCGACGAAAAGAAGGCCGCGCACCTTGAGCCCGGCGCAGGCCACTACGGCATCTTTGCGGGCAAAAGCTGGCGCAACAACATCCGCCCATTGGTGCTCGATTTCTTCGACAGCAACAGCGGTTCCAAAGACGGCGCGGTGGAGTTGAAGTCGGTTCAAACCTAACCGATCCAACCACGGCATCTTTCGAAGCGTTGTTTGGCCTGGGTTATCCTTTGACAGGATAGCTCAGGCCAAAAAGTGTTGGAGCAGTGGATTGATTTTTTCCGGCACTTCCAACACTGGCAAATGCCCAACACCTGGCAGAATATGCAGGTCGGCGTTGGTGAGCAGGCCTGCGATTTCCTCATGGCGGAACGGAGGACACAGCCGGTCGCCGTCCCCGCAAATGACGAGGGTCCGCGTGCTGAGGCTTTCCAAGGTTTTGCGCTGATCGGCCCGTGTCATCAATGCCTTCGACTGGCTCAGGAACGCGCCAGGTCCCAATTCCAGTGCTTGGGCAAGCATCAGTGCCTCCAGCCTTGGGTGGTCCTGCCCCTCAGGCCAGAAGTTGGAAATGACATCGTTTTCCATGATACGCGCCAACTCGCCGGCGTTCACCGCGGCCATCTGAGGCTTACGCGCCGCGGCAACCTTGGCCGTCTCCGCCCGCGCATTGGTGGAAAACAGCACGAGTTTGCGCACGCGGTGGGCCGCTTGGGCCATGACCTCCATGGCCAGGATCCCCCCCATGCTGAGCCCCACCAGGTCAAATATATCCGACGCGTCAGCTAAGACCTGAGACGCCAAATCCGCCATCCGGTTTGAGCCAATGGGCAGCATAACCTGGCACGGGCGGTCGGTGAAAACGTCAAGCTGTGGGCGGAACAACCGGTCATCGCACATCATGCCCGGTAGAAAAACCAATGGTGTCATAGTCGGTCGGACGCCAGTCGAGCCCCTTCGCTGAGTGTTGCCAGTTTGGCATAGGCAATGTCGGGGTCAACCGCGCCAAAACCAGCAAACGTGCCAAACCCACAGTCACTGCCTGCAATGACCCGCTCTGCCCCGACAATATGAACAAAACGTTCAATGCGTTGGGCCACCAGTTCTGGATGCTCCACAAAGTTGGTCGTACTGTCGATCACACCAGGCACAAGCACCTTGTCGTCGGGAATGTCATCTTTGCGGTCCTGGAACACGGTCCATTCATGGGCGTGGCGCGGGTTCGAAGTTTCAAACAACACTTGGCCCGCGTGCGCCGCCATCAACGTGTCGAACACCTTTTCCATGCCGATGTCACAGACATGGGGGCCTTCGTAATTGCCCCAACATATGTGCACTCGGACCCTGGAAGGGTCGATCCCCGACAGCGCGTGGTTCAACGCCTCCACATGGCTAGATGCGATTTGCACAAATTCCTCGTCTGACAGGTCCGCGAAAAGCATGTGCCGGGACAATGCGAGGTCGGGACAATCCAGTTGCAGCATCAGGCCTGCGTCCACGATGGTCCGGTATTCCTCGGCCATGGCGTCGGCCAAGGCCGCCAAGTATTCTTCGCGGGTTGGATAGAAATCGTTCTGCAAAAACAGAGCAATCACACCGGGTGATGCCGCGTTCATGAAACCGTCGGATACCCCTGCGCTGGCCATGCCAACCTTGAGGTTGGCGATATCTTTCTCTAGCTCGCCTTGCCCTTTAGATTTCACCTCGCCCACGCACATGGGTCGCGCGTATTTGGGCGTGCCTCCGTCGGCGGCCAAGCGTTTCAGGAAGGCCGGGAATTGCACCAGGTCCGCGGGCGGGTTGCGCGGGCTATCCCCATCAAAGCCAGTATACCGGTCCTTCACATAGGTGGCATAGCTGATCTTTGACGTTTCACCATCGCTCACCACATCGATGCCCGCATCCACCTGTCGCGCCACGGTTTCAGTGACCGCCTCTGACATCGCCGCATCAAACGCCATAGGGTCGTAGTCTTCATCTCGTTCGCGAGCAAAGATGAAATCCACCACGCCTTGCCTGCGGGGCAGACTGCCCACGTGGGTCGTTTTGATGGTCATTGGTAAGCCTCCTCCGACGGGGCGGTTATGGTGATCGGGCAGCGCGTCCGCCCCAGCGGGCTGCTCTCTTGGTAGAAATAGGTCAGTTCGATCAAATCAAGGGCGGTGATGTAATGGCAAATGAGCGCGTCGCCCTCTTTGTTTTGCCACACAACCAACGCGGATCCTGACAGCATCAGCCAAACCCAGACCGCGGCCAGCGCCAAGATCACTCCCCTTAGAACCAGCCGCATTGCGTTCAGTGGCCCGTCCAGGTGGGACCCGCCGCATCGCCGGTATTGCGCACGCGGTAGATCGCAGCCTCGCCGGACATGGCCGGGCGGATGGAACGGGTCACGCCGGGCGGGACGGCCATGGTGTCACCGGGGGCCAAGGCAGTTTCACCATCGCCCCACGCCACGCGCCAATGGCCGGTCACTGGCATGAGAATTTCGTGGCTGTCCATCGAGTAGGCATCTACGAGCGGTGTCGCATTGGTGAGGAAGTCGAGGTCGAATCCGGGTTTGTCCCTAATGATGGCCTTTTCACCAATCACTGGCACCGGTCCCGAACTGGACAGTGCGACCATGTCCCAATACCGCCGCACGTACCCGCCAATAACCGACATGACCTGAGGTTCAGGGAATGCCTTGAGGTCTTCGTCGGACAACAGTGGCATGGGCTTGACGCCCTCGGGAAGCGCCTCGCCCTTTTTCGTGTCGTAGAGACGCCCGGCTTCGGACAGAACCAGCCCGTGGGCCTGTGCATCCTCAATCACTTGAGGTGCCCAAACCACACCGCCGCCCGCATCGTCACCGCCCAATATGGCCATGATCATGCCGTAGTCTTCGCCGATGTTTTCAAATCCGCGGAAGATGCCGGTGGGGATGTTAAAGATGTCGCCGCGCTCCAGGGTCACTTCGCCTGCGTCACCCCAACGGCCCCAGAAAAACCGCCAGCGTCCCTTGAGCACAAAGAACACCTCCGCCGTGCGGTGACTGTGCAGCGAGTTGCGGCAGCGCGGCGGTTGGCCCGCGGCCCCAATATTGAATCCCGGCGTGTCCTTGATATGCACGTGTTGATCCGCCGCCTCTGACACCCCGCCACCGATGATGGTGAAATTCTCTTTCTGATCACTGCCCGGTGTGTGGGCATCGATGAACGCCGTGCGGCAGGGTTTCAGGTCGCCGTACCGCACGATGCGGCGTTCCATATCTAGCGGTGTCATGCGGTGTCCCCTCCCATGAGTATCTGCGTCCAAATTGCCGCTTCGTCGTAGAGCGTCCATTCGCGGCGCACTCCGTACGGGCCAAACTCCACATGTGTGATGCCCAGCACGTAGACCATGGCACCGGTGGGCGCGCCGAACGGCCCCCACCCGCTGTGTTTCCCCCACAGCGACCAACGCACCGCCGCACGTGGCGGCATCTTGGGGTCGTCGCGGCCAATGGTGTGGTGGATTGTGAAAGCAGCGTCCGGGAAAGCCGACCGCAGCGGCAACCAAAACTTGTCGGCACCAGGATGCCCGTGGGTAGTGACGCCGCCCGGATATTCCAAATGGCAGGCGCGGTCATAGGCTTTGGGAACTATAGAAAAGCCACCGTCCATCATCGATGACAACAGGCCAGCTAGGCCCGCCCCAAACTCGGAGTCGTTGCCCGTTCCCTGGTAAGGCCCAGACGGATCATTGTCTGGTGTCAAAGGCGCAGGGGCCTCCCCGCTTTCCAGTTTCGCCAACGCCCAATCCCGTGGGGTTGTCCCGATCTGGCGCAGCACCGCGCCGTTGTCGCGGATCAACCATTCGTCACTGATCTGATTGTCTTTAGCATAACAGTCGGCGATGGCGCGGTAGACCACCGGTTTTCCGGTTGCCGTGCCAAAACCTCCGTCGCCGAGGTGAGTGGCGGTGGACAGGATACGGTGGCTCGACAACATGCCCGCCTCTGGATCCCCCGACCAGATCACGTCTTCGCCCAAAAGCACCCGGTCCGGGAACTCATGCAGCGTCGCCATCGTCGCGCGGGTGGAGGCTGGCTCGCCTATGCTCACGCCGCCAGGCATGCGCACGATCACATCTTTGGCGTAGTAGTCCTTCATGGACTGGCCCAGGCCTCGGTCTTCCCAAATCTCTTTGGTAATCCCAAGAATGTAGTCAGGAAAGTCGGTCCAACGGTTGTCAAAGCCGCGCATGGCTGTCTCCTTGCTTGTCTGGACGGGGCCAAGTGGCGGGACCTCGGGCAGAGGTGCGGATCACCAAACGTCCAGGCAAAGCGTGTTTTTTCGGGTGCGTAGTCCGGTCATCAATCCGCGCCATCAAAGTGTCGACGGTGGTGTCCACCATCGCCCGCGCGGGTTGGGACCAGGTGGTCAAATCGTAGGATTTCCAAGCGGCCATGGGCACGTCGTCGAACCCGACAATGGACACATCCCCTGGGATGGACATGCCCAGATCAAACCGCAGGGCATCCATGACCGCGAACGCCATATGGTCGTTTCCACAAAAAATCGCTTCGGGCGGATGGGGGCCGTCGCACAGGCGACGCGCGGCAGAGGCGGCTTCGGACCGCGCATAGCGCCCGTCGATGGACGCTGCGAGATCGGCTCCAACAGAGCTCAGGCCATCCCGAAATCCACGGTCCCGGTCCCGGCCAGTTGTGGACCCAAGCCACCCGGACACTTGGGCAATCCGTGTGTGCCCGCCCGCCACCAGGTACTGGGCCAATTCAGCTGCGCCTTGGAGGTTGTCTGACGTCACCTCGCTGAGCCGCCAATTGTCCTGACCACGGTTGAACAAAACTACGGGGATGCCCGCCGCCTCGCATCGGTCCGCCAGCTGATTGGACAAACTCACCGATGCCGCGATGATTCCATCCACTTGGTGGTCGAGCATTTGGTCAATCATCTCAGACACATCGGACCTGTTGTTCGCCAGAAACACCAGCACGTGGTAGCCGCGCTTTTGCAAAGCCGCCGACAACCGTTCCAACGCATCGGGATAAAACTGATTGTCCAGGTAGGCGACGACGAGCCCAATGATACGCGACCGGCCAGTGATCAAGCTGCGCGCCAACACGTTCGGTCGATACCCCAAAGCATCTGCCGCCGCGCGCACTTTGGCCGCGGTTTCCTTGGATGCCGAGCCTCCGGGCGTGAACACGCGGCTCACGGCGGATTGGCTCACGCCAGCGCGCGCGGCCACATCCATGGCGGTCACACGATCACGGGGCATGGCTGCCCCCTGCGCCTCGGGACGGTTCTGTGATCATCCCGCGGTCCAGCCCCCGTCGATCAAAAGCGAGGTGCCCGTGACCATGGCGGCTGCGTCAGAGGCGAGGAACACCACAGCGCCCATGATGTCTTCGATCTCGCCCACACGGTCGAGTTTGATCTTGGACATGATCCAAGCGAGTTTGTCGGAGTCGTTGAATGTTGCCTCGGTGAAGGGTGTTCGGATGAACGTGGGGCAGACGGTGTTCACGCGGATACCAGACTTGCCCCATTCCATGGCCATGGCCTTGGTGAACCCTTCCACGGCATGTTTGCTGCCGCAGTAAACGGCACGGTCTAGACCGCCGACATGACCCATTTGGCTGGAAATTTGTATAATGGAGCCCTTTCGGGATCGTTCCACCAAATCTTTGGCCACCAATTGCGCGAGGAAATAAGCGGCCCGCACATTGACCGCCATAACTGAGTCAAAATCTTCGAGTGTGGTTTCCGTTGTTGGGCTATGGCGCGCGATGCCAGCTGAGTTACACAGAATGTCAAAAGGACCTCGGTCGCGGATCAGCGCCTCCATCGCGGGGACGTCTGTGACATCTGCCACCACAGCCTTGGCGTTCAGGTCTTGCAAGGCCATGGCCTGGACCGCCTCGGTGAGCGTGGCTTCACCACGGGCGAGGCAAACCACCTCTGCCCCAGCTTCGGCCAGTGCAACTGCACAGCCAAGTCCGATCCCACGCGACGCCCCGGTGACCAACGCACGCCGACCATCGAGTCGGAAACTAGGGGTGCGGGGAAGAGTCATGGGTAACCTCGGAGCCAATTCGACCCGATTTTACTCCGGATGCATTCGTATGCAAGGGTCTCTGGCGGTGAGATCGCCCAATCGCAATCTCAACTTGCCGATACTCTGCCAAGCTTTGACCAAAGGGCTCAGTGGCGATGAGGGACCCGCGGATCAAAGGCCAGTGGTTGCGGGTATCGCCGGGTATTTAATCCCTCGAAAGGTGGGAAAGTCACTATACCGACCTTCGCGAGCAGATTGTGATAGCCCCGGCTTTACACCCGGCCGCACCAGATACCCCTTGGGCGCAATATAGGACGAAGTGCTGTGCTCCGGCTCCTCGCGCCAGGTGAGATTGAATGCTGCGTTGAGAGGGAAAAACCAAACCGCATGGTGTGGGATATGATCATGCAACCACCATGCGAGGTCGCGCCAGTCTCGGCCCAAATTGTACTGAGCCGCAAACCAAGGGATGACCACGGAAACACAGGCCCCCATGCGGCCCTCACTATCGCGACGGTCCCAAATGTGGTTGGCAAAAGTGGCTTCGTTGCGCGCGCACTGGTGGCCTTGCCTATTGCCAAACGCGTTTATCTCCGGCGACCGATGTCCCGACCGAATTTCAATGGGCCCGAAGGTTTCCACAATTGGTTCCAGCAAATTCTCGGCCAATCGAGTGCCTGCCGCAATCGCAAGATCCGGGTCGTCGGGCAGGTTAGGCACCCCGTAGAAATTCCCAATCTCGGAGTTCAGGAAGTTTCGCATGTAGAAATGCCGAGACAGCTGCACTCGCCCGAGCCGCGCGAGCGCGTCGTAGGTGGCAGGTTTGCGCATCTGTCCCCCGTGCTTTGCAGGGGCCGCCTATCCGCTCAGGTCCAGTCCCTTTGCCGGGTCAGTTCCTGCATGCGCCCCAAAACGTCCACGCCAAGCTGATGGTAGACATCCAATAGGTCAACCCGACCCGATGCCACCTCTAGTTCCTACTGACTTCGCACCAAGTTATCTCTGTTGTGTTCCTGGAGCGGAGAGAGACAGGAGACGGAATGGTAGAAAGCGTTTATTAGCAGCG
>JBCDFD010000138.1:0-9130 GCA_039178645.1 Pseudomonadota bacterium | reverse complement strand
CTGGCAAAGACGTCTCATCTTGCAGCCAACCGATGACTCCCACCGCCTGGATGCGAACTTTGACCGACGGACTTTGCAGCGCGGCAATTGCAGGCCCCATGGCCTCGGACCGGCGCAATTCCTTGATGCCCGCCAAACATGCCGCCAGCTTCATTTCATCCTGCGTATCCAAGTGCGGAAGTATGGCGTCGCCAGAGGCCGGGTCTTTCAATTCCGTCAGGCTCACAGACGCCGCGGCGATCACTTCGGCATCACTGTCCAAGAGCGCCCCAACCAGGGCCGCCGCCGTATCTGGTCCATCAAAGTCCGTAAGCGCTTGCGCGGCCTGTTTGCGCACACCGGCGTCCTCGTCGGCGATGGCGCGCGCCAGATGCGGGATGGCCGCTGGATCGGCGCTGTCTGCCAATTCAATCACGGCCATGATGCGACCGCCGGGGGATGGATCATCCAACCCCTCGGCCAGATCGTCAATGTCGCTAAAGTCTTCAAATAGGCCGCTCACGTCCGCCTCACTTCAATAGATAGGGAAGATTGACGGTAACCGCCCCCGTGGGGCAGTCGGCTTCGCACGGCATGCAGTACCAGCATTCGTCATATTTCATGTACGCGGTTTTGGACCCATCAGCCAAATCGACAATCCGAAGAACGTCCAACGGGCAGACATCCACGCATACGGTGCAGCCTTTGGTGGCGATGCATTTGTCGTCATCAACAACGACCGGAACCGTAGTGGCAGTTTGGGCTAAAGGCATACTCGTTACTCCGCTGCAACCGAAGACGCCGTTACGCGTTGGTTGTTGTAGGCGTCTTTCTCTTCGTCGGCGATTTCGACGACGTAGGGCTCCACATCCCTCTTGGCGTGTGCCGGTTTCCCATCCGCGCCCTTGGTGAGGATCGTGTGGCAGAACCAGTTTTCGTCGTCGCGTTCGTATTCCACGCGGTTGTGGTACAGTCCCCAACGGCTCTCGGTCCGATACATGGACGCCGCCGCTGCCATCTCGGCACAATCGAGGATGGTGGAGGCTTCGAGTGCGCGCATGAGTTCATGGGAGTCGCGGACATACATGCCCTGCTCCATGTCCTCGCGCACCTCGTCAAACCGCCTCTGCGCAAGCTCCATCTTTGCCGTCACCTTCGGCGGCTGGAGGTAATCGTTCACCAAGCGGCGGGTTTTGTATTCGATCTGGTTGGGTGGGATACCGTCGTCGCGTTTGGTCGGGGCCAGCACACGTTCGCGTTCGGCGTCCACCTCGCCCATGTCAAAGGCTGCGAAGTCCACGTCTCTGATATAGTCCACCGCATCGAGCCCAGCGAAGGCCCCGTTGGTGAACGCGCCCAGCATATAGTTATGGGGAACGTTGGCCATGTCGCCCGCCGCGTAGAGCCCCGACAGGGTCGTACGCGCGTGGTCGTCCACGAACACGCCCGACGCAGAGTGGCCGGAACAGAAGCCGATCTCAGAGATATGCATCTCAATCATCTGCTTGCGATAATCGGTGCCGCGGCCTTCGTGGAAATGCCCGCGGGTGGGACGTTCCACGATGTGAAGAACGCGCTCAATCTCGGCGATGGTCTCTTCCGCTAAGTGGTTGAGCTTCAGATAGACCGGGCCTTTGCCGCCTTGAAGCTCGTCATAGAACTCCTGCATCATCTGACCGGACCAGTAGTCACATTCGATGAAACGCTCACCCTGGGCGTTGGCGGTGTAGCCCCCCATGGGACCGGCCACATAGGCGCAAGCAGGCCCGTTGTAGTCCTTAATCAAGGGGTTGATCTGGAAACACTCCAGGTTCGCCAGGCCTGCGCCAGCGTGGTAGGCCATGGCGTAGCCTTCTCCCGAATTCGACGCGTTTTCATATGTGCCATAGAGGTAGCCGCTAGTGGGCAGGCCCAATCGACCGGCCGCGCCCAGGCACATGATGACCGCTTTCGCACGCACGACCAGGAACTCGGCCGAGCGTGTGTTGACGCAGATGGCCCCAGCCACCCGGCCCTCGCCTGTCAAAAGTCGGGTCGCCATATAACGATTCACGATGTTGATGCGCGCCTTGCGCAACTGGCGGTACAGTGCCTTTTTGACGGTGTCTCCGTTGGGCATGGGCAACACGTAGGTGCCGATGTGATGGACCTTTTTCACATCGTACTCGCCGTTCTGGTCCTTCTGGAACCGAATGCCGAACTCGTCCAGTTCTTGGATGATCCCATAGCACTCTTGGGCGTAGCGATAGACCGCCGCCTGATCACAGATGCCGTCATTGGCTATGGTGATTTCCTTGGTGTACTGCTCTGGCGTTGCATATCCTGGGATGACGGAGTTGTTCAGCCCGTCCATGCCCATGGAAATCGCGCCCGACCGTTTCACATTGGCTTTGTCGAGCAGAACGACATTTGCGTCGGGATTTTTCCGCTTCGCTTTGATGGCCGCCATCGGCCCGGCAGTCCCGCCCCCGATTATGAGGATATCGCAATCAATCTGCGAGAGACCGTCTAAAATCTCGTCCATGTATGGCTCCTACATGTGGCTGAGGGTCAGTCTGCGCTGCGCTGCGGCGGGCGACTGTCAATTAGTTGTCGTTGGATGCGGGAACGTCCGATCCGTTGTCGGCGCACAGGTCCCGGATGTAGGTGTAGGGGTAGATCGCCCGGTCGTGACCGTCTGAGAAATGGATGTTCACACCATACCCGCCAACCTCAAAAAGCCCGGTGATCCGAACGCCGGGCGCCACTGTCACCGCGCCGTTTTCAATGCGTTCTCGCAGACTGTCAGCGTCCCGCGCCTCTTGGCGCAGCAGCCGGGCGGGCAATACACTTTGCTGTCCATTGTCCCAAGTTACCATGAGAACTTGGGCGTCCGCACTGGCTTCCAGACATTCGATCATTGGCGATGGCTCCTGTTCGTTGAGCCCTTCCTGCCCAGACCACCGCCGCCCCAATAGCAACTAATTGACGGACGCCGCAGGATTGCTGGGGCACTGGCGGGAAAAATTCAGAAAGGACCCCCGATGGACGGCCAACTCGCCCCGCAGAAGAAGATCATGCCCGACGCCCAGACAGTGACCTCGGTGACCCATTGGACCGACACGCTGTTCTCGTTCCGCGTCACGCGGCCTCAATCGCTGAGATTCCGGTCCGGTGAGTTCGTGATGATTGGGCTTTTGAAAGACGACGGCAAACCGCTCTTGCGCGCCTATTCCATCGCGTCGCCGTCTTGGGACGAAGAGTTGGAGTTCTACTCGATCAAAGTGCCCGACGGCCCGCTGACCTCTCGGTTGCAGAAAATCCAACAGGGCGATGAGATCATCCTGCGCCCGAAACCGGTGGGCACATTGGTTCTGGATGCATTGCTGCCGGGCAAACGGCTGTGGATGATATGTACCGGCACGGGTGTGGCCCCGTTCGCGTCACTACTGCGCGATCCCGAAACCTGGGAAAGCTACGACCAAGTCATTCTGGCGCACACCTGCCGCACAAAAGACGAGTTAGCCTACGGGGCCGAGATCGTCACCACCCTGCCCGATGATCCGTTCATAGGTGAGTTGGTCGGCGACAAGCTGCACTATTACCCGACAACCACACGGGACACGTCGGACATAGAAGGCCGCATCAGCGACCACATCCGCGATGGGCGCGTGTTTGAGAGGCTGGGCACTGGGCCGTGGTCACCTGACACTGATCGAGTGATGATATGCGGAAACCTGGCGTTGAACAAAGACATTATGGCGCTCTGCGAAAGCCATGGACTATCCGAAGGGGCAAATTCCGATCCCAAGCACTTCGTGGTTGAAAAGGCATTTATCGACTAGGATCAATGGTGATGCGCCCTCAGGCAAAGGCAGATCCGTCGTGTTGCGCCGCCTCCCAGCTCTGTTTGAACTTGCAAAGTGAGCAGCACTTTACAGCAACAGCGCGCTCGGACGGCTGGGCGGCTTCAGTCCAACCAGTTGTCTGATGTGCCAAGCCGTCGCCAGATTTGAAGATAAAACCGGTTTACCCAGGACCGCCTCCAACGGGCGGATGACGTTCAGCGTTGGCAGATTGGTGCAACTGAGGATCACACAATCCGCGTCGGACCGCGCCCCAACCTCCTGGGCGGCCTGCGCGATCACATCGGCGCTCAATCGTGCCACCGCAGCCTCGTTTGGCTCTTTGAAACAGGCCGTGGCAGGCACGGTCATACCGGATTTTGTGAGCGCTCCGGTGACCTGCGCGGCCACCTCTGGCACGTAAGGCGAAACCACAGCGGGGACATTTAGACCCAAAGACTTGCAGGCCCAAATCAACGCGATCAGCGGGGTTGTCACAGCCTCCGCCACTCGGTTTGCGAGAATCTGCTCAGTCACTTTACCGACGCCCAAAATGGCGGTGGCCGATGTGCACCCATAGGCGATGGCGTCGTATTTAGGGGCGGGCGGCAGACTTGCTGCGGCTTCGCCGATGGGGTCAGCCATGCCCACCAAACTGTCTTCGCTGACCTCACCGCCATGGGCCACGCGCGCCGTATGAATTGGCAGACCTGTCTGCGGCAGAAGACGCCGCATGTCTGGTTCGAAGGTCTCGTCTGAGGCCAGAACCAAAAGACCAACCGCGTTTTCGGTCATCGTTCCGCCAGTGCGTCATTCAACAGGCTAAGTACGACATCGCCGGGCACATCGGCGGTGACAAACGCCTCGCCGATCCCACGTGCCAGGATGAACCGAAGCTGGGCATCCACGACCTTTTTGTCCTGCCCCATCAGATCAAGCAGCCCCTGTGCATCGGGCAGGTCGCCCGGGATGTTCGCCAAGGTGACTTTCATGCCCATTTCGCTCAGATGGGCACGGACACGGCTCGGGTCCTCTTGGGAACACAGGCCTAGGCGCGATGACAATTCGAACGCCAAAGCACAGCCCACGGCCACGCCTTCCCCGTGCAACAGCCGGTCTGAGTATCCCGTGGCGGCCTCCAATGAATGGCAGAACGTGTGGCCCAAATTCAGCAATGCGCGGTCACCGGCCTCGGTTTCGTCGCGCACAACGATGTCGGATTTCATCTGCACCGACTTTTTCACCGCCATTTGCCGGGCCTCGCGATCACCCGCCGCGAGTTTGGGCCCATTAATTTCAAGCCACGTGAAAAACTCCGCGTCCCCAAGCAAACCGTACTTAACCACCTCGCCATACCCGGCTAGGAAGTCGCGCGGAGTGAGCGTGCCAAGCACATCAATGTCGGCCAAGACCAACGATGGCTGGTGAAACGATCCGATCAGGTTTTTGCCATGCGCGGTGTTGATCCCGGTTTTGCCCCCAACCGAACTGTCCACCTGCGCCAAGAGCGACGTGGGCACTTGGACAAACCGGACACCACGTCTGAGGATCGCAGCCGCAAACCCCACCAAATCGCCGATCACGCCACCGCCCAGCGCGATCACCACGTCGCGCCGTTCCACTTTCTGGTCCAAAAGCCAGGCGCAAACCTGTTCCAAATGGTGCCATGACTTTGTGGCTTCGCCGCTGGGGAGGGACAGCGACACAGCTTCGATGCCCTTATCATTTAGGCTGGCTTTCAAAGCACCGAGATGCAGCTTGGCCACAGTTTCGTCTGCGATCACCGCGACCTTGGGCCGGTGGAGCAATGGGGCAATGTGATGGCCGGCCTCTTGAACGAGTTTGGAGCCAATGAGGACGCTGTAGGCGCGGTCGTCCAGGGGGACCTCAACTCGATCCATTGCCATTGTCATTCACTCTCTCCAGGACATCGGGACGTTTGACCAAGGCCCGCACCACATCGCGCGCGGTTTCCTTTGGGCTGTGGTAAGAATGCGCCGCCACATGAATGGGCGCCTGTGCATAAATCTTCGCCCGGGTTTTGTTGATTTCACTGAGGGTCTGATATGGATCATCGGTGTGTAGCAAGGGTCTGTTTTTGCTCCCCTTTACACGCGCCCACAACAAATTGAGTTCCGCATTCAGCCAAACTGCGATACCAAATTTCGAAATATTCACTTGGTTGGATTGGTTCATGTAAGCCCCGCCGCCGGTGGCTATGATCCGAGGTTCATCTTGCAACAGTCGCAGCAGCACTTGGGTTTCTTTTTCCCGGAAATAAACCTCGCCGAACCGTTGGAACAACTCGGGTATCTGATAGGAGGATGCCGTTTCAATCTCGTGATCTGAGTCCACAAACGGCACATCCAAAGCCCTTGCAAGGGTTCGTCCGACCGATGTCTTGCCAGAGCCCATCATTCCCACAAGGACCACTGACTTCTTCAGATGGAACGCCAATTCGTCGTCCTATTGCAGAATTATGGGGCTGTCGCCCGGGTTCTCGTGTTATACTAGAGCGCGGCGTATAAGAGCGAAGAACGAGCGCGTCAAACTGGCAATAAAAGTACACAGGCAAAATATGCGGTTGTTAAAATTTTTGGCGGTTTTGATCGTCCTTGGGGGGCTGGGTCTGGTGGGGTTTGCTTACTTTGGAAACCTCAGCCCGGACCAAGCTGTCACGCGTATCCCGGTGGAGTTGGACGGTGGCTAGGCGATTTGCGGGCCGTTGGCTGGCATTGACCACCTGCGCGCTTGCTATGCTGTGCACAGAGCTAACGGCGCAAGGTAACGCCCCAGAATCCGACGCAGTATCAACTCCAACGTCCGCCCCTGTGCCCCGACCGATGCGGTTTCAACCGGAGGCCTGGAGGCCCAGTGTGATCGGGTCGGAAACCTTAGGCGGCCTCAACCGCGATGCCGTTGGGTTGATCTCACCTGCCGCAGCGGGTTTTGACCCAGGCATTTGGCGCGATGCGTCGCCGGACCGGACGGAAGCTCTCTTACGTGGGTTGCCAGTGTCCCCGTGGCCCGCAGTGCAGGACCTCGTGTTCCACCTTTTGGTGACCGAAGCCGAGCCGCCTGGCACCGACGGTGAACGCTTTTTGCGCGCGCGGCTGGACGCCTTGGTAAAACGTGGCGCATTGGATCAGGCATTGGCCTTGGCGGAACGTGCGGGCGCTGACACGCCGGACCTCTTTGACATTTGGTTTGATGTGGCTTTGCTCTCGGGCCGTGCGGACCGGCCTTGCACAGCTTTGTTGTCCAACCCGGCTTTGACCCCAAGCGAGGCGGCGCTGGCCTTTTGTTTGGCCCGGTCAGGCCGATGGATGAGTGCTTGGACTACGGTGGAAACAAGCGCCGCATTGGGCACTATCTCAGACCAGGATCACGCCGTTCTGACGCGTTTCCTGGACCCGGAGCTGTTTGAGGATGACGCGCCGCTGACTTGGTCCCAGGGCCAGAACATGACACCGCTCACCTTTCGGATGTTGGAAGCGATTGGGGTGCCTCCATCCACTGATTTTTTGCCGCTGGCCTACGCTTGGGCGGACACGGGTCCCACCAAAGGTTGGAAGGCCCAACTGGAAGCCTCCGAACGGTTGGCGCGCAGCGGTGCTCTCTCGACCAACCAACTCCTTGGGGTCTACACCTTGCGCCAAGCCAACCTGTCGGGTGCCCTCTGGGATCGGGTGCGCGCGGTCCAAGCGTTGGATGCAACATTGACAGTGGGTGACAGCGTGCGGTTGCCCGGTACGTTATCCGTATCACTCGAGGCGATGGACAGCGCCCGATTGGCGCCGGTTTTGGCGCGCTTGGTGGCACCGCGTTTGGCTCGGTTGGATCTGCCACCTGAATTCAGTGACCAAGCCGCACGGCTGGAAATTCTGGCGGGCGAACCACCGAGACCTTTGTCGGCAAGTGCATCCGCTCGGTTGCGGCTGGCCCATACGCTCGTTCGGGGCGATACCATTTCCGCCGAGAAGGCGCCGGAGGCAGATGCGCTCGCCAATGCGGTGGCGCAGGCCTTCGCCCGACCCTCGTTTTCCGTCACGACAGCACAGGGCCAAGTGCTGTTGGCCGCGCTCACCCTTTTGGCACCAGACGCTTCAGCCGACGCCCAAGACGTAGGCAGCGCATTGGAAATGATCCGCGCCGCGGGACAGGAGCCAAGCGCCCGCTGGATCGCAGCCAGTTTGTTGCTGGAGGTGCCCTGACGTGCAGCATGACCGTTGGATCAGCAGATTTCTGGAAACCCAAGCGGCGGAACTGGACGCCGCGCAAAACACGCTGCTGGCCTATGGGCGAGACCTGCAAATCTTCTCAGACTGGGTGACCGCCCGAGGCACCAGTTTCGAAACCCTCGAACGCCACGACATTGAAGATTTCCTGGTGGCCAGCGATGCTGAGGGGCTGTCCCGCGCCACCCGCGCCCGACGGTTGGCCTCCATCCGGCAACTTTACCGATTTGCCTTTGAGGAAGGTCTGCGCACAGACAACCCCGCCATTTTGATCAAAGGACCAGGGCGTGCGCCTCGACTACCCAAGACGCTGAGCGTCGACCAAGTGGAACTGCTCCTGGGTGCCGCGCGAACCTTCGGTCGGTCAGAGGCCGACTGCATACGCCTCACCTGTCAGATGGAACTGCTCTACGCCACCGGGATGCGTGTGACCGAACTGGTGTCGATGCCTGTGGCAGCCGCGCGGGGCAATCCGAAGATGATCCTGGTGCGCGGCAAAGGCGACAAGGAACGGCTGGTGCCTCTTTCCCCTCCAGCAAAAGTCGCGCTCGCCGAATGGCTGGAGGTCCGAGATGAAGCCGAAGCACTGGCCAAGCTGGAAAAGGGAACGCCGCCCTCGGCATTCCTGTTCCCCGGTCGGGGCAAAGCTGGCCACATAACTCGGCAGAACTTTTTCATGACCCTCAAAGGCCTGGCTGGGGCGGCTGGAGTTCCCCCCGACGCAGTGACACCGCACACATTGCGCCACGCTTTCGCAACCCACTTGCTGGAAAACGGCGCGGACCTTCGGGCGATCCAGATGATGCTGGGCCATGCGGACCTTGGAACGACCGAGGTCTACACCCACGTGGTCGAGTCACGGCTCAAAGAATTGGTGTTTGAACATCACCCTTTGGCGGACCCCGACTGACCGACCTCAGTTGAACATCGCCACCAGATCGACGGAGCTTTTCTGGCCGATGTTACCGCGGTGTTCCGATAGGAAATCATCGGCAGCACGATATCCCGCATCCCGCAAACGGTTCAGCAGGTAAGGCGACGGCGACAGCTTGGTGCTCACCGACAATTCCGTCATCAGCTTGTCATCCG
>JBCDFD010000137.1:0-9307 GCA_039178645.1 Pseudomonadota bacterium | reverse complement strand
GCCACATCAGCATGACCTCCATGTCCCGCTGGTTTGGGGCCAACAGAGGTAAGGCCTTGGCCACAGCAGCCCTTGGGTTTTCGGTGGCGGAGGCGATTCTGCCACTGAGCTTTGTGGCACTGCGATCCCATCTTTGCGCCACAACGCTGTGGGTCATGGCGGCGGGTTTGGCCCTTGTGTCCATGGTGATTGTTCGGTGGTTGCTCAAGGCCGAACGGCGGCCTGGCGATGCGGGGGCAGAGGCTCAGACCGTCGGGCGCTTGGCGGACCGCCATTGGCAGCAACGCGACGCGCTCCGGCACCCTTTATTTTGGTGCGTGGTTCCGGCGATCCTGGGACCTGCGGCATTGATGACGGCGCTGTTTTTCCACCAAATCCATTTTGCAGAGACCAAGGGGCTGAGCCATTTCGCGTTCGTCTCGCTGATCCCGGTCTACACGGGCTCCGCCGTTGCAACGGTGTTCAGTTCCGGGTTGCTCATCGACCGGTTTGGGGCTTGGCGGCTCCTTGGACTGCATCAGCTTGTGTTCGCGTTTGGCTTTTGGGTGATGGCCACGAGCCCGTCGGTCACGGGGCTCGCGGTGGCTATGATCTGTCTGGGCGTGGGGTCTGGCGGTATGAGCACCATCCCCGCGGCCTTCTGGGCAGAATGCTACGGCACCCGCTATATCGGCGCGATCAAGGCCCTGGGCTATTCGGTGATGGTGGTTGGATCCGCTCTGGGGCCGATCATTTGCGGGCAACTGATCGACCTGGGCGTTGACCTGCCAGACCAGCTTCCTGGATTCTCACTGTTTTTCCTGGTGTCAGCGGTTCTGGCCACAGCGGGCACCTTTGGAATGCTGCGCAAACCGGTCTGAGGCCCGTCACTTCCGCCGCTTGAGATACACGTAGTAGGCCCCCGAACCGCCATGTTTCAGGTGCGCTTCGGTCACTTGGAGCACCATCAATCGCATGGGCCCCACGGCTAGCCAATGGGGCACCTGATGTTTGAGCACGCCGCGCGGCACCGGAATGGGTCCGTATTCGTCACGGTCTTTGCCTTTGCCGGTGATCACCAGAACAAGGCGGAACTGGCGCGCGTAGGCATCATGGATGAACCGCGTGAGCGCCCCGTGCGCCTGATCTTGTGTCATACCGTGAAGGTCAATGCGGGCCTCGGGGACCAGCTTGCCCTTTTTCATCCGACCAAACGCCTTGCGGTCCATGCGCAAAGGGGCCGCCGCCAGATGTTCGGCCACCGATGGGGACAAATCGTGGGATGTGCCGCTGGGTTTTGCCTTCTCGCCTATACGAAAACCAGGCCCTGACGCGGGCGACGAGAGCGCCGCCGGAGACGTTCCGTTTAACTTGCCCGATTTGGTCTGGAGGGGCGGGGGGTCTGCGTCCCCCGGATCAGTCTGCGGTTGGGGCGGAGTATGCCGCGCCACAGTGGAAGCCACCTTTTCCCAAACCGCGCGATCGTCGTCTGTCAGGCCGCGGCGCTTGCGTGCCATGGGTCACACCACCGCCGCGAGACCGTTTCACTCGCCGGTCGCGACCAACTGCCAGTTGGGATCATCGCTGGTCATGATCCGACCAAAGGTCCAAACATCGCGCTGGCGTTTGATCTGGTTGGGATCGCCTTCGAGTATCTCGCCATCGGCATTGCGGACAACCGATGTCAATTCGGCCACGAACTTCACGACAACTTCGCCCTCGCCGGTGGCTTCGTCATAGTGTGCGCCGATCAGTGTCAGTTCACGCACACCCACAAAGTTGGCTTCTACGGTCAAGCCCTGGCGTTCCCGTTCTTCGATCACGTCCAAGAACCCATCGTGGACCTCTGGTGCAAGGAAATCGCGCACCTCGCCCAGGTCGCCCTTTTCGAAGGCCATGAGGATCCATTCGTACGCACCGCGCGCGCCTTCAAGGAATTCTCCGACCACAAAGGACGGATCGGCGGCTTTCATATTGGCCAAAGCCTCGGCCGCTTGGCTGTCCTCTTCCACGTGATCTGCGATATCCCGATCCGGACCCCCCTCAATCACTTCGAACTCTGGCCGCTGCTTCTGCGCAGTCCTGTCAGACACACCTGGCATCTGCACAGGCGGCTTTTCAAACCCCTCTCGGGTGCCCAGAACGTTCTTGAGCCGGATTACCAGGAAAACAACGATGCCTAGCAAAACGAGAATTTGAATAAGTGAGTTGTTCATGGGGACCTCTTGGAAGGGTCGAGATGGTAAGTGACCGTGACCTCGCTTATGTAAGGCCGGTGGATGCCTAAGTCCACCGGACGACCCAGAGGATCTCCCATATGTGGCTGCTGATTGCATTCATTGCTGTGCCCTTAATCGAAATTGGTCTGTTCATTCAGGTGGGCGGCTGGCTTGGGCTGTGGCCAACCTTGGGAATTGTGCTGCTCACTGCGGTTGCGGGGACGGCTTTGGTACGGTCCCAGGGCATGCAGGTTTTAGGGAAACTGCAAGGCAGCATGGCAGGACAGGGCAATCCAGCAGAGCAGATCGTCCATGGTGCCATGATCCTGTTTTCGGGCGCACTGCTGCTGACCCCTGGGTTTTTCACCGATGCGGTGGGCTTTGCCTTGCTGGTGCCCGCCGTGCGGACAGCGGTGTTTGAATGGGGTCGCAAAAATGTGAAACTGCAATCGGTGCACATGCAGGCGGGCATGGGCCCAATGAACGCCCAACATGCCCCGCGCAGTGACACAATCGATGGCACCTTTGATGAAGTGGACCCGGACAGTGTCGCCCCCAAACCAGGGGAGCAGCCGTCGTCTTGGACCAAGGGTAGATAGCTCTAGGCCGCCGGCACTTGCTGGGTGGCGCAATGGATGCCGCCGCCCAATTCACCCAACCGGTCCACGTCGAGCATGACGATCTCTCGCCCCGGATAGTGTCGTTTCAAAGCCTCTGCTGCGATCTCATCGGTTTCGGCGTCGCCGAACTGCGCTGCGATGACGGCCCCGTTGCACACATAGTAATTCACGTAGGAGGCCACAAAATCCGGGCTTCGCACCCGCCGGACGTGGGATTCTGGGATAACCTCGACGTCTATTCCCGCATTTACCAAAATCTCTCGCGTTTCCAAAGCAGTGGTGTGGAACGGGTCTGACGGGTCCGGCGTTTCGGGCAGGTTCATCAAAACGCGACCCGGTCCGGTGAAGCGCGCAAGACTGTCGATGTGGTAATCTGTGATGTCTTCGTCGCGCAGCCCCGGGGCCCAGATCATCCGCTCCGCGCTGTAGGCAGTCAGCAGGCGCGCCTCAATATCATTGCGGGACAGGCCCCGGTTGCGATTAACGTGCACCCAACTGCTTTCATGCGCTAGGAGCAGGCCGTGGCCGTCTTGTTCCACCCCACCGCCTTCGCCGACCAAACCACTGGGCAACAGCGGAATGTCCAAACGCTCTGCCACAAGCCGGGCGATTTCGCTATCGTAGCGCGCCAATTGCCGCCGTCCCCAGCCATTGAACTGGATGTGCGTCACGGCGATTTGCCCGTCATCATTCACCGCGAATATCGGGCCTGAATCGCGGCACCACAGGTCTTCGGTCGGGATGTCCCAAAGCTCCACAGCCTTGGATAGGGCGTTGCGGGCGCTGTCGTGGGACCGTGCGTGGGCCATCATGGTCACTGGTTCAAATTCGGAAATCGCATTGGCCACGTTGGCTATGGTGTGTTGCACTTCTTTGAGAAACCAACGGCTGGCATAGACCCGTCGGCTGTTGGGCCATTGCATGAAGGTGCGCGCGTGCGGAGCCTCTTCGGGGGGGACCCTAAATCCATGGGGCTGAGGCGGCGTCACAGACCCAAACCCAGGGTTCGCCAAGCTTGCCATCGTCAAAGCCGCCCCTTGCCTCAACACATCCCGTCGTTTCATTGGCTGCCCGTCCTGAATTCAAAATGTTCACATGTGTAGCGTATCAGGCGGCCACCTGGGTGTAAGCGTGGCCAAAGCACGCCGGTGGCCGGGCGTCACCACCCCTCAAGCATTGACTGCAGTCCATGGGTTCCTTGCATTGTGACCCTGACACCTTTCTGTTAACCCACGCCGGACAAATTTAACCGGAGATTCCGTGATGGCCGAAAATGGCGCAGCGCCGCAGCAGCCCCAGGTGAAAATGCAAATCCTGGGCCAGTACATCCGTGATATGTCGTTTGAGAACATTGTGGCTCAGCAAGGCATTCAGGGCGATGTGAAGCCCGATGTGCAAGTGCAGGTGAACCTGGATGCCAAAAAGCGCCCCACCGACAACCAGTACGAAGTGATCACCAAATTCACCGTGACCTCGAAGAACAAGGACAGCGACACAGTCCTGTTCCGCATGGACCTGGATTATGGCGGCATTTTCCTGATCGAAGGTGTGCCCCAGGAACAATTGCACCCGTTCCTGATGATCGAGTGCCCTCGGATGCTGTTCCCATTCGTGCGCCGGATCGTGTCCGACGTGACCCGCGACGGTGGCTTCCCACCGCTCAACTTGGAAAACGTCGATTTCATGGGCATCTATCGCAACGAGCTCGCCCGCCGCGCCGCCGCGCAGAAAGAAGGCGAAGCCGCGCCAGTGGAAGCTCCCACACAGTAAAACCGACCAGAGATTTTGGTTCGAGAAACGCTTCCTTTTGGGGCGCGTTTTTTTTGAGTATCCAAGAATAGTGGTGGACCCCGCATCTCCGCATGGCTTCGACCATTAAGGCAAGTGGTTGGAAAGCTCAGAGGCAAAAGGGTGCGCCTGTCGTCGATCAGCCATCAGCAGACTTTGGTAGAGTGCAGCACGAACTGGTTCAGTGCGCACCTTTCTACCTGATGCTGCACGCTTGACGGATGCCTGTTACTGAAACAACAGCCAAATCAATTTAAAGGAGACTTGTTGTTGTGGTCGGCTGTATACTCTATGGGGTAAGTGTCTGGGCTTTTTCCTTATCGATATTGCCATTTTTGGCACTTTCGTTCCAATTTAACACTTACAAGTCCAGCCAAACGAGGCACATGACGTTCGGCGAAAGGTATTATTGGAAACTCGATGAACGGGCTAAACAGCTGCAAGCACGGGCTTACTTGGTTGTAGGTTTTGCATTTATCTTTTTTGGCGTTGGTGTTTTTGTGGAGTCTTTTGGCCTTCAACTCGGTTTGTTTACGCAAGAGACAGTCTGCCCCAACTGGGTACCAACGCCAAGAGCGTTGCGAATGCCTGAGTAGAACTGGCCGTACTCGGTCCTACGAGTAAGGTAGTATAGCAGAGTCGGTCAAACTGGCATTGCCGCCATTGGCGCATTCGCAGCGAAAGCGCACTTTGTCCGCACAGCGTCGATCCGTTGCGTGATCCTGGAACGACCGATCTTTGGAACGGGCAGGGTTTAGCCAAATGCGACTGGGTGGCTTCACTGGGGCTCTTTCGACGCCTTCGCTGCGCACCGAATGAACGTCCGATTTGCGAGTAGAAATATGGTTGGTCACAGTTTTCAACCTGCAGCTTAGCAACATCATGATCCTGAAATCGCGAGTTTCCACCACATTTCTTGGATATTTTTTTCTTTAGATCCAATGGTCTGGCAGGAACGCGTTACGTTGGCCAAAAGATGAATTTGGCGCTCGGACCCGCTTCACATGTCATTTCCAGTTCCAAGATGTCGCAGGCGTGCTAGTATCCCCGTCATAAAAAACCCAGGGAGGGGTACCATGAAACTGAGAACTGCAGCCGCTGCGGCGGCTTTGGCTATCTTTGGCCTTCAGGCATCGGCGACAGATCTGCGCCTGTCGCACCAATGGTCCGAAGCTGACATCCGTCACCAGGTGGCCCAGATCGTGGCCGACGAAGTTGCTGCCGCTGATGTGGACCTGAACATCCAGATTTTCCCATCGCAGTCGCTGTTCAAAGCGCGCGAACAGTACAAGCCGCTTTCCCGTGGCCAAGTGGATATGATCGTCTTCCCGCTCAGCTACGCCGGTGGTCTGCGGTCGGCCTATAACCTGACGCTGATGCCCGGCTTGGTGAAAAACCACGACCATGCAGCACGTTTGAATGAGTCGGCCTTCATGGAAGAGATCGAAAAGATCATGGCCGAGGATGACATCAAAGTCTTGGTCCACGGCTATCTGGCGGGTGGTTTCGCGGGCAAGGACGGCTGCATCACCTCGCCCGATGATGTGCAGGGGCTCCAGACCCGCGCGGCAGGCCGGGCGTTCGAACAGATGCTGGCCGGTGCCGGTGCCTCCATCGCGTCGATGTCGTCAGCAGAGATCTACAACGCCATGCAGACCGGTGTTTTGCAGGCCGCTAACACCTCGTCGTCGTCTTTCGTGAGCTTCCGCATTTATGAGCAGGTGAGCTGCTTCACCCCCGCCGGTGAGTTTGCGCTGTGGTTCATGTATCAGCCACTTTTGATGAACAAATCCGTGTTTGACGGTCTGACGTCTGACCAGCAGGCGGCCTTGATGGACGCGGCGGCGAAGGCCGAGGCGTTCTACTTGGAAGAGGCGAAGAAACAGGACGGCCGCGCCGCCGAAGTGTTCGCGGAAAACGGTGTCGAAATCGCGGAAATGACCATCGAAGAGTTCAACGCTTGGCGCGACATTGCCCAAGAGACAGCCTACCAGAAGTTCCTGGAAGGATCGCCCGACGGTCAGAAGCTGCTCGACCTCGCGCTCGCGGTGGAATGAGGCGCGCCTCATCCGTGTGACTATGCTGGGAGCGCCTGACGCTCCCAGTTGCTGCCTGTGAAATCTAAGGAATACCCATGTCCGGCTCGTCCCATGCTGCGGTTTCGGCCCAGCACGGCGGGAACATCGTTTTGCGCGGTATCGGTATGCTCAGCCAAGTGGCTGGCGTGATCTCCGCCATGATGATTCTCGCCGCTGTCGCGATCACCTGCCAGATGATCTTCATTCGTTTCGTCCTCAACGAGTCCACCATTTGGCAGACCGAAGGGGTCACTTACCTGATGATCGCCGCAACGATGCTAGGGTTGCCCTACGTGCAATATGTGCGGGGCCACGTGAACGTGGACCTGTTGCCGTTGATGTTGCCGCCCGCGGCGCGCAAGGCGCTGGCCGGGCTGGTTCTAGGACTGACGCTTGCGGTGACAGGCGCGATTTTGTGGCATGGGTATCATTTTTGGTATGAGGCTTGGGACTGGGGGGAGACGTCCAACACCCCGTGGAACCCCAAGCTCTGGGTGCCGTACTTGGCCCTGCCATTGGGGTTTGGGCTTTATGCGCTGCAAATGGCGGCGGACACCTACGCGATGGCAAGCGCCATTGAGCCGCCATTTGGGTTGGACCCAGACGCTACGCTCACGGACAGCGCACCAGTTGAGAGGGCGGAGTGATGGATCCACTGTCCTTGGGCCTTCTGGTCGCGCTTGCCACCATTCTCGTACTCTTCTCCGGCATCTCAGTTGCCGCGGGTTTGCTGGTGGTGGCGGCTGGGTTCCTGATCATCTTCGATGGCATGTCATCACTGTCGCTGGTGCCAGAGATTTTCTTTGGAAAGCTCAACAATTTTGCCCTGCTGTCGATCCCCATGTTCATCATCATGGGCGCGGCCATCGCCTCCACCCGAGCGGGCGCGGATTTGTACGAAGCGCTGGAACGCTGGCTCACCCGCGTGCCAGGTGGATTGGTGGTGTCAAACTTGGGCGCTTGCGCCTTGTTTTCGGCAATGAGCGGATCGAGCCCCGCCACCTGCGCCGCCATTGGCAAAATGGGCATCCCAGAGATGCGTAAACGCGGCTACCCCGACAGCGTCGCGGCGGGGTCCATCGCCGCCGGGGGCACCTTGGGCATCCTGATCCCCCCGTCCGTGACCATGATCGTCTATGGCATCGCCACTGAAACCTCGATCGGTCGTCTGTTCCTGGCGGGCGTGATCCCCGGATTGTTGCTCGTGGGGCTGTTCATGGTCTGGTCGCTCTATTCCACTTGGGCGTCGGGCGACACCAATGTGCTGCGGTCCAAGACTTACAGTTGGCGGCAACGGCTAGAGATCCTGCCCCGCGTCTTGCCGTTCATCTTCATTATCATCGGCGTGCTCTATGCCATGTATGGCGGCATCGCGACGCCGTCAGAAACTGCTGCTGTGGGGGCGTTGATGTGCCTGATCATTGCGGTGGTGATCTACAAGCTTTGGGACCCGCTGGCGATCTGGTCGGTGCTACGCGATTCCACCCGCGAGTCGGTGATGATCCTCTTCATCATCGGTGCGGCGGGTGTGTTCAGCTATATGCTGTCGTCGCTGTTCATCACCCAATCCATCGCCGCTTGGATCGGCGAATTGGACGCCAACCGCTGGGTGCTGATGGGGCTGATCAACCTGTTCCTGCTGGTGGCCGGATTCTTCTTACCGCCCGTGGCGGTGATCCTCATGGCTGCGCCAATCCTGTTGCCGATCATCACAACCGCTGGGTTCGATCCCATTTGGTTTGCTGTGGTCCTGACCATCAATATGGAAATCGGTTTGATCTCGCCGCCCGTGGGGCTGAATCTTTACGTCATCAACGGCATCGCACCAGACATCAAGCTCAAGACCATTCTGGTTGGGTCACTGCCCTATGTGGCCTGCATGGTCGTTGCGATCATCCTGCTGTGCTTGTTCCCAGGCCTGGCGCTGTGGCTGCCTAATTTGGTGATGGGGGAGGCGATCTGAGCCTCTCCCTTCACGATCAATCATACCGTAATTCCCGCGCTTTGCCCCGGAAGATGTAATAAGACAACACCGTGTAGCCCCCGATGGTGGGCAGGACGAACAGCGTGCCCACAAGGATGATCGACAACGCCTCCGGTGCGCTGGCAGCTTCGAAAATCGTGAGCTTTTCAGGCACGATGTAGGGGTAGAACGAATAGGCCAGCCCTGCGAACGACAGGGTGAACAGGCCCGCCCCCGCGAGAAATGGCACCCAAGCAAACCTGTCGTTCTGCGTCGGCAGGTTTTGCAAAGCGATCCAAAGCGCTGCGATCAGGACAAGGGACATGATCGGGAGTGGTGCAAGCAGCAGAAGCTCGGGAAAGCTGAACCATTTGTCAAATATGCGCGGGCTGACGAAGGGCGAGGCCAGGGAGATCGCTCCAATCCCCAAAACCAAGCCCCAGATGCCACCGCGCGCCCACTCCACCGCTTTGCGCTGGAGCGTGTCTGAGGTTTTGATGATGAGCCATGCCGCGCCGATGTAGCTGTACCCAACAGCCAAGAAGGCAGCGCAGAGGATGGCAAATGCAAAGGTCCAGAGCGTCGTTTCAAGTCCGACGATATACAGGCCGAGCATGTAACCCTGGGAAAGCGCCGTCATGAGCGACCCAGTGAAAAACG
>JBCDFD010000136.1:0-9364 GCA_039178645.1 Pseudomonadota bacterium | reverse complement strand
GTCGAGATGGACGGGTTTGAGGCCAACGAGGGCATCATCATCGTGGCCGCCACCAACCGTCCCGACGTCCTTGACCCTGCGCTGTTGCGTCCAGGTCGGTTTGACCGCCAGGTGCAGGTGCCGAACCCTGACATCAAAGGCCGTGAGAAAATCCTCGGCGTGCACGCACGCAAAGTGCCACTGGGACCAGACGTTGATCTTCGGATCATTTCGCGCGGCACCCCTGGCTTCTCCGGTGCGGACCTTGCCAACCTGGTGAACGAGGCCGCGCTGATGGCGGCCCGCGTGGGTCGGCGGTTCGTGACCATGGAGGATTTCGAGAACGCCAAAGACAAGGTCATGATGGGGTCCGAACGGCGCTCCATGGTCATGACCGAGGATGAGAAGAAGCTCACAGCGTATCACGAAGCGGGCCACGCAATTGTCGGTCTGAACGTGCCACAGCACGATCCGATCCACAAAGCGACGATCATCCCCCGTGGTCGAGCCCTGGGTCTGGTGCTTTCGCTGCCTGAGCGGGACCAACTGAGCGTGACCTTCACCAAATACACGTCCAAAATCGCCATGGCGATGGGCGGGAAGGTGGCCGAAGAGCTGATCTTCGGCAAAGAAAACGTCACCTCCGGCGCGGCCTCGGACATCCAGCAGGTTTCGAAGATTGCCCGTGCGATGGTCACTCAGTTTGGGTTCTCCGATGAACTGGGCCACATTGACTACGCCAACGAGCAGCAGTCTTATCTCGGGAACTACCAGGCCGGGGCCAATGCCTCGCCCGAGACCCAAGAAAAGATCGATGCTGAGGTGCGTCGGATTGTGGACACTGGGTATGAAACCGCCAAGCAGATTCTGACTGAGAAAAACGACGATCTGCACCGGCTGGCCCAAGGTCTGCTGGAATATGAAACGCTCACTGGGCCTGAGATCATGAAGGTGATCAACGGCGAGCCGCTCAACCGTGGCGATGATGACGAAGGCAGCACGCCCTCCGGAAACATTCCATCGGTGGCGGCGATCCCGAAAACCAAGGGCCGTCCCAAGTCCCAGGACCCAGGGATGGAACCCGATCCGGCGTAAGCGCACGCTTTGGTTGTAATTTCAGGAAAGGCGGCCTTTGGGTCGCCTTTTTCATTGGCCTTCTTGCGGGGCCATGGTCTTGTCACACTCAAAGGGATCGGCGCTGATCTCTGCCATGATCCAAAAGGATCCGCCATGACCTCGCCTGCTTCTGCCGAATGGAACCCTGCGCTCTATGCACAATTTGGGGGGCTGCGGTTGCGCCCCGCCATGGACCTGCTTGGGCAGGTGTTTGACGTCCCAGAGGGTCCGCTCGTCGATCTGGGTTGCGGGTCCGGGGCGGCGGGCCCCGCTATTCATGCGCGTTTTCCCGACCATGAGCTCACGGGCGTCGACCAATCGCCAGCCATGCTGCAAGAGGCCGAGGCCACCGGAGCCTACACGTCCTTGGCCCAGTGTGACGCCGCCGAATGGAACACCGCGCACCCGGTGGCTTTGATCTTTGCCAATGCGCTGCTCAATTGGCTGCCTGACCATGCCGCCCTGTTGCCGTCGCTGGCATCGAACCTGATGCCCGGTGGCGTGTTGGCGGTGCAGTCGCCGAAGCAACAGGAGGCCCCGTCCCACGCGCTACTGCGCACCATTTCGGCAGACCTGTTTCCGGACAAATTCGATTGGTCCCAGTGGCAAGACAGCGTGCTTGATTTGCCCAGCTACCACCGGGTTCTGTCGCCATTGGGTGACGTTGCGCTTTGGGAAACCACGTATGGCCAGGTTTTGCCTGCCCCTGCCGAAGGGCATCCGGTGCGCCGCTTCACGCAGGCCACGGCAGCGCGGCGGGTGACAGATCATTTGGACGAGGCGGAAGCGGCAGAGTTCTTTTCCGCCTATGACGCTGTGCTCGAAGACATCTACCCGCGACAGCCCGATGGATCGGTGCTGTTCCCGTTTCGGCGGATTTTCTTTGTCTTGCATCGATCCCAGGACTGACGCAGGTCTGCATTAAGAAGTTGAAACACGACCAGGCCGACCATGCCCGCCCTAAAGCCCACTGAGTTCTCTGCTACAATCACTTGGATTGGCACGGTTCCTGACCGCACCGCTGCGCTAGCGTCGAGCGCGTTGGACCAGTTGGCGCTCAGCTTTGATGGGCCTCAGGGTGAGGCGCACGGCGGGGCGACGCGCCCGTCTTGTGGACGCGTGACATCGCAGCATCCCCGTGGGACCACCATTCGCAATGTGCGCCAAGTGTCGATCGTGTCTGAAGAAGAGCTCGCGGTCATCGCCGAGCGGCTCGAACTGGACCGGGTTGATCCCGCATGGGTTGGGGCGACGCTGTGTGTTCAAGGCTTGCCCGACTTCACGTTGATACCCCCGTCCTCCCGGCTCCAAGGCCCGGACGGAGTGACGCTGGTCGTGGACATGGCGAACCGGCCCTGCCACCTGCCGGACCCTGTGATCAGGGCCGCGGTCGGATTGGAGAAATTGCCGACGACCTTCAAGACGGCTGGGAAGAACAGACGTGGTGTGACGGCATGGGTGGAACGGGAAGGCACGCTCAAGGTGGGAGAGAGCCTTCGGCTCCATATCCCAGATCAACCGGTTTGGCCGCACTAATTGATCGGCTAGCCCGCCGCCCGGAACATGGGCTCTGATCCGTTCAATTCGCCGAGATAATCGTAAAGGCTGGCCTCTGGGATCGGTCGCGAAAACAGGTAGCCTTGCAACACATCGCATCCCAAATCGGCCAGGAGGCGGGCTTGCGCCTCAGTTTCCACACCTTCGGCGGTGACCTTGATGTCGAGCGCTTTGCCGATTTCGACAATGGACTGGACCAGTCGCAACCGTTCGGGGTGCTCCACAATGGGTCCCACCAGTTCTCGGTCAATCTTCATGCGTTTGGGCGCCACTTTGGTGAGCGCAACCACCGACGCCCGGCCGCTGCCGAAATCGTCGATTTCCACTTCCATGCCGGTTTCTTTGAGTAGGTCGATGTTCCACAGCGCCGGCACCTGATCATCATCGAGGAAAATGGATTCCAGGATTTCAAAGGCGATCCGACTTTTGCAGGCGGGTAGGCCTTCCAACGAGTCGTGGAAGTCCGGTTCCAGCAGTCGTGAAAAACTGAGGTTGGTGCTCACCCGCGGGATGGTGAACCCAAGCGCATGGGCACGGTTGGCCATGGCGATGGTTTTGTCGAGGATGACACGGTCGATTTGTGCGACCACGCCCAAGTCCTGCGCCACGGAAAGGAATTCCGCTGGGGGTAACAGGCCCAATGTGGGGTGCTGCCAACGGGCCAGTGCCTCAACCCCGTGGATCGACCCGTCGCTGACCTCGATCTGAGGTTGGAAAAATGGGACGAACTCATCCGCCTCAAGGGCACGCAGTATGTCGTCGGCGCGGGTTTTATGGGCGATCACTTCGGCCTGGATTTCGTCGGTGTACTCCTGGACGCAACCCCGTCCTCGTCCCTTGGCGCGGTAGAGGGCCAGGTCGGCATTGACCAACAAGCATGCGCCGTCGGCGTTTGCGGGGTCTTCGGTGGCTATGCCCACGCTGGCGCCAAAACGGCATGGGCGTCCTTCGAACTCAAACGGTTGGGCACAGGCCTGCACCAGTGTTTCCGCCGCCGCGATCAGGTCTGGCTTTGCATTGTGGGCCAGCGCCATCACGGCTGAAAACTCATCGCCGCCCACCCGCGCACAAAAGGCGTCAGCCGGAAAAGTATCGCGCATGAGGTCGGCCACATGGCACAGCACGCTGTCGCCGCCCGCATGTCCCATGGTGTCGTTGATCTGTTTGAAGCGGTCCAAGTCGATATGCACCACCGCAATCGAACTGCCAGGCTTTTGGCGCGCGGTGCTGATGATGCGTTCCAGCGCGTCGGCCAGCGCGCGACGGTTGCCCAAACCGGTGAGCGCATCCTCATTGGCCTGTTTGGCCACGGTGGTATTGACCGATTTTAGCTTTTGCGTGGACTTCAGCAAATCGTCGGCGGTGGCTTTCAATTCGCGGGTGCGTTCCTCGACATTGATTTTAAGCCGCGTGGCATGGGCGATCTGCTGGAACGTGGCAAACCCGGCCAAGGCGGCCAGGATAAATCCAACCGCCAGGACAACCCCGGCTTGGTTCAGGCCCGATTGAGCGGTGAATGGGACCTTGGGTGCTAGGAAAAGCCGCCAGGTGTGCCCGCCAATTTCAATGTCCCTTTGCACCTGTCCGTCGCCGTCTGCGATCAGCAGATCCTCAGCCAGCCAATTTTCGATATCGACGCTGGCCAAACGGGTGCTTGCCAGGACAGAGGCCAAACCCAGTGACCGCCATGGCGAAGCATTGGACCCTAGATCGTGAAGTTCGAAATCCACCATCTCAAGATCAATCTGATCCAGCGCATTGGCGGTGAAGCCTTGAATGGAAAAGGTGGTGACAAGCGTGCCCAGGAAGGCGTCGCGGCGGTCGTTCACCCCCATGGGGGCCGCGCCACCGGAATAGATCGGATGGGCGATCAGTATGCCCGACCCATCGCCGCCCAGCAGGATGATCCGGTCCGTGACCGCTGCGCTGGCGGCGTCGCGAGCGAAATGTAGGGCCTCCCGACGCTCGGGGCTGAAGTTCAAGTCGCGTCCGATGATGGGACTGTCCATTTTCGGATAAACGCCCAAGATCGGGAACACTGGCGGGTTCGGCTGGTCCGTTGCCAAGCGCGCCCCGTTCAAAATCAGCCCGGTCGAGTTGATGTAGGGAAATACATCGAGCACATCGGCCTTTTGGAAATAGGTGTAGAACCTTTCGCGCATCTCTTGTGGCGTGGCGTCGCCGGACAGTTGAATGGCCGTGGCACTGGCCCGGATCATCGCAATGGTGTCCTGGGTCCGCCGTTCGATCTGCGTGGCGATACTGTCGGCACGGGACTGGAATTCCGCCTCTTTCACGGCGGTGATTTGGCGGGTGGTGACCAGCGCCACCGTGGCAGTGATTGCCAGGACCACCAGGAATACAAAGCTTCCCCAAAGGACTGGTTTGTTGAGGGCATGTTTCATGGTCCCGTCTCTGGCCCGGTTACCCCTTCGGGAAGGTGAAGGTCAGGCGCTTGGACCGTGGGAAAATAGTGAGGGTTTGATCGATTGATGATCCCAAACTGCTTCACCTAGCGACCGACCGCCACTTGGGTGTGACATCATCGTTATGCCCCGCGCCGCTGCCTTGCCAGATCGCTCCCATCGGTGGGTCCTGGGCCAATATCCGCTCGCCAAGCGCCCTTGCTTCGCCTAAGAGCGCGCCATGGAAGACCCGAACCAATGCACGACCATGGCGGAGTTGCGCGCTGTCATCGACCGTTTGGACGCAGACCTGATCCAGCTTCTGCGGCAGCGGTCCGATTGCATCGACCGGGCCATCGTTTTGAAACAGGCCGAGGACTTACCCGCACGGATCCCGTCGCGGGTCGAAGAGGTGGTCGCCAAAGTGCGCGCCCACGCCGTGGCCACCGGGCTCGACCCTGCACTGGCCGAGATGCTGTGGCGGTCCATGATCGAATGGTCCATTGCGCGGGAAGAAGTTGTTTTGGGGTCGGACACTAAAGTCGACGAGTGACAGGATGGAACCATGGCGGCGGATGTGATTGATGGGAAAGCCTTTGCTGCAAAGGTGAGAGCCAAGGTGGGCGAGGCTGTGGCCATGCTCAAAGCCGACCACGGGATCACGCCGGGCTTGGCGGTGGTGTTGGTGGGCGAAGACCCCGCCAGCCAGGTCTATGTCCGATCCAAAGAACGCATGACGGTCGAAGTTGGGATGCAAAGCTTCGCCCATCGCTTGCCTGCCGACGTGGCCGAGGATGACTTGATCGCGTTGGTGGAGCAGTTGAACGCTGACCCATCGGTCAACGGAATTCTGGTGCAATTCCCTTTGCCCGGCGATCTGAGCCAACAGCGCGTGATTGAGACCATTTCCCAGGCCAAGGATGTGGACGGCTTCCATCCAGAGAACGTCGGTCGCTTGGTGGCGGGTCTGCCGGGTCTGGTGCCGTGCACCCCTTTGGGCTGTCTGATGATGCTGCGGGATCACTTTGGGGACCTGTCGGGGAAGGACGCGGTGGTCATTGGCCGGTCCCAGATCGTCGGCAAACCCATGTCGCAGCTTCTGCTCAACGCCTCAGCCACTGTGACAGTGGCCCACTCGCGGACCAAAGACCTCGCCGAGGTCGTGCGCCGGGCCGACATTGTGGTGGCCGCTGTGGGGCGTCCTTTGATGGTCAAAGGCGATTGGATCAAGCCTGGGGCTACGGTCATCGACGTGGGCATCAACCGTGTGGACAAAGAGGACGGGGGCACCCGTCTCGTGGGTGATGTTGACTACGCCGACGCTGCGGATGTTGCCGGTGCGATCACGCCTGTGCCCGGTGGAGTTGGTCCCATGACCATTGCCTGCCTCTTGGCCAACACCGTGGCCGCCACCTGCCGTGCCAATGGGGTGCCGGTGCCCGCCGAACTGACCGCCTAAGGCGTCACATACGCCATGGTGCCTTGTAGGAGCGCCACGGATTTACGCGCCCCATCAGCTGCGATGGCCTCCACTTCGGACGTGACGACTGTCAACTGTTTGCCCGCCCGGACGACTGTTCCTGTGGCCAACAAACTGTCGCCAAGGGCGGGGGCCATCAAGTTGATCTTCATTTCGACCGTCACCACCTCTTGGTCTTGGGGCAGCAGGCTCAGCGCCGCGTAACCCGCCGCGCTATCGCCCAGGGCAAAGGTTAGCCCCGCATGGGCGAACCCGTGTTGCTGCCGCACAGCGTCAGTGATCGGCGCACGCATAACACATCGGCCCGGCCCTGCGGAAACAAGCTCTGCTCCGAAAGTGGTCATCAACGTTTGTTTGGCCAAACTGGCACGGATGCGAGTTGTTACCTCATCCATGGCGGGCGGGTTTGGCTTCGGGAGCAAACAAGCGCACCGTTAGTGTCTGGCTGCCAGTGAGCACCGCCTGAGCGTCCGCCCCCATCAAATCCAACAGCGGCGGAGCGCAGGCATCCAGGCCACCGGTGTAGGTCCCGAAGGCGGGCAGGATTGCACGGTGACTGTCGATCAGGAAACAGGGGCGGGACCCATGGGGCAAACGTGCTTTGGGGTGATAGTGACCCGACAGTTCCCCTGGACCAGCCTTAGGATCTGCTATGTGCCGGAAGGTGAGGGGTCCCGCTTGAATGTCCGCCGCCAGGTCGCCGGGCAAGTCCACCCGGCCCGGGTCATGGTTGCCGGTGATCCAAGTCCAACGCTGTCCCGCCACCATATCTGTGAGTGTTGCCACCACATCGGCAGGCAAGGCCCGCGCGGCCGCGGTGTCGTCAAAACTATCGCCAAGAGCGATCACGTGGTCGGGGCTCAAGGCCTCAATCTCGGCACGCAAGCGCGCCAGCGTGTCCAGCGTTTCATAGGGCGGCAGCATCGCGCCACCCCGCCGGGCCATCCGTTCCGACTTGCCCAAATGCAGATCCGCCACCGCCAGGAGCCGCGCGTTGGGCCACCACAGCGTGCGGGTAGGGCGCGCTTCCAAGCGTTCTCCGGCCAAGCTGAAACGGTGAATGTTCATGCTGTGTTCTAGCCGCAGCGGGTCGTACGTCGCAAGAGCTAACCCAAGTCGGCCCGGATCACGGTCTCAGGGCTTGGTTAAAGAATGCCTCGGCCAAGCCGACCATTTCGCGATGGATACCGTCTCGGGATCCACCTGTCCCGTCCGAGCAAATCGGGTCCTCGATCTGTTCCTCCACCGCAATGGCGGCGGCGTTTGGTTTGCACACACCGAACATGGAAAAGTGGCTGGCATCCGTGATCCTTGCATATGTGGCGTGTGTCACCGCATCTGCGACCGCTGAGGCATCAAGGGATGCGGGCACATCTTCCTCCGCCCCAAGGTTCACGAGTGATAGCGGAATTTCCACATCACCAAAGCTGGTGAGATCCAAAACATCCACCAACGCAGGGTCCATCGCCATGGCCGCTTTGAAACTTGGGTCAGTACTGTCCCGGCCCGCGATCACAGGATCAAATGCGGACAGGTCAACACCACTCATCCGCACCCAAAGACACAGCGAGTTTTCCGGGTCCTCCGCATCGCAATAGCTGGCCAGCACGGCGGGATCGATGCGAGCACCGGCCAACAGCAAAGCTGTATTACCGCCCATGGATAGGCCGAGCGCGCCCACACGATTGAAATCCAATCTTGCTGCCAAGTCTTCGCGGTCTTCCAAAGCATCGAGCGCGGCGGACACATCCGATGGGCGCAGCCACAGTTTCATCGTTTCTTCCGCCGATCGGTCCCGCCCGGTGTTGCCCGGATGGGTGGGGGCCGCGACGACGAAACCCGCTTCGGCCAACGAGGCCGCGATCCACCCCATGGCTTCCGCGCGGCCAGCCAGCCCGGCGCCGTGGGACAGCATCACTAGGGGTAATTCACCATCCGCCCAAGGCGCGTTGAACAGCGCGGGCGTCCCTTCGAAGAAGATGTTTTCGCCCACCCGAACGGGATCCCCGCCCAGTGTCGCCGGGTACCAGATCGTGACGCTCAGATCGCGCCCGCGTTCCTCGGAGGGAACAGTGATTTGAGTGACACCCGCCAAATGCTCCGCGCGGGCCAGGGAGACGCTGACAAGCATCATCACAAGCATGACACCGATGCGAACCAAGACCTTTCCAATGCTACCCATCGGCTTCACCTCTCACAATGACTGCACGAGTTGTGTAGGATCATCGGTGCGGCGTCTCAACCGTCAGTTGCGTGGTCACACACCAATCCGACGGGGCGGAGCTGGGGTGAGCGGCATGGTGCTGCGGTCCAGCGCCGCCAGCCCCGAGCTTTCCATGAGCCGCTGCGCCTGTTCCTCCATGAGCCGCTCTCTACCCGCGCCTTCCACCGGAACCCGACCGGCCTCCAGGAACAAAGGCGCCGCCAGCGGCGTGATCCGTTTTAACCGCACCAGGTCGACGCGTCCTTGAGTGCGGGCGATCATTTCATCGATCCGTCCGAAATCGACGAGACCGCGCAGGGCCTCTTCCCGCGTGATATCTAGCAGGAGATGGTCAGGGTCGTACTTGCGCAGCGTGTCGTAGAGGATGTCAGAACTGAACGTCGCCTGCCGCCCGCTTTTGCGCGACCCGCCAGGAATGTTGCGGGCAATCAAACCAGCCACGGTCGCGCATGCCCGGAACGTGCGTTTCATCACCGCGTTCTCGCCCAGCCAACCCTCCAGCCCGTCGCGCAGCCCGTCGGCATCGAAGAGCGGCGCGGGATCCTCCGCCTCGCGCAGCGACCAGATCAGCAGGGCGTAGTCCGTGGCCACGAAGCCGATGGG
>JBCDFD010000135.1:0-9405 GCA_039178645.1 Pseudomonadota bacterium | reverse complement strand
TTCGCGGCGGCGGTGCTCACAGGTGACCGATCCGGGCTCAGCCGTCACACGCTCGACACCATGCGCGCCAGCAATCTGGCACATCTGTTGGCGATTTCGGGGCTGCACATGGGATTGCTCACCGGGTTCGTATTCCTTGTTGTGCGCTTCGGGGTGGCCGCTGTCCCCTGGTTGGCGTTGCGCACCGACGGTCGGAAAGTGGCGGCCTGTGTCGCGTTGGTGGCCGCGGCGGGCTACTTGGCGCTTTCCGGGGGCAGCGTGGCCACTCAGCGGGCGTTTGTGATGGCGGCGGTCATGCTCTGTGCAGTGCTCTTGGACCGCCGTGCGTTGACCCTGCGAGCCGTGGCGCTGGCTGGAGTTCTGATCCTGGTATTTCGCCCCGAGAGCCTTTTGTCGGCTGGATTTCAAATGTCATTTGCCGCCACCACGGCCCTGGTCTGGGTGTTCAGCGCAATCCGCGATGCCAAAATTGGGCGTGCTCCGAAATGGGCTGCTCCGGTGCTTGGGTTGATCATATCCTCCGCCGTGGCGGGGCTGGCCACCGGACCGGTGGGGGCGGCACATTTCAACCAAGTGGCGCAGTACGGCATCGTTGCGAACCTGTTCGCGGTGCCGGTAATGGGGTTTCTGGTGATACCTATGGCCGTGCTGGCGCTTTGCCTCAGTCCATTGGGGCTGAGCTGGATTGGACTTTGGTTCATGGGGCTGGGCTGTCAGTGGATCTTGGGTGTGGCCGAAACCGTGAGCACCTGGCCCGACGCCACACGCGCTATCATCGCGCCGCCCGGTTGGGTTCTGCCCACCATCATGCTCGGCTGCCTCTGGATGATCCTGGTGCGCGGCGGTGTCAAATGGGCTGGGCTCGCGCCCATGGCTGTGGCGTTCCTAGCCTGGTCCGAAGCCGAGCGTCCGCCCATCCTCATTTCGTCCTCAGGCGCTCTGGTCGGTGTCCTGCACGCGGACGGCAGGCAGTTGAACAAGCCCCGCGGGGATGGGTTCGTTGCACGGTCCTGGTTGGAAAACGACGGCGACCATAGGGAACAGCCGGAATCGGCTTGGATGGGGAAAGGTGTTTTCACTGCCGATGTGGGTGGGGTCACAGTGCGCCAAGGGACTGCGGCGCGATTGAGGAAGGACGGCACCGGCTGCGGTGGTGCGGACATTCTCATTTCGCCCCACGCCGCCGAAGGTGACACACGTGACTGTTGGGTTTTGGATGCCAAGGCATTGAAGCAAACCGGCTCGGTTGCGCTTTGGCCTGGCTCGGACGGCATTGAAGCCATTGCGGCCAACGATTTGGCGGGGGTGCGTCCTTGGACCGGACCCAGCAAACCTGATGCAGCGAAGCAAACCCTGCTAGGCAATGAACAAGAGAGCGGTGTTTTCACCACTCTCTTGGCGCGTCTTACGGATCAGTAGGTTCTGATCAACCCAACCAACTTACCTTGGATCTGCACACGATCAGACGTGTAGGTCTGCACCACATGGGCCGCATTGGCGGGTTCCAAGGCGATGGTGTTGCCACGCTGCCGGAACCGTTTGAGCGTGACGTCCTTGTCATCGACTTTGGCCACAACGATCTCGCCATTGTCGGCAGTCTGACATTCCCGGATCACCACCACGTCGCCATCATTGATGCCCGCGTCGATCATCGAGTCGCCGTGAACTTCCAGCGCATAGTGGCTGCCCCCACGGCTGAGCATCGACCCGGGCACGGCCACATGGGCGTTTTGTTCCACGGCCTCAATGGGTCCACCGGCGGCGATGCGGCCCAGCAGGGGCAATTCCGCCACGCCCGCTGGCGCAACCTCCATGGATCCGATGGGCGGCGCGGGCGGCTCCGCAAAGCCAGGCCGCGCAGGCCCCGTATCCACCAACCGCAAGGCCGGTCCACCGGGGGCCACCATTGTGTCCGGCAGTTTCACAATTTCCAACGCGCGGGCCTTGTGCGGCAAGCGCCGGATGTAGCCGCGTTCTTCCATAGATGTGATCAAGCGATGCACGCCCGACTTGGACCGCAACCCCAAATGGTCCTTCATTTCATCAAATGAAGGCGGCACCCCGTCTCGGGTGAGGCGTTCATGGATGAACTCCAACAATTCCAGCATTTTTTTCGTCAGCATGAAAAAAGCCCCGCGATGACGTTCCCCAAGTGTTTGGGTAATGTTCTATCGCCGTTCGTTCTTTGTGTCAACTTTTCCACTTAAAGGGGAATGAAGGTATTATTGTCCCCGATTTGTTTCCCTTGATCCATGGCAGAACGCACTATCAACACGTCGGCTTCGGCTAAGACACTGAGGAGGCTGCTGTCTTGGCGGGGCATGGGAACGAGGCCAGCGGGGGTGAGTTTGCCCCGCATATAGTGTTCGCGTTTTCCGTTTGGACCCAAGGGTTCGGCGAGGGGAGCAGTTTGGCGAGGCGTGGGTTCCAACGGCAAACCTTGGAAACCACGCAGCATAGGTTGGATGAAGATCGCCCCGCAAACCATTGAACTCACGGGATTGCCTGGGAGCCCAACCATGGGCACCCCGTTCATGCGACCCGCCATCAACGGTTTGCCAGGACGCATGGCCACCTTGTGGAAATCAAGCCCAGTGCCACGCGATTGCGCCACTTGGGCCACCAGGTCATGGTCCCCCACCGACGCCCCGCCGCAAGTGACAATCAAGTCAGCCCCGACCGCGAGATCGAACGCTTGGTTGAGCGCTGCCACCGTATCCTTGGCGATGGGTAGAATGCGAGCCACCGCGCCTTGGCCTTCGAATTGGGCCGCAAGTCCGAAACAATTGGAAGCAATGATCTGGTCGCGGTTTGGCGTTTCGCCGGGCATCACCAATTCGTCACCGGTGCAGATGATTGCGACCACGGGGCGACGATGCACGGTGACCTCGGCATTGTTCATGGCCGCGATGAGCGCCACATGGCGGGCCGTGATCTGGGTGCCTGCCGGGATGGCGGTGCCCTCGGTGAAGTCCCCTCCAGCGGGGCGCACGTAGTCGGCTGTGTCCAGATTGTCGCGCAGCGTGATCAGGTCCCCGTCGCGTGCCACGTCCTCTTGGATTATGATCCGGTCGGCACCATTCGGCACCGGTGCGCCAGTGAAAATGCGAACCGCTTGGCCTGGGGCCAGGTCACCATCGAACCGCGATCCGGCCGCGGCCTCACCGATCACTTCGAACCGTGCGCCCGGCTGGGCCTCTGACCCGGCCACGGCGTAGCCATCCATGGCAGATGCAGGGAAAGGCGGTTGAGTGAGCTTTGCCGTCACCGGCTGCGCCAAAACCCGACCTGCGGCATGGCGCAAAGGAACGGTTTCGGCGGGCAGAGGCGTGACCAGATCGAAGAGCCGCGCCAGCGCCTCGTCCACGGTGATCACGTGGCGGCTCCGGTTGGCGCTTCGTAACGCCCTGATTTGCCGCCTTCTTTCAGGGCCAGGCGGATGTCGGTGATCTGCATCCCCTTTTCGGCGGCTTTGAGCATGTCGTATACGGTGAGTGCCGCGGTGCTAACCGCGGTCAGTGCCTCCATCTCCACGCCGGTCTGCCCGGTGGTTTTTACGGTGGCCTCAATGCGCACGCCGGGCAGGGTGTCGTCTGGGTGCAATTCCACCGCAACCTTGGTCACCGGCAGAGGATGGCACAGGGGGATGAGCGACGCGGTCTGCTTGGCCCCCATGATGCCAGCGAGCCGCGCCACTGCCAGCACGTCACCCTTCTTGGCCCGGCCTTCGACCACCAAGGCCAAGGTCTCGGCAGTCATCTTCACAGCCCCGGTGGCCACGGCCAGGCGGCTTGTCACCTCCTTGTCGGACACGTCCACCATGTGGGCGTCGCCCTTGGCGTCGAAATGGGTGAGGCTCATTGCGCCGCCGCCGTTTGAACGGGGACAGGGTTGGCGAGCAGGTCGCGGGTGGCGGTTTCCACATCGTCTTTTCGCATCAGACTTTCGCCGATGAGGAAGGTGCGCACGCCGTGGGCGGCCATGTCCGCCAGATCGTCCGGCGTGCTCAGCCCGCTTTCGCCGACCACCAACCGGTCGGACGGCACGCGAGGCGCCAGCGTTCGCGTGGTGTCGAGACTGGTTTCGAATGTCTTGAGATTGCGGTTGTTGATCCCGATGAGCGGGGACTTCAGGGTCAGGGCCCGGTCCAACTCTTCGCCATCGTGCACCTCAATGAGCGCGGACATTCCCCATTCAAACGCCGCGGCCTCCAGTTCCGCCGCCTGGGCGTCGGACACGCTGGCCATGATGATCAGGATACAGTCGGCCCCAAGCGCGCGGGCTTCGGCCACCTGATAGGTGTCGTACATGAAATCCTTGCGCAACGCGGGCAGGGAAGTCGCGTCGCGCGCCGCGGTCAGATAGCTGTTGTCGCCCTGGAAACTGGGACCGTCGGTGAGAACCGAGAGACAGGCCGCGCCGCCGTTTTCATAGGCTTTGGCCAGGGCCGGAGGGTTGAAATCCTCCCGGATTAACCCCTTGGACGGAGACGCTTTTTTCACCTCGGCGATGAGCCCGTATCCCGTGGCCGACGCCGCTTGCAGCGCACCGGCAAAGTCCCGAACCGGCCCAACCGTTTTGATTTTATCCTCAACCGCCGCCCAAGACACCGCCGCCTTGCGCGCCTTCACTTCTTCGAGCTTGTAAGCTTTGATCTTGTCTAGGATCGTGTCGGTCATGCCGCCTCCTGGGTGACTTTGGCCAGTCCTTCGACCTTTGCTTTGGCTTGGCCGCTGTCGATGCTCTCTCGGGCCATTTCCGCGCCTTGTTTCAAGTCATCTGCTTTGTCCGCGATGACCAAAGCGGCGGCGGCGTTGAGGAGCACTGCGTCGCGGTAAGCCCCCGATGCGCCTTCCAAGAGCGCGCGGAATGCGACGCCGTTTTCTTCGGGGGTGCCGCCCACGATGTCTTCGAACGGGTGGACCGGCAGGCCCGCGTCTTCGGGGTGCAACTCCATGTCCTTGACGGTGCCGCTATCAAGCGCGGCGACGGTTGTGATTCCAGTGATCGTGATCTCATCGGTGCCGTCGGACCCATGGACGAGCCAAGCTCTCTCGCTGCCCAACTGACCCAGGGTTTCGGCCATGGGACGGATCAAGTCCGGGGAAAACGCCCCGGTCAATTGCCGGGTCACTCCGGCGGGGTTGGTCAATGGTCCCAGGATATTGAACACTGTGCGCGTGCCAAGTTCCCCGCGCGCGGGCATCACGTGGCGGATGGCCGTGTGGTGCATGGGGGCCATCATGAAGGCAATGCCCACCTCGGCCAGAGCCTTCTCGACCACCTCGGGACCCACCATCACGTTGATCCCCATTTGGCCCAGGGCATCAGCGGCACCAGATTTCGACGACAGGTTTTTGTTGCCATGCTTGGCCACAGGCACCCCTGCGCCCGCCACCACAAAAGCTGTGGCGGTAGAAATGTTCAGCGTGCCTTTGCCGTCGCCCCCAGTGCCGACAATGTCCATGGCACCCGCAGGGGCGGTCACTGCCGCGCAGTTGGCGCGCATCACGCGGGCGGCGGCGGCTATTTCATCCACGGTTTCGCCCCTTGTGCGCAGGGCCATGAGAAACCCGCCGATTTGAGCCGCGGTGGCACTGCCATCGAACAGCGTTCCGAACGCGGTCTCGGCCTCTTCTAGGGTCAATGGGCGGTCGGCGGCGGGGCCGATTAAGGGACGGAGCACATCACTCATGCGGCGACTTTCACGGTCTTTAGGAAGTTGCGCAGCATCGCGTGGCCATGTTCGCTGCGAATGGATTCTGGGTGGAACTGAACGCCTTCAATGGCGTGGTCGCGGTGGCGCAATCCCATGATGGTGCCGTTGTCCAGCCAGGCGGTGACTTCCAGACAGTCGGGCAGGCTGTCGCGATCAACGATCAGCGAATGATAGCGCGTGCCTTGCAGGGGCGAGGGCAGCCCGTGGAACACGCCTTTTTCTTCGTGGTGGATCACGCCCATCTTGCCATGGACGATCTCGCCGGCGCGCACGACTTGACCTCCGAAGGCTTGACCGATGCTCTGGTGTCCCAGGCACACGCCCAATAGCGGGATCCGGGCGTCGGCGGCGGCGGTTGTGAGCCCCAGGCAAATCCCCGCTTGGTCGGGATCGCACGGACCGGGCGACAGCACGATGGCGTCGGGCCGCATGGCAATGGCGTCCGGCACGCTCAGCGCGTCGTTGCGGTGGACAGTGACCTCGGCCCCAATCTCGCCCAGGTAATGGACAAGGTTGTAGGTGAAGCTGTCGTAGTTATCGATGAGCAGGATCATGGGGATGGCCTGGTGGTCCGCGGTTGCCCAAGCACTTGCACAGGTCCCACGGCGGTGGTCAAGGCCCGCAAAAGCCGATAGGTACCGGCGACCCTTGTGAAGTGGAGGATGGCCGTGGCGCGCGGCGTGGTGGCAGGTTTGGTGTTGGGCGCTTTGGTGGCGGTTCTGGTGCTGGCCATTGCCGCGATCCAGATCGAGATGCGCAAGCCGGTGCCGTTTGTCGTGATGGACCCGCCGACCACTGCGTTTGAGTTTTTCAGCCCGCGAGGGGTGTCTGATTTTGACACTGTGGCTGGGCCCGGTTGGTCCATTGCACCTGTAAGGGTTCGCGATGTCCCCGAGGCGCGGGTCACAAGCATTGCAATTGAGGAAATCACCGATCACGGGCTGACCTTCGACAAGGTCGTGGCAGCTGACATGGGTCAACCGGATGTCGCATGGGACGCGCCCGACGGCTCGGGTCAGACTGTCCCGGAACCCCCGCAGGTCACTGCCCCAGAAGTCAGTGCTCGGGGAGAGCCCTTGTCCGCCGACATGTTGCTGCGGATCATTTCCTCTCAGCCAGCTTTGTCTGCTGATCTTTCAGCCCCTCAAACAAGTCCTAGGGGACTTTTGCCTCTTCAGCCTGTGGCCATTCCTGATCAACCTTTGCTAATGGACCCGGTCGAAGCGACAATCGTGCGGCTTCCCAGTTTTGACTATTCGTCCACAGTGCAGACCTCGTCAGAGGACTTGGACAACGTCGGTACAATTTTGGAGCCAGTTCTGGTCGATATTGCAGAGCTACGGCCTGGTCTCACAGGTGGGGCGATCATTGGTCCGACGGTACCTCAGAGGGAGGTTGAGGCTCTGGCTCAACCCATGACGAAACCGGCGGCGGCACTCTCGGTGCCCTGGCCAGGATTGTTCGGTGTACGTGAAATGCTTCAGGCGTCTGGTCCGCAAGCATCTGAGGTCGCCCCAAGGGATGGCCTCGCCATTGTGCTGCGCAAAGAGCGATGGGATCGCCGTGCCGTGCCCCCTTGGGTGAGCGCTGTGGCCGTGCTGGTGGACCAATGGGCGGCTGTGCCCGGCGCTGACCCCAGCGTTGTCCCCGTGTTTGGACCAGACGCGGGCACCGCGCAGGCGGTGGCGTTTGCCTCGGCTGTTGGCCGGACTGACGTGGCTGTCGCCCCACTGATGTGGCGGGCAAGGGCGGGAACGCTTTCGCAGATGGGCGAGATACTGGCCGCCACTGGCTCTGTCGGGCTGGTGGCGGAGCCATTGGAGTCCATGCCCCTCAGCGACCAATTCGTGCCGTCCTATCCCACCGAGGCTTTGGACCAGCGGTTGGCGCGCGTGCCACTGCGGTTGCAGCGCGACGGGGCACTGATCCTGGTCGTTGATGATACGGCCGAGGCTGCTCAGACAATCCAGACGTGGCTACAAGGTTTGGGGGCCGACGCCCCGCCGATCATTCCGTTGAACGCCACCCTGTCGCGGTTGCGCCAGTAGCGAAGCTTGGCACCGCCGAGTTTTCAAAGCCCGGAGGTTACACCCCGGCAAACGACCCTCAGAACGGGATTTCGTCGTCCAGGTCTGGCCGTGGGGCGGGCGCGGATGATCCGCCGCCGTAGCCACCACCACTGGGCGCGGGGGCGTCGTAGCCGCCACCCATGGGCGCACTGTCGTACCCGCCGCCGCCTGCGGCGGGCATTCCGCCACCCATGCCTTCACCGCGTCCGCCCAGTAGGGTCAACTCACCGCGATATTGCTTGAGAACCACTTCGGTGCTGTAGCGATCCTGGCCGCTCTGGTCCTGCCATTTGCGGGTCTCCAATTGGCCCTCCAGATATACGTTGGATCCTTTGCGCAGGTACTGTTCGGCCACCCGAGCCAGATTTTCGTTGAAAATCGCGACCCGGTGCCATTCGGTCTTTTCCCGCTGCTCGCCGGTGTTCCGGTCGCGCCAGCGTTCGGACGTGGCCACCGACAGGTTCACCACCTTACCGCCGTTTTGGAACGTGCGGACTTCTGGATCGCGGCCGAGATTGCCGACCAAAATGACTTTGTTCACAGACCCTGCCATGGCGGACCTCCCTAGGTGTTGGCTTTGATCGGACCTACTGCACATGCAGGGCGTCGACAACCCAGAGGGTGCACTGGTCAGATGCCATTCAAAATCGTATATACTGCGAACCGACTGGGAGGGACCACGTGCCATGATCCGAGAGATGTCTTGGAAACAACGCCTTGCGTTGGGGTCGTCATGGGTTTTCGTAACTGTGATGGTGGTGACGGGCAGCGCTTCTGCTCAGATGACCCAGGCGGACCGGGACCGATTGTTCCGCGATCAAACCAGTGTTCTCGACCGGCGCGGGGCCACTCAGTATGCCCACTCTAACCGCTTTGTCCCCGAAACCGCGTGGCATGGGCTGCTTGCTTTGCCGCCTGCATCCGAGCGCAAGGCGGAATTGAGGCGCGCTTACATGCCGTTGGCTCTGCGGGCCGCGCGCCAGCATGGCATTCCCGACGGGCTGTTCCTGCGTCTGGTCGAGCAGGAAAGCGCCTGGCAGCCGCGGGCGGAATCGCACAAGGGTGCCATTGGGTTGGCGCAACTGATGCCGGGCACGGCAAAGATGTTGGGGGTGAACCCGCACGATCCGGCGCAGAACCTGGAAGGTGGCGCGCGGTACTTGCGTCAGCAATACAATCGGTTTGGGTCTTGGCGGCTGGCTCTAGCAGCCTACAATGCCGGTCCCGGTGCGGTGCTAGAGCATGGCGGCGTACCGCCATACCGGGAAACGCAAAACTACGTTGCGGCCATTTTGGGTGGACGTGGCTAACAAGCCGATGCTCTGGCCGAGCTTTGGCCAAGTCTGACAGCATAACGCCGCCAGACCAATTTTTCACTCCATCACAGGGATGGAGAACTCACACCTTTGGTGGATGGAAAAAATCCGGCTTCGGTGATCTCAACCAGCATGGGCCAGACGCGTTCAGGTTCTACACCAGAACCAAAACCATCACCGCACGCTGGCCCTCGGGCATCAAAGAAGGTGGTGAGTTCTCCATCCCTGTGATGGAGTGAAAAATTGGTCTGGCGGCGTTATGCTGTCAGACTTGGCCAAAGCTCGGCCAGAGCATCGGCTT
>JBCDFD010000134.1:0-9415 GCA_039178645.1 Pseudomonadota bacterium | reverse complement strand
TGGCCATGACCTCGCCGACTGACTTCATCGCGGTGGCGAGCAAGGGTTCGGTGCCCTTGAATTTCTCAAACGCAAAGCGAGGGATCTTAGTGACCACATAGTCAATGGTCGGCTCGAAAGAGGCAGGCGTCACCTTGGTGATGTCATTGTCCAACTCGTCGAGCGTGTAGCCCACGGCCAGCTTGGCGGCAATTTTGGCGATGGGAAACCCAGTGGCTTTGGACGCCAGAGCCGACGACCGGCTCACCCGCGGGTTCATCTCGATCACCACCATGCGCCCATCCACTGGGTTGATCGCCCACTGCACGTTGGACCCGCCGGTTTCAACGCCGATCTCGCGCAGCACATTGATGCTGTGGTTGCGCATGATCTGGTATTCTTTGTCCGTCAGCGTCAGGGCAGGGGCCACCGTGATGCTGTCACCGGTGTGCACGCCCATGGGGTCCACGTTCTCAATGGAACAGACGATGATGGCGTTGTCGGCTTTGTCCCGCACAACTTCCATCTCGTATTCTTTCCAGCCCAGCAGGCTCTCGTCCACAAGGATTTGACCCACGGGCGAGGCGTCCAGCCCGGACCGGCAGATCGCCTCATAGTCATCCCGGTTGTAGGCCACGCCGCCGCCGGTGCCACCCAGAGTGAAGGCGGGCCGAATGATGGCGGGCAGGCCGATTTCTTCCAGAGTGTCCATGGCCAGCGCAACGCCTGCCGCCAGATCCTTACGACCTTGGGCGTCTTTGGGCGCAGAGACGATGGCGGCGCGGGGGTTTTCGATGCCCAACCGGTCCATTGCTTCGCGGAAAAGCTTGCGGTCCTCGGCCATTTCGATGGCGTCGCGCTTGGCCCCGATCATCTCCACGCCGAACTTTTCCAGGACGCCGGACTCTTCCAACGCCAATGATGTGTTCAGCCCGGTCTGCCCACCCATGGTGGGCAGCAGCGCATCGGGGCGTTCTTTTTCGATGATCTTGGCGACGATCTCAGGGGTGATTGGCTCGATGTATGTCGCGTCAGCGAGGCCCGGGTCGGTCATGATCGTGGCCGGGTTCGAGTTGACCAGGATGACCCGATAGCCTTCCTCACGCAGCGCCTTGCACGCCTGCGCGCCGGAATAGTCGAACTCGCATGCCTGCCCAATGACGATGGGCCCGGCACCGATGATCATGACGGACTGGATATCGGTGCGTTTGGGCATGGGGTATCAACCTCTGACGTGGGGATCGGTGTGACTCGAACCTAGGTAAATCGACCGGGTTTATAGACAGGCGCGGGCCGGGTGCAAGGGGCGGCTCACCAAGCCGGACGGCTTTCTCCGCTTCAGTTGGACGCCGACCTAGTCGATCTATTTGCCTGTGGTTTTCGGTTGGCGGCGCCAAACCGAAAAGAGCGGACCTCGCGACCGTCCCTTGCCAGATCAGGGTCTGGTGCAACTCTATGGGGACCGACTTCACAGTTGGCTGGCCAATGTCCCGATATGCTTCGCGATCTCTAAATTTCGACGTTGTACGATATCAGAGATAAAAACGCCCGACACCTTAGGCCAGTTGCTGCCGAAAACCTTCAAAATATGGAATATGATTGGAATGTGTGGCGGCAGGACGGCTAGCATAACAGGAATCCGTAACTAGCAGACACTGCCCCCGCACCGCTCAAACTGACGCTGTAGGGACGAAGCGCACTTCTGTTGGGTCCTATACAACGGCAGCTTTCAGAAAACGCCGCGCTCCAAGGAGCGTCCTTTCAATTGGCCGTCGTCGACCAGTACGTTTCAGTTGCGACCAAGCACGCGTTATCGAGCCAGCACGATTGACTATGTAAGTCATGTGAGTGCGCGACAGCCGTTGCGGACGCAATGAGTTCGTCATCAATCGATACACTTACAAAGACCTGTCGCCCATTCAATTGAAACACCGATCCAGAGGACAAAACTTTACCCTGTGGTCCTTGCGGGAAAATCGGCTGTCCCTGCCTGTCCAACTGCTCGCGGAGCTCTTGAATTCTCTCGTCAAGCTCATCCCACTCGACATCAAATCTAAGAGCACATGCTAGGACCGCGCTGTAGTCTTTATCAGTAACCACCACGCGAACAGCTCTGACATCATCCTGAGATACTATCTCTTCAGGACTTGGATTAATGACGACGTCTGGTTCAAAATCCAAATGCTTTGCCATAAGCAAAACGAATTGAGAATTAAGGGCTGCGATGTTCGAGCAAATGACGTCACGCCCCTGTGCTGGGCTCGCTGGAGCAGCGAAGACAAAAAGTAGTATCGCTATAACCCAAGTGGGCAGGTGACTTAGCATTGCACCATTCTAACTGCTGATCTTTTGTTCCCTCAATGTAAAACCGTTCAAGCACGCCGACTGGGAGAGGAATAAGACCTTAGTCGACATTCTCTGTACCTGCATCATTCGATAAGTCTAGACTTTTAGACACAATCGCTGCGCGGGGCAGGAACGACCGGTGTGGTGGCTCGCGCTATGGTTTTGGCGTCTAAGCAACGACCTGCTGCGCCACTGTTCTGTTGGCAGGCATGTCCACCGTTTGTCTTGGATACTCGATCATTTCAAATCTGACCCGCGCCAACTAGGGTAGCTTTCCGCAGTCTCCTTCAGGGACACACAAAAGGATGATCGCGGTCTAGCAGGAGGCGCTGGTGTCGGCTTTGAAGTTGCTTTGATTTTGAGCGCTCTGGATCCGTCACACAAATATCGCTTTACAGAATCTGTGGGACCCGTCACCGTATCTAGTAGGTGAGATGGGAATAACCCGCCGCCTTTAGTACAGGCACCCAGCCCTAGTGGCATTCGACAGATTGTATCTTCATGCCATTGGGCCAAGCAAAGAGGCCGAGCATGTCCTTGTCTGAACACGACCTGCACTCCACCGATCTTGACCCCATCGATATTGTTGAGACCCTGGCGGAGCACCATGCATGGGAATTTGACCGTCTGTCCGATGATCAGATCGCCATGGCGGTGGAGGGCCAATGGCGCACCTATTCGCTCACTCTGGCCTGGTCGGCCCACGATGAAACCTTGCGGCTGATTTGTACCTACGATCTGGAACCGCCCGAGGACGGCTTGCCTGCGCTCTATGAGGCGCTGAACGCGGCGAACGACAAATGCTGGTCGGGGGCCTTCACCTGGTGGGGGCAACAGAACCTGATGGTGTTCCGCTACGGATTGATCCTGGCGGGTGGTCAGCAAGCGGTGGCCGAACAGATCGCCACCATGATCGAATCTGCTGTGTGCGGGTGCGAAAGGTTTTATCCAGCTTTTCAATTGGCCATTTGGGGCGATACCTCGGTGGACAATGCCATGCAGGTCGCAATTGCAGAAGCTTACGGGCGGGCCTAACCTGCGCCTCACGAACGGGTGAGGACTGTGGTGATGGATTTAGAAGACGTGCGGCAGCGCGGTATCGTGCTGCTGGGCTGTGGAAAAATGGGCTCCGCCATGTTGGCGGGGTGGCTTGTGGGGGGCTTGCCGCCGAACGCGGTGTGGGTGATCGACCCCAAACCCTCCGATTGGCTGAATTCCCTGAATGGTTTGCATCTGAATACCGCCTTGCCGGACAGTCCTGCGATTGTATTGATTGCGGTGAAACCACAGGTGATGGACCAGGCTTTGCCCTCCATCGCTGGGCTTGGCAGCGGGTCCACGTTGTTCGTGACCGTCGCGGCGGGCACCCCGATACGCCAGTATGAAAACATCCTGGGCCGCGACGCGCCTATTATCCGTGCCATGCCAAATACGCCCGCGGCGATTTCCAAGGGCATCACGGCGCTGATCGGCAACGGAAAAGCCACCGAAGCTGACTTGGGGTTGGCCGAGGGTCTCCTGTCCGCCGTGGGTCAAACCATCCGGTTGCAGGATGAATCTCAGATGGATGCCGTCACGGCTCTGTCGGGCTCCGGCCCGGCCTATGTGTTCCACCTAATCGAATGCCTGGCGGCTGCCGGTGTGGCCGAAGGTCTGCCCGAACCCATGGCCATGCGATTGGCGAAGGCGACCGTTTCCGGCGCGGGCCAGTTGGCGGAAACCGCGCCCGAAGAGCCGGATCAGTTGCGCATCAACGTCACCAGTCCCGGTGGCACGACAGCCGCGGCCCTGGCGCATTTGATGGATGGGGACAGTGGCCTGCCGCCTCTGATGGCCCGCGCCGTGACCGCCGCCGCCGCGCGATCCCGAGAACTGGCAAAGTAACCCGCAGAGTACCCCATGTCCGATCCCATCAGTTACGACGATTTCGCCGCCGTGGACATCCGTGTGGGCCAGGTGGTGCGCGCCGAACCGTACCCCGAAGCCCGCAAGCCCGCGATCAAGCTTTGGGTGAACTTCGGCGACGAGATTGGCATCCGCAAAAGCTCTGCGCAAATCACCAAACACTATTCCCCCAAGACCCTGGTGGGCCGCCAAGTGCTGGGCGTTGTGAACTTCCCACCCCGGCAAATCGGTAAATTCATGTCTGAGGTCTTGATCCTCGGGCTCCCCGATGCAACTGGCGAAGTGGTCTTGCTGGCACCCGATCAAGAGGTGCCGCTTGGGGGGAGGATGTACTGATGCCAAGTGTTTTGGTGACCCGGCCTTTGCCGGCGTCTGTAGAGTCGCGTCTGCGCGGTCTGTTTGACTGCACGTTTCGAACGGAAACCACGCCGCTGACGCCCGACGAATTGCGCGCGGCACTGACCGAATATGACGGGGTTTTGCCAACGTTGGGTGACCTGTTTTCCGCTGACGTGTTTGCCGACGTGTCCGAGCCACGGGCGAAAGTGCTGGCGAACTTCGGGGTGGGCTACAATCACATCGACGTGGCGGCGGCACGCGGGGCCGGGCTTCAGGTGTCCAACACGCCGGGCGCTGTCACCGATGCCACCGCCGACATTGGTCTCATGCTGATGCTCATGTCCGCTCGCCGCGCGTCCGAAGGCGAACGGCTGGTAAGGGCAGGGGACTGGCAAGGGTGGCATCCTGTGCAGATGCTCGGGCTCCACATGACGGGCAAAACCATGGGGATCATCGGCATGGGCCGCATTGGAAAAGCGGTGGCGAAACGGTGCGCCCTGGGATTTGACATGGACGTGGTGTTTCACAATCGCTCTAAAGTTTCTGACGCAGGCGTGCCTGGCGCGCGCCAGTTGGACAGCCTTGCCGAAGTGATGTCGCACGCCGATTTTGTAGTGGTCTGCGTGCCGGGCGGTCCGGCAACCAAGCATCTGATCAACGCAGACGCCATCGCGGCCATGAAACCCACAGGCCACCTGATCAACATCGCCCGTGGCGATGTGGTGGACGAAGCGGCGCTGATCGAAGCCTTGCAAGCGGGCCGTATCGGCGGCGCCGGCCTCGACGTTTACGAGCGAGAACCAGAGGTGCCAGATGCTCTGCGCGCCTTAGACAATGTGACCATCATTCCGCACTTGGGCACCGCGGCGCTCGAAGTGCGCGAAAACATGGGTCACATGGCGGTCGATAACCTGGAAGCCTTCTTTGGAGGCAAACCTTTGCCGAACGGAGTGTGACCCCCGCGGTCACTTATCCCATGCAAAGGCCGGATGGTCCTCCGGCAGAAACAGGCAATCAAAGAACGGCAAGGGCTGCCGCGCGCGGGGCACGTTCATGAACGTGAGCATGCGGAGGCCTTTGGATGAGGTGAGCGCCAGCAGTTCTTCGAAACGGTAGGAGTCCTCGAACCGGTTCAAAACGGACACTTCGGCCAAAAGAAACGCAACCTTGTCCAGATGACGGTCCAGACCTTGTAAGGCTTCATACTCGTAACCTTCCAGATCGAGCTTGATCCCAAGGGGTCCTGTGAGACCCTCTTGTTCGATCACAGTATCCAAGGTGGTCAGGTCCACCTCATAGGTTTTGGCAACCTTGTCCTGACTTGGACCAGTGCGGACTTTGAGCGAACTGAGGGCTTTGTTCTCGTGGAGCGTCATTGTTCCACCATCTTGGGCCGCCAAAGCCGCCTTAACGATGGTGAAATTCTCGGGCGTCCATTTGAGTTTCTTGCGAAGCCTGCGTTGCGGGTCCACGAGCACAAAACGCGCCTTTGGGACTGTCTGATACAACCAAGGGGTCCCGTGGGCCACGCCGCCGTCAATGACCTCACTCACCTCCAGATCAAGCGATTGCAGTATCACGCCTGGTCGCACGGCTGGGGTGTAGCCGATGCTTTTGGCAAAACTTGGGAATGACCGGTGGAACTTTTGCCCACGGGAAACGCGGTCTGCATCGGGCTCACCTTCGGCAGGTGCGTAGCCTAAGCCCTGTGCGAATTCTTCAAACAATTGGAAAGCGCGACTGGTGGGGCCGGCACCGGTCTTGGCGCGCGCCCCGCTTTGGTCGGTTGGCTGTTCTCCACCCCGCGCCTGTGCGCCGAGTTTGTGCACGAATGACTTTATACCCAAGGTGACGCTCGTCCATTACTCAGGACTGACATACCGTCTAACCTACCCATAACCAAGCCGCCTTCTGCGCTTTCATTTGACGCGTGATAGCCTGCTGAGGGTGTTGGAATTTGAGTATTTCGGGAACAATGAAGTTGCAATAAATGCGCCCCACCCGCGGTCTTCGTCGGTCGGCCGGGATAGATGCGTTCGGGTGGGGCGACTTCACCGTTCACGGCCATCGGCTCTCCAGCCTGTTCCGCAGGGGCTCTTTAAACCATCAAATTTGAACAAAATCCTAATTTCATTGTTCCAAAAATACTCAAGAGACAACTGGCGGCCAGGGAGACCACCGGTTGTCATTTAAGCGAGACCTCGGGTTCAGAACTGTGCCGCTTCCAGTTCCATCACGGTGTCGCCGCCCGACTGGATGCGCGCCAGGTGTAGCCCTGTGGCGGGCAATTGCCGGGCCATGTAGTACCGACCCGTTGCTATTTTGGCTTGCAGGTAATCTGTATCGCCTTCCTCTGTGGCCAGCTTCGCCGCAGCGGCTTTTGCCATTTTTGCCCACATTAGCCCAAGGCACACATGGCCGAAAAGATGCATAAAATCATAGGATCCGGCCAGCGCATGGTTCGGGTTTTTCATGCCGTTCTGCATAAAGAACATGCCTGCCGCCTGGAGGTCTTTGCTGGCGAGCTTTAGAGGTTCCAGGAACCCAGCCTTGAGCGTTTCGTCTTCAGCGTTCTCTTTGCAGAACGTTTTGACCAAATCGAAGAAGGCCATCATTGCCTTGCCACCCTGGCTTGGCAATTTCCGCGCGACCAAGTCCAACGACTGCACGCCGTTCGTGCCTTCGTAAATCATCGTGATCCGGGCATCGCGGACGAATTGCTCCAATCCCCATTCCTTGGTGAAGCCGGACCCGCCCAAGGTCTGTTGCGCCAGCACCGCGGTTTCAAAACCCTTGTCGGTCAAGAACCCTTTGATCACCGGTGTGAGCAGCGAAATCATCGCGTCGGCCTCTGCATCCTTTGACCGATGTGCCGCGTCGATCATGCTGGCACCCCAGAGCGCAAAGGCGCGGGCCCCTTCCACGAAGGATTTCTGGTGCATCAAGTTCCGACGCACGTCGGGGTGCACGATGATCGGATCGGCGGGGCCTTCGGGGTTTTTGGTTCCCGTCACATCGCGGCCCTGGACGCGGTCCAGCGCAAAGCCGAGCGCGTTTTGATAGGCCACTTCCCCTTGGGCGTAGCCTTGCAGGCCCACACCCAGACGCGCCTCGTTCATCATTACGAACATGGCGCGCATACCCTTGTGCATCTCTCCCACGAGCCAGCCCTTGGCCCCATCGTAATTCATCACGCAGGTGGCGTTGCCGTGGATGCCCATTTTCTTTTCCAGACCGCCGCAGCTCAGCATGTTGCGTTGGCCGAGCGAGCCATCTTCGTTCACCAGGAACTTTGGCACCACGAATAGGGAAATACCTTTGATCCCATCCGGCCCACCTGGAATTTTTGCCAGCACCAGGTGGATGATGTTTTCGCTCAGGTCATGTTCGCCCGCGGATATCCAAATCTTTTGACCCGTGATGGAGTAGCTGCCATCGTCCTGCGGCTCCGCCTTGGTGCGGATCAAACCCAGGTCAGTGCCACATTGCGGTTCAGTGAGGTTCATGGTGCCGGGCCAGCGGCCTTCCACCATGTTGGGCAGGTAAGTGGCTTTCTGCTCATCCGAGCCATGGGCCACCAAAGCCGCCGCCGCGCCATGGGTCAGGCCCTGGTACATGTTGAACGCCATGTTGGCCGATACGAACATCTCGCCCACTGCGCAGTTCATGACGTAGGGCATGTTCTGCCCGCCGAACTCTTCGGGCATGTCCAGGCCAATCCAGCCGCCTTCGCGCATCAGGTCATAGGCGCGCTTAAAACCCTCCGGTGTCCGCACCACACCGTTTTCCAGGGTGCAGCCCTGTTCATCGCCCACAGGGTTCAAGGGTGCCAGCACATCCATGGACAGCTTGCCCGCCTCTTCCAAAACCGCCGCAGTGAAGTCAGCCTCCAAATCCCCGTACCCGGGAATGTCCGATTGGCTCACGTTCAGGACGTCTTGGAGCACGAACTGTAGGTCCTTGGTTGGGGCCGTGTAGGTCGGCATGGCTGGTCACTCCCATTCTATGCGGGCCTGGTGCCCGACAATTCACGTCTCGGTACCGGTGGTGTCCGGCTTCCCAGCGGCGCCCGTTACGCCGCGAGGGTCTTTCCCAATTTGGAGAGTGTCTCCTCTCCCCACGCCAACCGGGCGTTGAGATCGTCGATCGCGTCGTTCAGCGCATCTCGACGGTCCACCATCTCGGCCAAATGCACCCGTGCCGCGCGCATCACTTCGCTCAATTGATCGGCCTGATTGTTGGGATCGTAGAGGTTCAGCAAATCGCCGATTTCTTCGAGGCTGAAGCCAAATCGCTTCCCGCGCAGGATCAGCGTCAGCCGCGCGCGATCGCGTTTGGTGTAAAGCCTGCGCTGGCCCTGCCGGATCGGACTCAACAGCCCTTTTGCTTCGTAAAAACGCAGGGCGCGGGCGGTCACGTCGAACGCCTCGCACATGGCGCGTATGGTCATTGTGTCATCACTGGTCATCTGTCCATCCTCGTCTGTCTGTGAGTGTCACAGGCCCGACTAGGGGAATGTGAGGGCCACTTACAACAGATGCTGACGCACACGTAACCGGGAACGTGGCGTCACTTTGCGTAACGGAAAGATTCAATCAAAATGACAGGGTAACGCCGCAATAAAACGCCGCGGAAAAATCTGAGTATTTTTGTGGAATGCCAGACACTTCGGTAAGGCTGCGCCGGGGCGCTGTGCCTGATCTGTCAGCTTTTGGTCAAAGTCTGAGCGGTTTGATCCCGCAGGTCGCGCAGCACTTTGATAGTGTCCTCCAACTGCGTGCGCTGGTCTTCGAGCGTCGCCAACTGCCGCGTGGCGAGATCGACCCCGCGGCACTGCCCGCGTTCG
>JBCDFD010000133.1:0-9430 GCA_039178645.1 Pseudomonadota bacterium | reverse complement strand
TTCCTGTGCGCCGCCACATTGCGGGCCCATGATCCAGGCTTCCCGGGCCGGATTCTTGTGATGGAGCCGCAGCCAGGACCGCTATGGCCGAACGATCCGCGGATGCCTAACCATCTGCACACGGCCTTGGCAGAGGTTGGGGCTATCGTGGTGCCGTTTGAGACCCAAGTGTTTGGTTCAGCATACCCCCAAGGCAACAAGATCGAGGCGCTCAAGGCATTGCCACACGGCCGCCCGTTTCTGTTCCTCGACAGCGATACGGTGGTTTTGAAGAGCCTTTCGCTCTGTCCGCTGGACTTCTCCAAACCGACGGCGTCCCCAGCGGTCAAAGACACATGGCCGAAACCGCCGCCCTATGGCCCGTCCCAGCGGGACATTTGGCAGTCGCTCTATGATCAGGCTGGGCTGGACCTGTCACCCACGTTGGACGCTGATTTTGATGATGATCATCCGTCCAGGTATTTCTATTGCAGCGCGTCGTGGCTCTCGGGACCCTGCCCCCGCGAGTTTGGCGAACGATTCCAGGACGTTGCCCATCGGATCTGGACTGAACCACCGTCTACGCTGGCCAGCCAATCGCTGACCCCTTGGCTGGACCAAATCGCTCTGCCCTTGGTGCTGCACAGCTTGGGCGGTGGACGCAGTCCCGTTGACTTGCAGGGCTCCTGGCTCTGGCACTATCGCACATGGCCGCTGTTCTTCGCGACGGCGCCGGACGCGGTGGTGGATCAAATCACACGATTTACGGATCAGCCCTGGGTCAAACGCACTTTGAGCCATTACAAGCCGTTCAAACGGGCGCTTTACCAAGGTAACGGCGTCAAAGCCCGCGCGCAGTTTGACCAAGCCCGCTTGCCCACCGACGAACGGATTGTCCGTCAACGACTTAAATCAGCAGGTCTTTGGGAGCGCTGACTCAGCGATCGAGTTCCGCGTCCCAGTAGAGGAAATCGATCCAGCTTTCGTGCAGGTAGTTGGGCGGGAACCGCCGCCCCATGTTGCGCAATTCTTCCGAAGACGGCTGCCGCGGCGGCTTTTTCAGCGAAAATCCAACCTGCTTGAGCGTCCGCGACCCTTTTTTGAGGTTACACTTGCCACAGGCCGCCACCACGTTTTCCCAGGATGTCACGCCCCCACGGGCGCGCGGCACCACATGGTCAAACGTCAGGTCGCCCTTTGCCCCGCAATACTGACACGAAAATTCGTCCCGCAAGAATAAATTAAAGCGCGTGAAAGCCACGCGCTTTTGGGGTCGAACATACTCTTTGAGAACCACAACCGAGGGTATTCGTATCTCGGTGGTGGGGCTGCGAACCACATCGTCATATTCGGCAATGATATTGACCCGATCCAGGAAGGCGGCCTTCACGGCCTCCTGCCATGGCCACAGCGAAAGCGGATAGTAAGAAAGCGGTCTGTAATCTGCGTTCAACACCAGCGCCGGGTGATGTCGTAGGTTGTTGGGTTCGCGAACAAAGGTTCGCCTGAACTCAGCCTGTTGCATGGGTGATTTGTCCTCGCCCTGTCTGCCCTCTTGGCACCAAGGCGGGACGCCCCGCCCCAGTTTCCAACGACTATATATGGTGTGCAGAACCGCACAACCCCCGCCACATGCGGTGTCGTCGCAGTTTAGTTAGCGCTTAGTTATGAAGCTTCCATGACGCCAGACCGCGTCAGGATTGTTCATATCCAAGGTTTTGACGCATGAAAGCCAGCGCAACGGACAGACCATCGGGCGCGATCCCGTGGCCAGTGCCCTTCATCACATGGGCGAAAACATCAAAACCGGCGGCGGTGAGCGCGTTTCCTGCCTCTGGTAAGGATTGTGGTGGCACCACATCGTCGGCATCGCCATGGATCAACAGAATCGGTGGGCGTACCTGCGTTTCATCCGCCAACCGTTCGGGTTCCAAGAGACGCCCGGAAAAACCCACGACGCAGGCAAAGGCCTCATCCCGACGCGGCGCCATATGCAGGCTCATCATGGTGCCTTGGGAAAAGCCCAACAGAACAAAGTTTTCTGGGGCCACGCCCTCGGCCTCCAGCACGCCGTCGATCCAAGCGTTCAGGTCAAGCACAGCCCGTTCCATTCCTTCGCGCGCGGTTTCCTCAGACGATCCGTCGAGCCAGGGAATGGGGAACCACTGATAACCCATGGGATTGTTGATGCATTTTTCAGGCGCATTGGGAGCCAGGAACAGCGTGTCAGGCATGTGCGGGCCGATGGGATCGGCCAGACCCAGCAGGTCTGCACCATCCGCGCCATAGCCATGCAAGAAAGCCACCACGGATTTCACATTGCCCGACACCGGTTCGCGCCGTCCGGTTTCCAAAACGCGTGTCATCGGATGCCCTCTCGCTCTTTCGCCACGCGGTAGTAGGCCCAGAGCGCGCGAGCCGCAACGGATCTCCACGGTGACCAGTCTGCGGCCATCTCACGCAAGGCTTTCTCGGTGGGCCGTTTTTCAAGCTCAAAGAGAATGCGCGCGGCTTCTTGCAACGCCAAATCACCGGGGGCAAACACGTCCGCGCGGCCCAGGGAGAACATGGCATAAATCTCTGCCGTCCAGGTTCCGATCCCAGGCACGGCCACCAATGTGGTGATCACCTGATCCGAAGGCACGTCGCGCAAAGGACCATATCGGATACCGGACCGCGCCAACTCCTGGGCGTAGCGAATCTTCTGCCTGGACAGACCACAGGCGCGCAAGTCTTCGTCACTGGCCCAAGAGATCTTGCGCGGGCCGGTGAGCTTGGCAGCCTTGAGACGTCCCCAGATGGCATCCGCGGCAGCCACCGACACCTGTTGGGACACAATTGCGGACAGCAGCGCCTCGAACCCGTCCTTCCGGCGACGCAGCGGCAACTTGCCGGTCAGCGACAGCGCATGAGCAAACCGCGGTTCTTTTGCCGCCAGCCACTCCGCGCCTTCGGCCACACATTCGGGTGTCATGATTATGCGCTCATCCATGGTGCTCATCGGCGTCGCAGAGCGAGGCAGGCCCGTCAACCGCCCATGTTTCCCGGATTGTTCCCCGGTTTTGTCGCGTGCACAGGGCGCGTTTTGCGCTGGACACCCCTGCGCGCTTGGGCAAAACGGCTGAAATGGCTCAGGCGAACACACTTCCCCCAGGCGATTGGCCCACCATGGAATCCGGTTGGGTTTGGCTATGCGGCGCAGGCCCCGGCGATCCGGGGCTTTTGACGCTGCACGCGCTCAATGCGCTCAAACAGGCTGACACCATTGTTTACGATGCGTTGGTGGACCCGGATGTGTTGAATTGGGCCAACCCGCAGGCGGACAAAATCTATGCAGGCAAACGCGGCGGCAAGCCGTCGCCGTTGCAGCGGGATATTTCGCTGAGCCTTGTGGATCTCGCGCGCGAGGGCCGCAAAGTGCTGCGGCTGAAAGGCGGCGATCCCTTTGTGTTTGGTCGCGGAGGGGAGGAATCCCAGACGCTGGTGCAACACGGCATCCCAATCCGCATTATCCCTGGGATTTCTGCCGGCATTGGTGGGCTGGCCTATGGCGGCATCCCGGTCACGCACCGTGACATCAACCAAACAGTGGCGTTCGTCACTGGCCATGACCGCACCGGCAACGCCCCGACATCGGTGAATTGGCAGGCTCTGGCGCAGGCCGCCCAGGTCATCGTGATCTATATGGGCGTCAAGCACATAGACAGCATCGCAAAAGACCTGATCGAAGGCGGGCGCGATCCCCAGGACCCTGTGGCCGTTATCACCCGCGCCACCTTGTCAGACGAACGCATCCTGGAAACCAATCTGACCGATGTGGCCGCGGACATTGCCGCTGCCGACATGGTACCACCTGCCATCATCTGCGTCGGCAAAGCTGTGCTGATGCGCCAGGTGCTGGACTGGCGGAACATGGCAACCGGCGCGGCCCCTAGGAATTTGGACCCGCTTGGGCTCGGGCGGCCCGCCGAAGCGTCGTGACCATTGAGGAGCCGGGGCGCGGCCTTCTTCTGGCTGCGCCATCGTCGGGGTCTGGGAAAACCGTCATCACCTTGGGACTGCTCCGCGCATTCAAACGGCGTGGCGTGCCGATCCGCGGGGCCAAGTCAGGTCCTGACTATATCGATCCGCGGTTCCACGAGGCGGCGAGCGGCGTTCCATGCATGAACTTGGACGCCTGGGCCATGCCGGAGGCGCAGATCAAGCGTTTGGCGAGCGGTCCTGGGACCTTGCTTATCGAAGGGGCCATGGGGCTTTTTGACGGTGCACCGCCGGATGGACGTGGCGCCGCGGCGGACCTGGCGGCCATGCTGAGCTTGCCAGTGGTCTTGATCGTCGACGCGCGGTCCATGTCCCAGTCAATTGCACCTTTGGTGGCGGGGTTCGCGCGTCACGATCCGCGGGTCCGTGTGGCCGGGGTGATCTTGAACAAAGTGGGCAGTCCTCGGCACGAAAAGATGCTGCGCCGTGCGCTGAAGCCCCTGGATATCCCAGTCCTGGGTGCCATTCCTCGGCACGCACCCGTGGACCTGCCGTCGCGCCACTTGGGGCTTGTGCAAGCCGAGGAACAAAGCAGCCTTGCCGATTTTCTGGACATCGCGGCTGACTTGATGAGCAACCACGTGGATCTCAACGCGCTTCTGAACCTCACCGAGCCACTTCCAAGCACGGACAACGTGACACCAGCCCGCCCACCGGCTCGGACCATAGCCATCGCCCACGACCGAGCCTTTGCCTTCCGCTATCCCCACATGCTCCAAGACTGGCGCGCCGCCGGGGCCACGCTCCGGTTCTTTTCACCCCTGGCCAATGCAGCAGCACCGGACGCGGACCTCATCTACCTGCCAGGAGGCTATCCAGAGCTGCACGCCGGGACACTGGCGGCAGCGGATAACTTCCTTGGCTCGCTGCGCAACGCTGCCCGAAACGGCACCGAGATCTACGGAGAATGCGGCGGCTACATGGTGCTCGGTGATGGTCTCATCGACGCCGACGGCAAACCTCACGCCATGGCCGGTCTTTTGCGTCTTGAGACCAGTTTCGCAAACCGCAAACTCCACCTGGGCTATCGCGCGCTGGAAGGCCAAGCCGGGCCGTTCACTGGTCCCTGGGCCGGCCATGAATTTCACTACGCCACAACGGTCAAAGCCCAAGGCGAACCATTGTTCTTTGCCCGAGATGCCGAAGGCGACCGCCTGCCCCCCATGGGACTGCGCCAGGGATCAGTCAGCGGCTCATTCGCACACGTGATCGCGCGGGCACAGTGACCACTTCCCCCGCGCGCCGTGTCACGTTAGGGCTTGCCCATGACCGACGCCACATCCCTGCCCCAGCCAAACGCTGACGCCCGTGCCCGCAAAAACGTGGCGGTGCTCGTGGGTGCCCAGGCGTTTCTGGGCAGCCAAATCACCATGATCTTTGTGATTTGCGGCCTGGCCGGTCAGATGTTGGCGCCGCATCCTTGCTTGGCCACGCTGCCCATGTCGCTGATCGTCTTCGGGTCCATGGTCACCGCGCCGTTCCTAAGCCGGATGATGCAAACCCATGGACGGCGCACGGGGTTCCTGGTGGGGGCAACCGGGGGGCTGATCGGCAGTATCATCGCGTGCTTCGGCCTGATCGAAAGCTCCTTTGGCCTGTTCCTTTTGGGGTCATTCTTCACCGGCATCTACATGTCGGCCCAAGGGTTCTATCGATTTGCCGCCGCCGACACGGCGAGCCCTGAATTCCGACCCAAGGCGATTTCCTATGTGATGGCAGGGGGGCTTCTGTCAGCGATCCTTGGCCCGCAACTTATCAAAGTGACCACAGACGCCTTCGTCGTGCCATTTCTTGGAACCTACCTCGCAGCCATGGCCATCAACGTGGTGGGCATGGGCCTGTTCTTCCTCCTGGACATCCCTAAACCAACACGGGCTGCCGCGGCGAACAAAGTGCGCCGGTCCGCCAAGGAATTGCTCCGCAGCCCGCCCATCCTGGTGGCGATGATCTGCGCGATGGTGTCTTACGGACTGATGAACCTGGTGATGACCTCCACACCGCTGGCGGTGGTGGGGTGCGGGTTCACCCAAGGCAATGCTGCCGACGTGGTCACGGGCCACGTGCTGGCCATGTTTGCACCGTCCTTCTTCACCGGGCACTTGATCGCCCGCTTTGGTGCAGAGAAAATCGTGGCCACCGGGCTGATGATCCTCGCCGCAGGCGGGGCTGTGGCGCTACAAGGCACGGAACTGTTCAACTTCTTTGGGGCGCTGGTGCTACTTGGCATCGGATGGAACTTCGGCTTCATCGGCGCAACCGCCATGCTCGCCGACCATCACAGCGCCGAAGAACGCGGGTTCGTCCAAGGATTGAACGATGCGCTGGTGTTCGGCTGCGTGACCTTCGCTTCGCTGGCCTCTGGTGGACTGATGAACTGCACAGGCGGCGATGCTGCCGCAGGATGGAGTGCCGTGAACATGGCCATGGCCCCGTTCCTGGCATTGGCCGGTGGCGCGCTCATCTGGTTGACTTTGCGCCCGCGCGAAACGGTCTGAAACCCGCCTAGCCTACCAAGTCCCAGCCCACTGCCGCCACAGCAGCGACAAATGTCGCCTGGCCGGCGATGTGTCCAAACCTTCGGTGAGCACCCGGTCCGGTGCCCGCGCGGCCGCTGCCAGCAACGCAGGCGTGCGCCACAGTGCCAAGAGCGCCGGTCTCACCTTAGGATCCGGTCGCGCCTCCTTCGCCAACCGCCATTGCGCTTGCCCATACTCGGCCAATTCTCCTACTGCCTCTGCCGTCATTTCCGGCAAAGGCACCCGGCCACGTCCTTTCAACTCTGCTAGTGCCCTAAGGTAAGCCGCCGTTGCTCCCGCTGCACCCGCGGCCTCCGAGCCGCGGGTCGCCCCGCCAAGGCAGACCGCCGCCGCGCGCACCAATCCGCCGCCAGTTTCATCCAGATAGGCACGCAAATCCGCCAGATCGTCAAAAGGTCTGATCTCTATGTCTTTGTGTCGGGCCAGGACAAGCGTATCCAAATCCCGTGCCGCGTCTTGCGGCAACACCGCATCCAATGGCGTGACCACCTCATGTCGACGGACCGGGCCACCTTCGGCAATCTCCGTCAGTGCGTCCCGCCACCATTGCAATCGCATCTGCGCGATCAGAGGCTCCCGGCTCACCCACGGTGCACGCGCGACCTCCAAGTTGAACGCATAGAGCGGCAAAAGCTTTGCACGTGCATCAACATCCACAGCCATCAGGCTCATCCAGCGGTCGGGATCGCCGCGCCGAACCAGCTCCGCGCAGGCATCCAGGCTCATCTGGGGCGCACCACAGACAGGACGTAGCCGAACACATCACGATAAGTTCGCCACATCCGAGCCTCTTCGTCTGATGCATCCAAGACCTCAGCCAGTTCCGCATCAACCGTGGGCCGCAACGCTGCAACCCGCTGATCCAGAGGCCGGTAGTATGCTTCCCAAGCCGCGTCGGACAGCCTGCGCTGTCCCAATATCTCGTACCCCGCCGCCTCAATCCGCGCCGTGACACCGGCCTCATCGGTCATCGCCGGATACTCCGCCCAAAAGGCGCGGACCTCCTCCGGCGGCTCTGGATGGAACCAAGCCACTTCGCTGAACGCCACCGCACCGCCAGGCCTCAAAGCTGTTTTCCAAGCCTCCAAACATTCGGTGACCCCTTCAAAATTACAGGCCCCCGCGCACCAAATCAGATCAAAAGGCACTAAGTCACGCGGGTCCGGTAAATCGCCATCCCCGTGTCGGATAAGCTGACCTTGCAAAACATTCACACGCGGGTCCTGGGCGAACCGTCTGCCAGCGGTGTCCACAAAGCCCTGGTGCAGATCAAACCCGACGACACGGCCCTTCGGCACCGCATCCAAAAGCGCCGCAATATCGCCACCCGTTGCGCACGCCGCATCACAGACGACACCGTCAGGGCGCAAACCGGCAAGTGAGACCGCCCAAGCCACATCGGCAGCTTCACCCGGACCTTCGCGCGGCAAGTCATGGTGCAACGTGAAAAACGCCTCGCCCGGCCAATCGTCGGACATGGGTTAGGCTGGATCGGCCAGAACTGTCACCGACCCCACACGCTGCGCCACCGGCGCACCATCGTGGATGAGTTTCCAAGTGATTGCGTCCAAAAGCGCCTCGAACGAAGCGTCCACGATATTCGCCGACACGCCCACGGTGGACCAGCGGTTGCCCACACTGTCTTCGGTGTCGATGATAACCCGCGTCACCGCGTCGGTGCCACCATCGGTGATCCGCACCTTGAAGTCCACCAACCGCATGTCCGCAATGAAATCCTGATAAAGGCCCAAGTCCTTGGTCAACGCTCGGCTCAATGCATTCACCGGGCCCCGGTCGCATCCCTCAGCGTCAATGGATTCGGACACCGACAGCTTCTTCTCGTCGCCCACTTTCACAACCACCACGGCCTCGCTGAGGCTGACCATGGTGTTATATTTGTTCTTGCGACGCTCAACCGTCACGCGGTAGCGCTTCACCTCGAAAAACTCAGGGAGCGTGCCCAGTTCAGCCCGGGCCACCAGTTCAAAACTCGCTTGAGCGGCGTCATAGCTGTATCCGCGGGACTCGCGATCTTTGACCACCTCCAGAATTCGGCCCAGAGCCGGGTCGCCGGGGGTGATTTCGATGCCTGCTTCCCCAAGACGCTTGCGCAGGTTCGACTGACCCGCTTGGTTCGACATCGGGATGATCCGCGCGTTTCCAACAACGGACGGGGGTACGTGCTCGTAGGTCGTCGGGTTCTTCAGGATCGCGCTGGCGTGCAACCCCGCCTTGTGTGCAAAAGCCGAAGCGCCAACATAGGGCGCAGGGCGCAGGGGCACGCGGTTGAGAATGTCATCGAGCATCCGCGAGGCACGGGTCAAACCGCCCAAAGCCTCGCGTGTCACCGAGGTTTCAAACCGACTGGCGTAGGGCTCCTTGAGCAACAGCGTTGGAATGATCGTCGTGAGATTGGCATTGCCACAGCGTTCGCCCAGCCCGTTCAACGTGCCTTGGATCTGCCGTGCGCCCGCGTCTACCGCGGCGAGGCTGCCCGCAACCGCATTGCCAGTGTCATCGTGGGTGTGGATGCCCAACCGCTCGCCAGGGATGCCCGAGGCTATCACTTCGCCGGTGATCCGGCCGATTTCTGGCGGCAAGGTGCCGCCATTGGTGTCACAGAGGACGATCCAGCGCGCGCCAGCCACATAGGCGGCGTGCAGACACGACAGCGCGTAGTCCGGGTTCGCTCTATAGCCATCAAAGAAATGCTCGGCGTCAAAGAGAGCTTGGCGTCCCTGCCCCACCACGTGGGAAAACGTCTCCGCAATGGCGTCGCGATTTTCATCCAGAGTGATCCCTAAGGCTTCGGTCACATGGAAATCATGGGACTTGCCCACCAAGCACACCGCCCCGGTGCCCGCGTTCATCAC
>JBCDFD010000132.1:0-9461 GCA_039178645.1 Pseudomonadota bacterium | reverse complement strand
GTTTGGCCGACGACTTCCCCGGTTTGCACGTGTCTGTGTACGCCGCCGCTGAATGGGGCGAGACCCCTGAAGCATTGGAGGAAGCCCGCGCTGCGATCCGTACCGGCGACATCATCATCGTGAACTTGCTGTTCCTGGAAGAACAGGTGGCCGCGATCTTGCCGGACCTGCGGGCACGTCGCGATGCCTGCGATGCGATGATCGGCGTGGTCACGGATACAGAGATCGCGAACCTCACCCGCATGGGCGATTTGGACATGTCCAAGCCCGCCAGCGGGGCCATGGCGGTTCTGAAGAAGTTCAAGCCGAAGCCAAAGCCGGGGAAGGGCAGTTCCGCCGAGAAATCGGTGAAGATGCTGCGGCGAATCCCTCAGATCCTCAAGTTTCTGCCAGGCAAGGCCCAGGACCTGCGGGCCTACTTCCTGACCATGCAATACTGGCTGGGCGGTTCGGACGACAATGTCGCCGAGATGGTCCGGTTCCTGGTGAGCCGGTATTCGGACAACCGTGACTGGGCGGCTTACAAGGCGGCTGATCCTGTGGAGTACCCGCAGGTTGGTCTCTACCACCCGGACCTTCCCGGCATGGGCGTGACCACGGATGTGGCTGACCTGCCCGCGGCACCCAAGGGCGCTGCGACGGTCGGGATCGTCATGTTGCGGTCCTACATTCTGTCGGGGGACACCGCGCACTATGCTAGCGTGATCCGCGCGTTGGAGGCCAAGGGGCTGCGGGTATTGCCTTGCTTTGCCGGTGGCCTGGACGCGCGACCCGCCATTGATGAGTATTTTCGGAACAGTGAAGACGGGGCCGTTGGAATCGACGCCATGGTGTCGCTCACTGGGTTTAGCTTGGTGGGCGGGCCTGCTTACAATGACAGCGATGCGGCGGTGACGGCTCTGAAAGAGCTGGATGTGCCTTACGTTGCGGCGCATTCCATTGAGTTCCAGACTCTGGGCCAGTGGTCCAGTGCCGCTGGCGGCTTGGGGCCGGTGGAGACCACCATGCTCGTGGCATTGCCGGAGCTGGATGGGGCCACAAATCCCACTGTCTTTGGTGGTCGTCACGGGGCTGAGGGCTGCACCGGGTGCCAGTATGCGTGCCATGTGGAGCCTGGATCCAAGGACATGGCCCCCTGCAGGGAGCGGATTGATAGCTTGGCCGAAAAGGTTGTGCGCCTGACCCGTTTGCGCCGGAAGGACATTGCCGAAAAGAAGGTGGGGATCGTTTTGTTTGGTTTCCCGCCGAATGCAGGGGCCATTGGAACGGCGGCGTATCTGTCGGTGTTTGAGAGCCTGTTCAACACGCTACAGCGGATGAAACGGGACGGCTACTCGGTGGAGGTGCCCGAAAGCGTCGATGCGCTGCGTGAGGCGATCCTGAAGGGTAATGCGGCTGACCATGGCCAAGAGGCCAACGTGGCGGCTTACGTGGATGCCGATCACATCGTGGCTAACACGCCGCCCCTGTCGGTGATCGAGAGCGTCTGGGGACCCGCACCGGGCAAGATCCAATCGGATGGGCGGGGCGTGTTCGTTCTGGGCCGTGAGTTCGGCAACGTCTTTGTGGGTGTGCAGCCGACCTTTGGCTACGAAGGCGATCCCATGCGGCTCTTGTTCGAGAAGGGCTTCGCACCGACCCACGCGTTCACGCAATTCTATCTTTGGCTGCGCAACACCTGGAACGCCGATGTACTTTTGCATTTCGGGATGCATGGCGCATTGGAGTTCATGCCCGGCAAGCAAGCGGGCCTGGGCGCACGGGATTGGCCGGATCGGCTGATTGGCGAAGTGCCAAACGTATACCTCTATGCGTCCAACAATCCCTCTGAGGCGTCCCTAGCCAAGCGTCGGTCGAACGCGGTGACAGTCACCCATTTGACGCCACCTTTGGCGGCCTCGGGGCTATACAAAGGTTTGAGCGAGTTAAAGGACAGCGTCACGCGGTTCCGGTCTATGGACCCCGAGGACAACTCGCGGGGCGATCTTGCGCAGTTGATCGCGGACCAAGCGGCGGCTGTGGATATGGACGGCTCCGACCCAGAGGCGCTGTGGCTGAAACTGCTGGAGACCGAGGATGCCCTGATCCCGGATGGGCTCCATGTGGTGGGTCGTGTGCCCAGTGAAGAGGAAATCGCCCAGCACCACGCCGCCATGGATCCCGCCACACGCATGGATGCCATGGAACTGGCGAAGATGCTCAGCGGCGATCACGAGCTGAGCGGCCTGATGCGGGCGCTTGAGGCGCGCTATGTGCCGCCGGTGCCTGGGGGCGATCTGATCCGGTCGCCGGACGTGCTGCCTGCGGGCCGCAACATCCATGCGTTTGATCCGTTTCGGATGCCCACGGCCTTCGCCATGAAGGACGGTCAGGCGCAGGCGCAGCTTTTGCTGGACACGCACCCGACACTGCCGCGGTCGGTGGCTCTGGTTCTTTGGGGGTCGGACAATATCAAGTCCGACGGGGTGCCCATTGCCCAGGCCCTGGCGCTCTTGGGTGCGGCTCCGCGCTTTGACAGCTATGGTCGCTTGTCGGGCGCGGACCTTATTCCGTTGGAGCAACTGGGTCGGCCGCGGATCGATGTGGTGATGACCCTATCGGGGATTTTCCGTGACCTGCTGCCATTGCAGACCCGGATGCTGGCCGAAGCGGCATACAAGGCCGCGACCGCCGATGAGCCGGTGGAGCAGAATTTTGTCCGGGCTCACGCCTTGGCCTATGCCGAGAAAACCGGATGCGATTTGGAAGCGGCCTCTTTGCGAGTGTTTTCCAACACCGAGGGTGCCTACGGGTCAAACGTCAACGCTTTGGTCGATAGTGGGGCTTGGGACCAAGAGGATGAATTGGCCGATGCGTACCAGGCGCGGAAATCCTTCGCTTACGGCCGCAATGGCAAGTCCACGGCGTCCAAAGACCTACTGAACGAGACGCTCAAAGAGGTGGAGGTCGCTTACCAAAACCTCGAATCTGTCGAGTTGGGCGTGACCACGGTGGACCATTATTTCGACACCCTGGGCGGCATTACCCGCGCGGTGAAGCGCGCGCGCGGTGGCGAAGATGCGGCTGTTTACATTGGCGACCAGACCACGGGCAAAGCCAAGGTGCGCACGCTGCAAGACCAGGTCGCCTTGGAAACCCGCAGCCGCAGCCTGAACCCCAAATGGTTCGAAGGCATGCTCAAGCACGGTCACGAAGGTGTCCGCCAGATCGAGGCACAGGTGACCAACACACTGGGATGGTCGGCGACCACCGGTCAGGTGGAACCTTGGGTCTACCAGCGGCTCAGCGAGACCTTCGTGCTCGACGACGAGATGCGGCGGCGCTTGTCCGAGATGAACCCCCAGGCCAGCGCACGCATGGCCGGGCGGCTCTTGGAGGCGTCGGACCGAGACTATTGGCAGCCCGATGCGGAGACATTGGCTGCCCTCCAGGACGCCGCGGACGAATTGGAAGACCGGCTGGAAGGGGTGATCCCATGATCCCAACCCGCTTCCCCCAGGTTCCACCACACATTCAGGGGCTTTTCGCTCATCCCCTAAAGGAGGCCAGATATGGCGCTTGACGACCAGAAACAAACCCCGGCCTACAGGGCCCAGGTGAGTGCGCCGCCGGTGTTGCGCAAAGGTGAGGACGGCGAAGGATCTGTCCAGGTTCACCAGGACGCCAGCATGAAGATCGAAGGCGCCAAGGTGTTTTCCGTCTACGGCAAAGGCGGGATCGGGAAATCGACCACCTCGTCGAACCTGTCTGTGGCGTTTTCCATGTTGGGTAAGCGTGTGTTGCAGATCGGTTGTGATCCCAAGCACGACAGCACCTTCACCCTGACCGGGCGGTTGCAGGAAACTGTCATCGATATCCTGAAGGAAGTGAACTTCCACCCCGAAGAACTGCGGCCCGAAGACTTCGTCACCGAAGGGTTCAACGGCGTGCAGTGCGTCGAGGCCGGTGGCCCGCCTGCGGGGACAGGCTGTGGTGGCTATGTGGTGGGGCAGACCGTGAAACTGCTCAAACAGCACCACATGCTGGAAGACACCGACGTGGTGATCTTTGACGTGCTGGGCGATGTGGTCTGCGGTGGCTTTGCCGCCCCGTTGCAGCACGCCGACCGGGCGGTGATCGTCACGGCCAACGATTTCGACAGTATCTACGCCATGAACCGCATCATCGCGGCGGTGGAGGCCAAGTCCAAAAATTACAACGTCCGTTTGGCGGGCTGCGTGGCGAACCGGTCCAAGGACACTGACGAGGTGGATCGGTACTGTGATACCGTGGGCTTCAAGCGCTTGGCTCATATGAAAGACCTCGACAGCATCCGCCGGTCGCGTCTGAAGAAGAAGACGCTGTTTGAGATGCCCGACGAAGAAGACATCGTAATGGCGCGCAAAGAGTACATTCGCTTGGCGGAAACTCTATGGAACGGCACCGAGCCGCTGGCCCCGGCGTCGCTGCCGGACCGCGATATCTTTGAATTGTTGGGGTTCGATTGATGGCGCTTGATACAGCGACATATGGCGAAACCCGTGCGCGCGTCGAAGATTACTTCGACCGCACCGCGACCCAAACATGGGAACGGCTAACTTCGGATGCGCCGGTGAGCCGCGTGCGCCAAACGGTGCGCGCCGGTCGGGACCAGATGCGTGCGGCGATGCTGAGCCAGCTGCCGGAAGACCTCACCGGTCGTCGCGTGCTCGATGCGGGTTGCGGGGCAGGGCAGATGACGGCCGAACTGGCGTCCCGTGGGGCCGAGGTTGTGGCCGTGGATATCTCGCCCAGCCTAGTGCAGATCGCGGAAAAGCGGTTGCCCGACAACCTGGCCGCGCGTGTGACTTTCACCTCTGGCGATATGCTGAGCGCCGAGTTGGGTGAGTTCGACCACGTCGTCGCCATGGACAGCCTGATCTACTACACCCACGACGATCTGACCGACGCGTTGGAACGGTTGGGCGCGCGGACCATGGACAATGTGGTCTTCACCGTTGCGCCGCGCACGCCGTTTCTGATGGCGTTTTGGGCGGCGGGCAAAGCCTTCCCACGGTCCGACCGGTCGCCGGTCATGGTGCCCCACACCGCCAAGAAGCTGAGCAGTGGTGTCACCGGTGCCCTCGATGTGGTCGAGCGTGTGACCAGCGGGTTCTACATTTCCGAATGCCTGAGCTATCGGGCGGGAGAAACATGGGGGGACGCCGGATGATCCTGGCGAAATCCCATATCAAGAAGCTTTCGGGCAATTTGCTGCCCTTCGCGGACGCGGCGAGCGAAGGCCTGCCCATGGGCCAGCTTTTGCGCCTGTCGTTGTTCCAAGTGTCGGTTGGCATGGCGTCGGTCATGCTCCTGGGCACGCTCAACCGTGTGATGATCGTGGAGCTTGATATTGCGGCCGTCGTGGTTGCGATCATGGTGGCTCTGCCGGTGCTGGTGGCGCCGTTCCGTGCACTCCTTGGGTTCCGCAGTGACACTTACCGGTCGGCCATCGGCTGGAAGCGGGTGCCCTACCTGTGGTTTGGGTCACTCTGGCAAATGGGCGGTTTGGCCGTCATGCCGTTTGCGCTTCTGGTCCTCAGCGGTGAGCAGGTGCTCGGGCCACCCTGGGCGGGCGAACTGCTGGCAGCATTGTCGTTTCTTATGACGGGTCTTGGGCTGCACATGACACAGACTGCGGGGCTCGCTCTGGCCTCTGACCGCGCGACCGAGGAAACGCGCCCGCAAGTGGTGGCGCTCCTTTACGTTATGTTCCTTTTGGGCATGGGCGTGTCGGCGGTGATCATTGGCTGGTTGCTGCGCGACTTTTCTCAACTGCGCTTGGTTCAGGTGGTCCAAGGGGCCGCTGCGGCGACGATGGTCATCAATCTGATCGCCCTGTGGAAACAGGAAAAGGTCAAGCCCATGTCGCGCGAAGAGCGCGCGGCACCGCGGCCCAAGTTCGCGGACGCTTGGGCGGACTATTCCAGTGGCGGCACGGCGGGCCGGCTTCTGGTGGTCGTGTTTTTGGGCACCATGGCGTTCAACATGCAGGATGTCCTGCTGGAGCCTTACGGCGGTGAGGTCCTGGGCCTTAGCGTGTCGGCCACCACGTCGCTCACCGCCCTTTGGGCTTTGGGCGCGCTCACAGGCTTTGTGCTGGCGGGCAAATGGTTGGCGGCTGGTTTGAACCCCTATCGCAGTGCAGCGCGAGGCTTGCTCGTGGGTCTGGCGGCATTCTCTGCCGTGATCTTTGCCGCTCCCATGGGGTCGAGCCTCCTGTTCTTCGCGGGCGCAGGCCTGATCGGATTTGGCGGCGGGTTGTTTGCAGTGGCGACACTCATGGCGGCGATGACCATGCCCACCGAGGGTATGGCCGGACGGGGTTTGGCCCTGGGAGCCTGGGGCGCGGCGCAAGCCACGGCTGCAGGTCTGGCCATCGCCTTGGGTGGAGGTCTGCGCGATCTGTTCGGATCGCTGGCCGCCAACGGGCAGTTCGGCCCCGAGGCCGCTGGGCCGGAGCTTGGCTACCAGGTCGTCTACCACACCGAGATCGGCCTGATCTTCATCACACTCATTGCCTTGGGCCCGCTGGTGCGGACCGGGCGTTCGCTCGGGACCAGTGACCTGGCCCGCAAATCCGACGGCAGGATCGGTCTTGCCGACTTCCCAACTTGACCATCGAAAGGAAGCGATATGGTTGGAGTGACTTTTTGGGGCGGCGTTGATCTGGCCTCTGTGGCGATCTGGGGCTTCTGGGCCTTTTTTGCCGGGCTCGTCTACTATCTCCAGACGGAAAACATGCGCGAAGGCTACCCGCTCGAAAAGGACGAAGGTGGCCCTGCGGCCAACCAAGGTCCTTTCCCGGTGCCAGAGCCCAAGACCTGGACACTGCCCCATGGCCGTGGCGAGCGCACCGTGCCCGACGGACTGCCAGAGGCCCGCGACTACACCGGCATTCTGGAAAAGCAGAGCAAGGCCGAAGGTCAGCCGTTCATCCCCGTGGGTGATCCCATGGCAGACGGCGTTGGTCCTGCGTCCTGGGCCCCGCGTCGCGATGTGCCAGAACTGGACGGCAAAGGTCATCCCAAGATCGTCCCAATGGCCAAGCTGGAAGCTTTCGGCGTGAGCGCAGGCCGTGACCCGCGCGGCATGCCCGCGATTTCGGGCGACGGCGTGACCGTTGGCACCATCAGCGACATGTGGATCGACGAACCCGAACAGCTTGTCCGCTACATCGAGATCGAGCTGAGCGGCGACTACGGGTCCGGTAAGCGCCTGATGCCGATCCAACTGACGCGGATCCACACCGACGGTGTGAAAATTCACGCGCTCTATGCCCATCAGTTCGCGGGCATTCCACAAACCAAGTCGGCCACCGAAGTGACCTTGCTCGAAGAGGACAAGATCACCGGTTACGCCGCGGGCGGCAAACTCTATGCCTCCGCAGGCCGACTGGACCCACAACTCTAAGCGACAGGAGTGGTCCCAATGTCCCACGACGATTTCGCCTTCGATCCCATCCCAGGCCTGCCTGGACGCCCTCCGAAAGGGGAAAGCATCCTGTGGCAAGGCCGTCCGGACGCCTACGCGCTGTTGCGCGATGCGCTGGCCATGAAATGGGTGCTTGGGTATTTCGCAGTGTTGGTGGTCTGGCGTGTGCTCGCCAGTTTGGCCAGCATGGACCTTGGGGCTGCTCTGCTCACCGGAGTGCCCATGGTGGTGTTGGCCGCGGCGGCAGTCGGCATCCTCTATCTGATGGCCATGTGGCAGGCGCGCACGACGGTTTACACGATCACCACAGCGCGCGTGGCCATGAGGATGGGCATCGCTTTGCCTGTGACCTTCAACATTCCGTTCACCAAGGTGGCTGGCGCCGATCTGGACATCCGCAAAGATGGTTCCGGGACGATCGCGCTGCGCACAAATGGAGACGACAAAGTCGCCTACCTGATCGCCTGGCCGCATGTGCGTCCTTGGCACATGAAGGACCCGCAGCCCGCGTTGCGGTCCGTGGCGGGCGCCGAGTGTGTCGCTCAGCTGTTGTCTGAGGCGTTCGAAGCGCACCGCGCCACGCCCACCATCACCCGAGCAGGCGAAGCGACAGCGCCGGCGGGGACACCTGATCGAACCACCGACTTGGCCGCCCTGGCCGGTCTCACCACCGCAGCACCGGTTGATCCCACGCCTGCGCACGCCGCGCCTGTTGGCACGGCTGTTCCCGCGGAATGATGAAAGGAGCCTGACATGGCATCAAATTCCCTCGCTCATGAACAGAAAATCCTGGCCACCCGCGATCGGGAAATGATCCCCACCGGGTTGATCATCGCCTGTGTGGTGCTGGCTTTGTCGTCGCTCGCGCTGGTGAGCTACGCCCAATATACCGACGCCCCCAATGTGGGTCAGCCTGACGTGGCTGCGGTCACCAACGAACGGATGCTCACGCTTGAAGGGTCCCGCAACGGTTCGGTGATCGTCACCGATGTCGCCACCGGGCGCACCGCAAGCTTTGCCTCCAACGAGTCGGGCTTCGTGTCAGTGATCACCCGCGGCCTCGAACGCAAGCGCATGATCGCAGACGTCGAAGGCAACCCGCCGGTACGCATCGTCGAATTCGAAAACGGACGTCTTGCCCTGCAAGACCCCGCCAGCGGTTGGGAAACGGAACTCGCGTTTTTCGGCCAAACCAACCGGGATGCCTTCGCACAGTTCCTGCGCTGAGGCTCTTTCCACCAACCCTTGCGTGGGCCTGTCCATCGCCCGCGCATCGCTCAGGGAGATTTAAGATGGGACTATTGACCAAAGACCGAGAGGTCGCGCCCTGCACGGTGGAAGTGAGCCACTGTTTTGAAAGCCTGCACGCCCATGTGCGTTTCAACAATGGCGCTGTCGTTTACCCCGGTGATGAAGTGCAAGTGCAAGGGCCCGAGATCATGGCGCCCTATGGCGAAGTGGTGCGCGAGGACCGCGTGGCGGTGATCCTGCGGGCCTCGGCCTTGGAACGGCTCTGGACCCGGTTGACGGGTGATCTGGAAGTGATGGAGCTTTGCGAATTTTCATTCTCTGAGGAGGTGACCCTATGAACGTGCAAACCAAGGTGCAGCACTCCGCCGACGCAACCACGGTGGAAGAGGGCCTGGCCATCCAAGAGGAAATGGACAAGTTCGACAGCGACATGGCGACGGCGGTGGCGATGCAGAACACGCTGTTGACGCCGCGGTTCTATACCACCGACTTCGACGAATTGGACCGCATCGACGTGTCCGAGTTGCGCGAAGAGTGGGACGAGCTGATCGCGCAGATGGTGAGCGACCCCAACAAAGGCCACTTCAAGAAAAACGAATCCTGGGATCACGTCGATTGGGACGGGATGGAGCCGCAGTTGAAAAAGGAGTTCATCGACTTCTTGATCTCCAGCTGCACAGCGGAGTTTTCGGGATGCGTTCTTTACAAGGAAATGAAACGGCGCGGGAACAACGAGGACATCACTCAGTTGTTCCAAC
>JBCDFD010000131.1:0-9482 GCA_039178645.1 Pseudomonadota bacterium | reverse complement strand
ATGAAACTGGGGACGAAGATCGAACGCGAAACCGTGCGCGCAAATTGCGATTATGTCGGACCCGGATACGGTTTGCCGACAGAAGGCATGAAGGACGCAGTTAAGCGTTTGGCGCAACTGGAAGGCCTTCTGTTTGACCCGGTGTATTCGGGAAAAGGGTTGGATGGCCTTATCGACTTGGTCGGAAAAGGCCATTTTGGAGATATGGAAAATATCGTGTTCTTGCATACTGGCGGCAGTGCCGCGCTGTTTGGATATCCCGATACGTTCGATTTGCATGGCTACACTGAATAAAAACACGAAAAGACGACCAACAAGGAGAGTAATAATGTCACTGAAAAAGACACTCATTTCAGCAACAACGGCGATCAGCCTTTGTGCTGCACCAGCGATGGCTGCGGAAGAAGTGAAAATCGGCGTGCCGTCATGGACAGGTGCGCAAGCGATCGCGCATCTTTTGGCGGCCGTGGTAGAGCTGCGTATTGGCGGTAAAGCCGAAATGGTTCCCGGCAACAACGCGACGATTTTCCAGGCGATGGATCAGGGCAAGGGCGACATCGACGTACACCCCGATGTGTGGCTGCCAAACCAGGAAAGCTTCACCAAAAAATATGTTGATGAGGCGGGCACCGTGACGCTGTCTTCCAACCCATATGAGGGCAACCAAGGTTTTTGTGTGTCGAAGAACTTTGCTTCGGCAAACAACATCACGGATATCGCCGATCTAGGCCGTCCAGACGTTGCTGCTATGATGGATAGCGACGGCAACGGCAAAGGCGAAATGTGGATTGGTGCGCCGGGATGGGCTTCTGCGAACGTCAACGAAGTCAAAGTCCGCGACTACGGTCTGATGGACTTCATCGAACCGATCCGCGCCGAAGAGGCGGTGAAAACCGCACGGATTAAGGACAGCATCGCCAAGGGCGAAGGCTATGCATTCTACTGCTATAAGCCCCACGCGGTCTGGTTCATGTTCGACGTGGAAATGCTCACCGAGCCTGCATTCGATCCGGCGAAATACGTGATGGTGCAGCCGTCCGATGATCCCGATTGGTTCAACAAGTCGAACGTCGCCAGCAAGGATGCGCTGAAAGAGGTGCAGATCGCCTGGTCGAACTCACTGGTGGATCGGTCCCCGGCCATTGCCGAATTCTTCGCTAATTTTGCGCTGACCGCCGACGATGTGAGCAGCCTTGCCTTCGAAATCAGCGCCCAGGGCAAAGACCCGGCCGAAGTGGCCAAAGCCTGGGTCGACGCCAATTCCGACCGCGTCGACGCGATGCTGGGGCTGTAAGCTCAATCAGGCGAAAATGGCGGTCCCGGCTCAATCCGGTGCCGCACTGTCATGAGTGGAGTGCCCAGACATGCAGGCAGACACCGTCATTGAAATCTCCAATGTCTGGAAAATATTTGGGGCCCGGTCGCAAGACGCATTGGCCGCAATCCGCGAACGCGGGCTGACCAAGGCCGACGTTTTATCCGAATACAATGCCGTGGTGGGCGTGGCGGACGTGAGCCTCGATGTGAAACGCGGCGAGATCTTCTGCGTCATGGGCTTGTCCGGCAGCGGGAAATCCACCCTTGTTCGCCATTTCAACAGGCTGTTGGAACCGACCGCGGGCAAGATTGAAATTGAGGGCACCGACGTCATGGCGCTCGGCCCGAAACCGCTCCAGCAGTTTCGGAATCAGAAAATTGGCATGGTGTTCCAGAATTTCGCGCTGATGCCGCATCGGTCGGTTTTGGATAACGTGGCCATGCCGCTGGAAATCCGCCAAGTGGCCAAGAACGAACGGATGCGCCAAGCGGCAGCGATCCTGGATATCGTGGAGCTTGGGGCCTGGGGGTCGAAATTCGCCCACGAACTGTCCGGCGGGATGCAACAGCGTGTGGGCTTGGCCCGCGCCCTAGCCGCCAATCCCGACGTTCTTTTGATGGACGAACCGTTTTCGGCGCTCGACCCGCTGATCCGTCGTCAGTTGCAGGACGAATTCATCCGACTGTCGAAAATCCTAAAAAAAACCACGGTGTTCATCACCCACGACCTCGACGAAGCGGTGCGCATCGGCGACCGCATCGCCATCATGCGTGACGGTAAAATGGTGCAGATCGGAACCGCCGAGGACATCGTGATGAACCCCGCCGATGACTATGTGGCGGACTTTGTGGCTGGGATTTCGCGGCTTAAGGTGGTGCATGCCCACGCGGTGATGCAGCCCATTGATGGGTATATCCCCACCCACGGCCCGCTCAACGCCGATGCGCCGCGGGTGAACGAGGGCGAAACGCTCAGCAACCTCATCAACATGGCCATCGACGATGACAGCCCGATCCTTGTGGAAGACGGCGGCGTGGACGTGGGCGTGATAACCCGAGCCGACCTGTTGCGCACGGTCATTGAAGGGACGGAAGTGTCATGAGAGACGAAACCGTTAACCCACTTGAAGACACCGAAAGCGACGCGGCCATCGCCTATGCCGAAGAGCGCAAGGACAACATCCGCACCTTTGTGCGCACCAGCCCCGACTACTACATCCGCAATTTCGACCGGGTGGGGGCCTCGGCCCGTTTCACACCGACGTTCAATATGTTTGCCGGTCTCTTCGGGCCCATCTGGTTTGGCGCACGGGGGCTCTGGTCCTGGGCGCTGAGTTTCCTGATCATCGAAGCCATCGGCTTTGTCCAAATCGCCCGCGGTCTTTTCGGTGACTTGGGCGCCGACGCCATGGCGCGGATCGAAAGCATCGAAGGCACGCTCGACCTGCGCCGCCGTCAGTTGGAGGCCGCCATTGAAAGCGGGTCCGACCGGGTGGACGCCTTCCAACGCGCGGTGGACGGGTTGGAGGCCAGCATTGATGGGTTCCGAGCGGAGGCCGAAGCTCAGGCCGCCATGGGACCGAGCATCGCGCTCACCGGCTTGATCATCCTGGTCGTTGCCAAACTGGTGCAAGCCATTGTGGCCAACTGGGCCTTGGAGGCACGGTTTTCCGACTGGCTGTCCGACCGATCCATCCGCTCCGGTATGCCACAATCGCAGATCATCTTCAGCGCGGGCTTCATGGTCCTAATCGTGGCCGTGGCCATGGTGCACTACAGTTTCCCGGACCGATTTGCGGTCCTGAGCGATTTTCCCACCGACCCCGATATCCGACTGGTCAGCATCGACGGGGTCGAGGCGTTCTTCAATTGGGCGGTGCTCAACGGTGAGGCGCTGTTCGACGGGATCACCTACGGCATCCGCTTGGTACTCGACGCGCTGGAATTGGTGTTTGTGAGCACACCTTGGATCGTAATCGCATCCCTGATCATCTTGCTCACCTGGCTCACCGCCGGTGTCCGAATGGCGATTTATTCGGGCGCGTTTCTGTCCTACATGGGGCTACTGGGCTTCTGGGAAAAGGCCATGACCACCCTGGCGCTGCTGGGCACCGCCGCTTGCCTGTCCATCGTCATCGGTATCCCCTTGGGCATGTTCGCCGCCCGCCGCCCGCGGTTCTATTCGGCGATCCAACCGATCATGGATTTCATGCAGACCATGCCTGCGTTCGTGTTCATGATCCCCGTCATCGCGTTTTTCGGAACCGGCAAACCTGCGGCTGTGGTCACCACCATGATCTTTGGGGGCACGCCGGTGGTGCGCCTGACTGTGCTGGGGCTGCGCGGCGTTCCGGAAAGCGTCCGTGAGGCGGCCATCAGCTTTGGGGCGAACAAGTGGTATCTGCTCACCAAAGTGGATCTGCCGCTGGCCGCGCCATCAATCCGAGCCGGGATCAACCAGACGATCATGCTGTCGCTGGCCATGGTTGTGGTCGCTTCGCTCATCGGGGCCAAGGGGCTGGGCGAGGACGTGCTTGAGGCGCTGCAATACGCCAACGTGGGCCAAGGTATCCTCGCGGGTTTCGCGATCCTCTTCTGCGCCATGATTTTGGATCGGATTGTCCAAGGCCAAAGCAAGTGACGCCACTGGTCCTCGTCCACGGTTTCCTGGGCGGGGGTGCACAATGGCAAGGTCAGGTGGACGCGTTCGGCGCGACCCGCGATGTGATTGCGGTGGACTTGCCGGGGTTCGGAGCCAACGCACACCTGTCTGCGTTGGACACAATCGTAGGATTTGCCGAATACGTCATTGAACGCTTGAGCGGGTTGGGTGTCGAAAGGTACCACCTGCTGGGCCACTCCATGGGGGGCATGATTGTGCAGGACATGGCCCGCCGCGATGCCGGTCGCGTGGATCAGTTGATCCTCTATGCCACCGGTGCCACCGGTGTGCTGCCCGGTCGGTTTGAGACCATCCAAGAAAGCAAAGACCGCGCGGTTCAGGATGGGCCAAAGCCTACGGCGCGCCGGATCGCGGCCACTTGGTTTCTGGACCGTGACAGCGCTCCTGGCTTTGAGCCCTGCGCCACTATTGCCGAACAGGCCAGCTTAGACGCAATCTATGCAGGGCTTGATGCGATGGAGGCTTGGTCTGGGGCGGACAAGTTACCCGCCATTTCCCAGGACACACTGGTGATCTGGAGCCAAGGCGACCGCAGCTATGGCTGGCCGCAGATAGAACAGCTTTGGACCTCCATTCCGAACTGTAGTCTCGCGGTTGTCCCCGGATGCGCCCATGCGATCCACCTGGAAAAGCCGGACCTGTTCAATGCCGTCCTTGTTGACTTCCTGCGCTGATCCAATCGCTCAGGCTGGCATCACCAGGACGTAGCGGATGATCCCGTACACATAGAGCGCTGTAAACACGATGTTGATGTACTTGAGTTGCGGCTCGGTGCGCAGCCAACCGCAGTAAATCCAGATCACGCAAAACGGCAGGCCGAACAGCATGGCGGCCAATTGATAGTCTTGGACAATGGAAATTGTGCTGCCCAGGCCCAAGCCCAAGGCAATCCACTTCAACTGCTGCTCGTACGCAGCCAGCTTTGACAGAAGCATCTTCAGAACTCTCGGAAAACAGCGCCGTGGACCCGGCGATCTGCTGGTTTGCTGGATACCAACGGCAGCTGGCCCCGGCAAGGATGGGCTTGTGTCCTGGGCCGATTGGTCCGATGACGGACCCACCATGGCAGGCAGCGAACAGGAATTGGACAGCCTCCGCGCGGCGGGGTTCGATGTGGTTGTGCGCAACCATGCGGGCGCGATTCTGGCCCATGATTTCCCCGATGAATTGGCGCGGCTCGTCGCGGCGCTTCGGGACTATCGCATTGGCATGGACGAGATCGTGGGCGGCGGCGGGGGCGAGAGCGGCCAGACCCAGCGGTTGCGCCACGAGTTGACTCATCTGGGGTGGCGCAAACACCCTTTCCGCGTGGAAATTGTTGTGGATCGCATCCCTCGCGAAGGGATCAGCCACGAAGTGGACCACGTCTGTTTCGCCCGCGCCGGTGTTCTGGCGTTGGAGATTGAGTGGAACAACAAGGACCCGTTCTTTGACCGGGACCTGGAAAACTTCCAGCGGTTGCATGCCTTGTCCGCGATCTCCGTGGGCATCATCGTCACGCGGGGACGGTCGATGCAGGACGCCATGCTTGGGCGTGTCATTGCTTGGATGCAGGCCAACGGATTGGAAAGCGAAGACGACCTGGATCGTTTGGGCTTGGGTGACAGAACGCCCGCCCAAAAGCGCGCGGTGGCGCGGGCACAGGGCAGGGGCGTGCCGTTCGTTGAAGCCTTCGCACGGAAGTTTGTGGCGGATAAGTTTGGGCAGGCGAGCACCCATTGGGCCAAGCTCGAAGACCGGGTCGCACGCGGCGTCGGCAATCCATGTCCGTTGCTGTTAATCGGGCTGCCCGATACGATCCTAGTGGAAGAGGCTCCGCCCGATCATTCCGCTGCGACGCTGCTGTTGTAGGCGTAGGTGTCCCAATCCGGTTTATAGTCAGCGTCCGCCTGATTGCCCCACGTGGTCCAGCCTTCGCGGATGCCACGGCCAAAAAGTTCCAGGCGTGGACCGGGGGAGCACGCCTCGATCAGGTCATACTGTTCGTCCGGCTTTCGGGAATGCTCCCGCTTGCGGGTTTGCATCATGTTCACTTGCCGCCGTCCTGGCGCCAACGTGCGGGCATTCTTCCCACGCGTGCCGAACAACAAAAGCTCTGTGACGTTGCGGAAATAGAACCCGACACCGCGGCCGTCGGACCCGCCATCCTTGCGGATTTTGTGCCAGACGATGTTGGACTTATACTGAAACCCCCAGGCCGACAGCACTTGGAGGCCCTCGGGCAGCAGAGCGTTCGGCACCCAAAGGTAGCAGTGCGCCGGTTCTGTGACAAAGTCGGCCACGGGCAAGGCACATATCGCGTCGAGGTCGAGCGTTGGATACCGGCTCAGCCGCTTGTGTTCCGGGGCCATTTTCCCAGTGCGATTGGTGAACCGCCAGGGCGGGTCGGCCATGACCGTTTGGAAGCGATCATCGCCCAGGAACTTGCGCAAATCTTGTGCTGGATCGTTAGACATGGGCGAGATATAGTCGGTCCTTCGGTGTGTGGATCTCACCGTAAGCAAACCGCTGGCCCGTGTCTACGGATTAGACCCCCGATTTATAGCGTGGCCCGATTTTCCAATCGCTGCGTCACCAGGGCGGTCAGTTTGGCCAATGTCTCAGACCCCGGCGATTTGCCCAAAGCTTCGGCCGCGGCGCACAGGGGTTTGTCATCGGCGCTGCGCGCCACACCGGACAGAAACTGCGCGATGTAGTCCACAGGCCGGTCTTGGTCCGGCGCGCTCAGTAGCTCCGCCACATGGGCGATGTCATCTTGCAGTGCCAAACGGTCCGGGGTCACCGTGTCGTCGGGCATCACGCGAAGTCCCAGCGGGCGTGATTCCGGGGGTAGGAAAGACAGGATCGTTTGTTGGAATGCGCCCAGGTTTGCCACCGGCTTTTCCATGAACCCTTGGGCACCCGCTGCAATCGCCCGTGTTTCGCCGTCTGGATCGCCGGAAGTGGCCAAAATCACCTGGACCGGATGCGCCTCGGTGGCGAGATGTTTGATGAATTCTTCCCCGTCGCCATCCGGCAGACCCAGATCCACGATCACCACCGAAGGGCGGTAGGACCGCAAATGCTTGTGCGCCGACGCCAGACAGTCGGCGCGCCTGATCCGTGCACCGGATCGCAGGCACATGAGCCTGACGGCCTCGGACGCGAACCGGCTGTCTTCGACGAGCAGAACGGTCAGTCCGAGCAGGGGCCGCGCCGCGGTCGGTTGGCGACGCATCAGGTAGCTTTCCACAGTGTTACTCATGACACCCTCCTCGTGGTTGTGACCCCATTGGGCCGTCGGGGGATGAAAGAACCGTTAAGTGATTGCCTCAAAATGCACGCAATGCCCTGCGCCATTGCGCTCACACCGGGCTTTTGGGTATGAGGCGGGAAACGTTTAGGAGAGTGTCCATGATCGGTCGTTTGAACCATGTCGCCATCGCAGTGCCGGACCTAGAGGCTGCCAGTGCGCAGTATCGCAATGCCTTGGGCGCAAAGGTCGGAGACCCGCAGGATGAACCGGACCACGGTGTGACGGTGGTGTTCATCGAATTGCCAAACACCAAAATCGAACTGCTGTACCCGCTCGGCGAAGGCAGCCCGATCCAAGGTTTTCTCGACAAAAACCCGTCCGGCGGGATTCACCATGTGTGCTATGAAGTGGACGACATCCTGGCCGCGCGCGATCAACTGACCGAAACCGGGGCGCGTGTTCTGGGAACTGGCGAGCCGAAAATCGGTGCCCACGGCAAGCCCGTGCTGTTTCTGCATCCCAAAGACTTCAACGGCTGCTTGGTGGAACTGGAGCAAGTCTAATGGGCATCACCTCGGCACTGGTTCTGTTCGCCGTGATTTGGTGGATGGTGTTCTTTGTGGTCCTGCCGCTGCGTCTGCGCACCCAAGGGGAGGACGGCGAGGTGGTGCCGGGGACGCCGGAAGGCGCGCCCAACAATCTCAACATGCGCCGCAAGGTGCGTATGACGACGCTGTGGTCCTTTGGCATATGGGTGATCGTCGCTGGTGTGATCCTGACCGAGACAGTCACGGTGCGGGATTTTGACTTCATGGGGCGCCTCGACGGAATTGAGGCGCGGTGAACCTGTACTGGTTGTAAACATCGTCGCAGTGCGTGTGTTAGTTGGAGCTTCGCTCGGGCAGTCACGCGGATCAGCTGATCCGCGTGACCGGGTTGAGAGGTGCCAAAGCCACGTCCACTGAGATGGAGTGCCTCTGGTTTTTCCGCACACGGTCAATGGCTTGACCTAGCTCCGTCCAAAGTGGGGCGGGGTCATCTTTTGATTGACCAAAGAGCACTCGCCCCAACTCCAACCGTGCTGCTTGCAGGTCTGGGTTGGTGCGCGGGTCAGGCCCTTTGCACTGATGCGCCCATTGGTCCAGGGCTTGGACAAGGTCGGCATAATCTTGCGCCCGGAGTGCGGCCTGCACCTGGGCAAACGCCCAAGGTTCCGATGCTTGATATTTGTTCCGACGCAGGGCCAAGAGACGGCGGGCATAGGGTAGGCCAAATCGGACGGCCAAGACCACTAGGGCAAGGGCGAGTGCGCCCCAAATCAGCCAAGTTTCCCCATGGCTGAGCGCACCAGGTTCGCCGTCCTGAGCCGGTGGACCATCCACCGTGAGGTCGAAGCCGTCCAACCGTACCACCTCAACCGCGCCGCTTTCTAGGTTGTACCAACTGAGTTCGAGCGCGGGGACGCTGCCTCCGCCACCGCTTTCACCCACATAGGTGATGCTTTCGGTGCTTGTGCCCGACAGCCATTCGCGATCCGCTTTCTCGGTCAGGGCCGGTTCGGCGGGATAGCTGGCCACGCCGGTGATGTCCGCTGAGGTGAGCAGTTGGGGCACAAACACAGGTGACGTTCCAGCGATGTCCACTTTGACCGTGCGCGTGAGGCTGTCGCCCGGTGTCAGCGTGCGGTCCTCGGTGGAGAACTCCTCGCTCAGCGTGAGCGACGTGGCGGCCAAGAAAGGGTCGAGCCCTTCGGCCCCGTCGGGCACCACGCCTATGATGGCAATCGGTTCAATCGACACGTCGGTTATGAGCGGGTCAGGTTTGCCCGGCTCGGCCCAAGTGACGGTGACGGTCTGCCCCGGCACTGTGATTTGACCTGGCACCATGGGGGACAGGCGATAGACGCGGCTCACCCCGCTCCAGGTTTCGCCGTCGATGTCGCGGCTGGTGGGGTTGGTGGACCGTTCCAACAATTTGACCATCAGGTCCGGCGCTTCGAGGTTGGGGAAGGCCACGGGCTTGGGCAGCCAACTGGGCACCAGAACGGTGATCCGTAGGATGGTGGGTTGACCAGGGACGACCTCGGGTTCGGCCAGTTCCACTTCCACCAGGGGTTGGGTGGCATCCTGAGCAAGCGATACCGTCGGATGAAGGACAAGCAGCAAGACAAGTGCGAGGGCCAGTAGGCGTTTCATTGGGAACCGCTCGTTTCCAGGAGAAACCGCTGTCGCAGGAAGTCACCGGTTT
>JBCDFD010000130.1:0-9518 GCA_039178645.1 Pseudomonadota bacterium | reverse complement strand
GCCACCAGCGCCACCCCCGCACTGGCCAGCAAAGACAACAGCGACAATGCGATCAAGACCCGCCGTCGATCAAACCGGTCAGCGAGCCAGCCGATGGGGAACTGTGCCAACGCGCCACCGGCCACGAAGGCCGCCAGGAAAAGGCCCAAGAGTTCGGCGCTCAACCCCTGCGCTTGGCCATAGAGCGGCCCGACCATTCGGAATGCGGCACCGCTCACCCCGGACACAACCACCCCCGCCACAGCCAAAGGCGACCGCGTCCACGCCAGCATCGGGCGAAGCTTCAGCGCCTTCGCGGTGGTTGGCGGGGTCGACGTGGTGATCGCCAAAGGGATCAAAGACGCACAGCAGATGATGGCCAGGAGGTTGTAGGACACATAGGATGCCGGGCTGAGGACCCCTATCATAGCCTGCCCGGCAAGCCCGGCCACAAGGTCCACGACGCGGTAGGCCCCCATGGCTTTGCCGCGGGTTTCGTTGGTCAGGCGCCCCTGCAACCAGGCTTCAATAACCGTGTAGCATCCTGCCACGCACATGCCCGTGGCCACCCGCATCAACGCCCAAGCGTAGGGATTGGTCCACATCATATGCGCCAAGAGCCCCATGGCCCCCGCCGCCGTGAGCGCCGCAAACGCGCGAGCATGGCCCACCTGCCCCGTCAGCCGCGGTGTCCACCAACACCCGATAAAGAAACCCAGGAAATGCGCTGACCCCAACAGACCGATTTGCGCCGGCGTGTACCCCAACTGGACACCCGACAGTGCATCCAAGGGACCCACAGCACCGGAAGACAGCTGCAAGAGCACGACCGAAGCCAACAGGGGCAGATATGTGACGAAGCTTACCATCGGAAATCACGCGAAGTGCGCAGAGCATACCGCAGACTATCCAGTCTGAACGCGTATTTCCGACATCGGGCTGTCGATGTTGAGCTCTTATAGAGATCCGCGCACAATCCATGACATAGAGCTTGGCCCTTTCCCAAGGGAACGATGAGGTGCTGACATTGGTTCCATGGCATAGACTTGAGTTCAAAGACCACGGGCCATGCTGGCACAAAATCCTCAATCTGATGCGGCTTTCTGACCTAACATCGGGCTTGGCTTTACAGCAATCTTCCGTTCGGCAACAAACCAGCACCTGCAGCGAATTGGGATGTGAGGCATATGGACGTTTGGGAAGACTTAATTTCACTAAAGGCGAACACCGAAAGCGATTTTGAGGTTTTGCCCGCGCCCGGCGATCTTCCTGAGCGGGACAGCCATACCGATTGGACCAAGGAACGCCTCTACGTCGACCTGGAAGTGGCGGTTAAACGTGACACTGCGCCTTTGCCCGTGGCTCCTGACCGCGAAGGCTATTACGGGCCCCACCATTTTAGCTATTGGGCCAGCGGTTTGCGGGACGCATCAAATGTGATGTTTGCGGCTGAACGGCTGGGCGTGAAAGTGAACAGCTTCCTTGATCTCGGCTGTGCCAGCGGCCGAGTGATCAGGCACCTAGCTTTCCAATCGCCCAAAGTTGAAGTGTACGGCTGTGACATCAACCGCGCCCACGTGGACTGGGTCACTCAATACCTGCCCACATCCATTCAGGCGTTCCACAGCCACTCGATCCCGAGCCTGCCCTTGGGAGACAACAGCCTTGATGTGGTCACCGCCTTTTCGGTCTTCACTCACATTGAGGCTTTCGAAACCGCCTGGCTATTGGAATTGCGCCGGGTACTGCGGCCTGGTGGGATCGCATGGGTCACGGTCCACACAGAAAAAACCTGGGACGACATGGGTGACGGCTGGCCGCTCTATGGTGCATTGAAAAAGCACCCAAAGTTCTTGGGGATGGACGCGACACAACCCATGCCAGGGGAACGTCAGGTGTTCCGGTGGCGCGGCGACCGATCCTACAGCGCAAATGTGTTTTACACCGTCGACTACCTGAAGAAAAACTGGGGTCGCTTCTTTGAGGTGGCAGAGTTTCACCGGCGACGACCGGTTTTCCAAGACGTGCTGGTGTTGAGAAAGCGCGAGCGCGCCTGAGGACATCCCATAGCGCTTCCACTTTTCGTTGAAGCATCTGGCATCGCCTTTCGCGTTCGAGCCTAGCGAGAGGCAGCGAATAAGCGATCCAATGTAAAGTGGAAGCGCTTTAGCGCTCAGAAATGGTGGCTCGGATGTCCAACTCCACCCGGTCATCCACGAAGCCTGAATATCCCGAAGCGCCAAAATCGCTGCGATTTATGGCGCCTTCGATGAACACAACCAAGCGGCTAAGGTCGGCAGTGTCGCTCCCTTGGGGGCGGAAAATCCGAGCCGTGAGAACCATCGGTCGGGTGACACCCCGAATTGTCACGTCGCCTGTGATGTCGACCCCTTCGGCGATACTGCCTTGGGCCGACCGGCTTCGAAAGGTCACCGTTGGATGGGCCGCCACGTCGAGCACGTCGGGGCCTTTTAGCGCTTGGGTGACAAACACAGCACTGGTTTGCGATCCAGCAACGTCCAGCTCCACAAAGGCGGTTGATTGGGACAGATCGGAAAAATCGATATCCAAATCAGCAGTGCGGACCGGCATGGTCCCTTTCCCGGGCGCGCCATTGAGGAAATAGGTGAAAGAGACCGAAGAAGCGGCTGTGTCCAGCGCATAGCTTCGCGGCTCACCCCAAACGGGGAGGGCAACGCAAAGCATAAGGATACACATCAAGTGGCGCATGGCGTCACCATACCGCTCGCCTAAAACAAAGCCACAGCCCTTTCGACACGTTTCCGTGCTGTCCCCAGCAAAGGGCGTGAGCAAGGGCTGATGGGAAAAGCGTTTCTGAATGAGACCAATTCACTTGCTCGCCGCCTCTCGCTATCGCTCGTATAGGATACTGGTGCCGTAAGTTAACCACACTGAGCTTTGGCATCGAAGGGTATGGACGACCCAATGGCGTACCGAAGCCCCACATTGTAGCGAATGTACTGCTATGGCTTCTCAAATAGCCCATGGCCCCATGAAGATCGCATCTGGCTTCATTGTTCCACAAATACTCAAATCGCGACGTGTCCGTTAGACAAACGCTGGGGCGCTATGCTTCATCGACCCTCAATATCGGTTGCTGACGCCCTGCCCCGAGGCGCTCTTAGGACATTGGTGGCTATGAGTGTCTCGGGCAGACGACGGACGGCTTCAGGCAGCCAACTGCCAGACCTTCGGTGGGGCGGTGCGGGCGCGGCGGCGTTCCAGTCGCCAACCGAGGGCGCGCGCGCCATGGGACGGATCCAGCGACCACCGGCTTTCGACGCCGGGCGCGCCACCTTCGCCAGGGGTGAGCAACAGCCCCAGGGGTGGTGCATGTCCCATGTCACTGGCCGTCTCCGCTGCCAAGTGTAACCGCCGCACCGGGGTGAGTGCTGGCGGTTGGGGCAGATCGGCAATCACAACCGACACCGCCCCGCTGCGCATGGCTTCTTCAGCGCTCCACAGCACGTCCTCCGTCCGTTTGGGCGAGACGAAAAGCAGCCGGGATGGGTCCAGCACCCCATGCAGACCGTCGGGGTTCAACGTCTCAGGCGACCAGCCGGGGCGGATCCAGATCACCGGCCCTTGGGTTTTGGCGGCCACCATGACCGCCAAGCGCCGCCGTGCCGCGCCGCACAATTCATGGGCTCGGCCCGGTCGCAGCACCATCTGAGGTGTCACTTCTAACCCACGCAAAGCTTGGTGGGTGCCTCGGGTCAATGTCATATCCGTCATGATTGTAATCCTAGCATGTTCTTCTTATGTTCTCAAGTCGGCACCCCGCTTTCGCTTGCCCCGCCACGCGCTGCGGCGTAGCTCTACCCCAAACAAACAAAACCAACGGGGAACCCCATGGAAACGAAACAGCTGGGGGCCACAGAGCTCCATGTGACGGAACTCTGCCTGGGCAGCATGACCTGGGGAAGCCAGAACACCGAGGATGAAGGCCACGCTCAGATCGACAGAGCATTGGACCGTGGTCTGAATTTCATGGACACCGCAGAGATGTATCCGGTGCATCCCGTGCTTGCCGAAACCGTTGGACGCACCGAGGAAATCATTGGCAACTGGTTCGCCAAAACCGGCAAACGCAACGACTGGATCCTCGCCACCAAAATCGCCGGTCCCAATGGCGGGTTCACCCGCAGCGGCGCACCGATTAGTTCGTCAGAAGTGGTGAGCGCGGTGAACGCGTCGCTCAAACGGCTGCAGACCGACCACATCGACCTCTATCAGTTGCACTGGCCAAACCGTGGATCTTTTGCCTTCCGTCAAAACTGGGACTACGACCCAACCCACCAAAACCGCGCCGAAACCATCGCCCATATGCAAGACACTTTGGGCGAGTTGAAACGCCAGGTGGATGCCGGGAAAATCCGCTACATCGGACTGTCCAACGAGAGCGCCTGGGGCATGGCCACATGGGTCCGGGTGGCCGACGAAATGGGCTTGCCCCGCATGGCCACGATCCAGAACGAATATTCGCTGCTCTATCGCTTCTTCGATACCGACGCGGCCGAAGCCAGCCACAACGAGCAAATTCCGCTCTTGGCCTGGTCCCCCTTGGCCACCGGCATGCTCACGGGCAAATACAGAGGAGGCGCGATCCCCGATGGTAGCCGCGCCACCTTGGCCGAAGGTTTGGGCGGACGCATGTCGTCCCGCGCCCATGAAGCGGTGGAGGCCTATGCCGCGGTCGCCGACAAACATGGGTTGAACCTGACCCAAATGGCCATCGCCTGGTGCATGACACGGCCGTTCATGGGCTCAACCATCATTGGAGCATCGTCGGTAGGACAACTGGACGTCTGCATCGACGCAGGCGACGTGACGCTTTCTGACGAAGTGATGGCAGACATTGCCCAAGCGCACATGGCGCACCCGATGCCTTACTGAGCCTTATGAACACGCAAAACGGGCGCAGTTCATCCATGCGCCCGTGGTCCATCCCATGATCGGTTTGACTACTTCAAAAGCCTACCGCCTTAGGCCACCGCCACCTCCGAAGGATGGACGCGATGGCGTATGGATCGGCGGTCGTGCTGGCAGTGGCCTCGCCACAGGTGGCCGCTCCACCGGCGGGCGGGTCGCCGGTGGACGATCTGGCCGGTCCGGGCGATCTGGCCTTTCGATGTCAATGTCGATGTCTCGGCCATAGTAATAATGGTTCCAGTAGAACGGGTCGTTGTAGCCGTAGCTCACGCCAACGGAACCGCCTTCACACCCCGCGAGGAAGACCGCCGCGCCAATGATGCCGAATACTGCTGTGCGGCGCATGACTATCCCCCCGCCTTGAAGCTAGAGAACACGTCATTGACCGCCTCGTAGACACCTTCCGGTGCGCCTTCCTCGATCACCACGGCTCCAATCGCGATGCGTGGGCCAGGCAAGCCGATTAAGGTCACGGTGAACTGCACATCTTTGCCCCGTGCCGTCCCGGTGCCCCGAATGACCTGAGACGGTCGGCCCGCGATGGCGCGCGATTGTTCCTCCACCACCTGCGGTGCGTTGGCAATGAACTGCCCAATCTCGCTGAGGTATTCCCGCCCCTCGGCCAAAGTTGTGACACCGGGAGGCGCATAGAACGCCATCCAAACCGTTGGATCCACGGTGGGATGCATTGACAGTATCTGAGGCACGCCGCGTGGCTCACCACCCTCAGGAAGCGATAACTGTCGCTCTCCCCCCGCTTTCAATGTCCAGAAGTCGGGAACTTCAAACGAAAACAGGGTGCGACCGGTTTCCGAAAAGCTCACTCGCGCCTCCGCGAACGACTGGAGCGGCGCAGCGATCAAAATTGCGATAACTAGGCTAAGCATTTTCATGGGCTAAGCAGTACCGCCTATGCCATTCGTGTCAACCGACCTCGAGATGTGCCGATTATTTTGCCGAGAAGAGGCCGAGACCATATTGCGGTCAGGTCTTGGCAGATCCGGATGTCTTAGCTGCTGATTGCGGCCCGTTGAACGGGTGGCACGCCTACCAGGCTGCACTCATAAGACCAATTTGCAAGTGGCGCTCCCGAAGCGGGAGCGCCAATGGACCTTAGAAAGTGGGCAAAGGTGGCAATGGCAAGCCCAGCCATTTTTCCGAGATTTCGTTCAACTCACCCCCCAACTTTTTGTGCAGGATGAACACGTTCACCCACTGAAGCAGATCGATGTTGCCCTGTTTCACGCCAATGAAGGCAGGCGAGTTTTTGATCACGATTTTGGTTTGCAGCCCCATGTCGGGGTTTGCCTCCGCGATGGATGCCGCGGCGGTGTTGCCGGACACCAGCACATCCACCTGACCGGAAGTGAAAGCCGCCATGGTGGCCGCGTTGTCGCCAAACCGAATGATCTCGGTCCCTTCGGGCGCGCGTTTGGTGACTTCCAAGTCTTCCAACGTCCCGCCGGTCACACCAAGTTTGTAGCTGCCCAGGTCGTCATAGCCTTCGATGGCCTTGTCCGCCGTGGCGAACGCGCCCGAAAAAAATGGGGCATAGGCGGATGAGAACCAGATCGACTTGGCCCGTTCAGGGTTGGCCCCCATGGTCGAGATCACCAGGTCCACACGGTCGGTTTCCAAGAACGGGATTCGCTGTTTGGACACCACGGGGACCAGTTCCAACTCGACACCCAAGTCTTCGGCGATGAGCTTGGCCACATCCACGTCGTAGCCTTCATATTCGCCTTCGACCCCGAGCGAGCCAAAAGGCGGGAAGCTCTCGGGCACCGCGATTTTGACGACGCCCGCGGAAAGGATGTCGGACAGGTCCGCCACGGCAGGCAGTGCCATAACGGCCACGGCAGCGGCCGCAATAAAGGTTTTGATGGGTTTCATGGGGGTCTCCTCTGTTGAAGCATTGTGTTACGCGATTTCCAGCTTGGACGGTCCGGCGGCGCTGCCATACTTTCGTTCCAACCGTCGCGCAGTGAGAGACAGCGGATAGCACAGGCAGAAGTATATCAGCGCCATGAGAGGGAAGATGATGAAGGGCTCTGTCCCCGGCACCGCGGCGTTGGCCCAGCGTTTGCCGATGGCCATGAGGTCGGAAAACCCGATGATGTAGGCCAGCGATGTGCCTTTGATGATCTGCACCATGAAGCCCACAGTGGGGGCCAACGCGATCCACACCGCTTCGGGCAGAATGACTTTGCGCAGCGTGAGCAGGAACGGCAGACCGAGCGCCCGCGCCCCTTCCCACTGGCCTTGGGGCAGGCTTTCAATCGCCCCGCGCCATACGTCGGACAGATAGGCACTGGCATAGAACGTCAGCGATACAATAGCCGCGGTCCATGGATTGATGTCGAGCCCAAAAAGCCTCGGCACGCCAAGCCCTGCCAGGAACAGCATCATCAGCAAAGGCACCGACTGGAACAGCCAGATGTAGCCCAGTGAGATGCGCTTGGCCCATTTTCTGGGTGAGATACGCATGAGCGTGATCAATCCACCCACAAAGCCCCCGCCCAGGAACGCGATCAGCGACAGGTAGATTGTGTACTGCGTCGCCTCTAAAAGCTGGAACAGCACGATGCCTTCGGGCTTCCCCAAGAGAGAGATCAGCAGGTCCCTCATCGCACGAACTTCCAAGGATAAATAACGCGGGTGAGCAAGGTCAGCCCGGCTTTGAACATCAATGCCAAGCCGATGTAGATGACGGTGAGCGTGATGAAGACCTCAAAACTGCGGAACGTGCGGCTGTCGATAAAGAGCCCTGCGTTGGTGAGGTCACGCACACCGATTTCAGACACAACGCCGGTCGTCAGAAACAGAAAAATAAACTGGCTGTTCAAAGACGGTGCCATCTGCGCCACGGCCTGAGGGATGACGATTTTGAAAAATATCACCGGTCGTTTGAGCCCCAAGGCAGCGGCGGCCTCCTGTTGGCCCGCGCTCACAGTGGCAAAGCCCGCGCGTAGGATTTCAGAAAAGTAGGCGGAGAAGTTGAGCGTGAAGGCCAAAAGCGCATGGGCCCAGAACGGCCATTGGTACCCCAAGAGCATGGGCAAGCCGAAGGCCACGAAGAAGAGCTGCACGATCAAAGGCGTGTTGCGGATGAACTCCACATAGGCCGTGGCGATATGGGCGAGCACGGGCACCCGCGCGTACCGCACCCCGGCCAATGTCAGGGCCAATAGAAACCCGAGCGACCCGCCGCCAATGGTGAGAGCGGCCGAAACGCTCGCCCCTTCGGCCAACAGCGCAAGGTAATCGCCACTGCGATAAATCTCGAAAAATCGGAATTCCATCGTGCCCCCTCAGGACACCCTTGTGGGTGTATCGGTGGAGGGAAAGGAAGATATGCTCCAAAGGGCCGATCCTGTGCGAGACTGCCGAAAAAAACGGCAAGCTACGAAGTCACGAAGGTTGAACCAGGTATTGGGCGGGTGCCGTTAGCACCCAAAGTCAAGGCCAATGCGCAAGAGCACTCGGAAGTTAAGAGACGATTTTGCGACGCGACGCGATACCCAAGGCGCCAAGGCCCGCCACAAGCAGGCCAAACCCAGCAGGGAGCGGCACCGCCTGCGGCGTCCCACTCACGATCACATTGTCGATGTTAAACCCTTCGGTATTGCCACCGTTGTTTGGCGAGACATCGGTGTAGAAAAGCAAGTTGATCGTTGTGTTTGCCGCCTGTGGCCCAAGACTCAATGTCTCTGTCACAAAGGGGGCATTGGCTGTGGCGTTTCCGAACGGGCCAGCGCCAGCGACTGTGGTCCACGCCCCGATGTCCGTCAGAGCCGGTGCCGTGCCTGCGTCCCAAGCGAAATAGAGCAAGTCATTGGCTTCGTTATTCGGCAAGGCCTGCCAGTCAAAGCTAACGGTGATGTCCTTAAATCCGAACGTCGAGATGGCCAAGCGCGCAAGGGCGGCGTCGGGCGCTGTCGGACGGTTGTCCTGAAGCTGCGCTGCGTTATCCCTGCGGCGCACGTCATTGTTCGCGGCTTCCAGTTCCGTCCAATTGGGCACATTGCGACGGTTGTTCCCGTCAAAATCGTCGGAGAAAAGCGTGGTCGCGCTGGCGCCACCACCCACGCATGTCAGAGCCACCAAAAAGGCAGACGAATACAGTTTGAACGGCATCACTCGTTACACCTTTCGTTAAACAACCCAAGAAACTTGTATAGCACGCTTGGACACCAAAGACGAGTCATCCCGATGGAATATCGATGGGCGTCGTCAGGTGTTTCCCCAGAACGCATTGGACACCACGCTAAGCGCGGTTTTCGGAGCAAATCCCTGACCTGTCTTGGAATGCAATTTGCGGAGCGGACGCAGCAGGACATCGCAGCACGCGTGTGACACTCCATTGGCCCATGGGGTCGACCGCGGTATAATTTGGCAAAAATACAAAATCAGGGGCGGGATAGATGGTCGAGAGATCGAACTGGCGGGCAATTCTTGCGGCATTTCTTGTTGGCGTGGCTGGCGCCATCCAAGTCGGACGTGTCGCGCCGGTTGCCACGTTAATCCAGGACGACCTCCAACTCGATCTCTTGACCATGGGCTGGCTGGTCTCGCTGATCACCCTG
>JBCDFD010000129.1:0-9575 GCA_039178645.1 Pseudomonadota bacterium | reverse complement strand
TGGTGCCTTCCGGTGCCACATGGGCCAAGTCGGTTCGGTCCAGGTAGCTCACCGCCAATTCACGGAAGATATAGTCCAGGATCGAGGTCGCATTCTTGATGCTGTCGTTGCCCTGCACCATGCCCGCCGGCTCAAACCGCGTGAATGTGAAGGCGTCCACGAACTCTTCCAGAGGCACCCCGTATTGCAGGCCCACCGACACCGCGATGGCGAAGTTGTTCATCATCGCCCGGAAGCCAGCGCCTTCCTTGTGCATGTCGATGAAAATCTCGCCCAGTTTGCCATCCTGGTATTCACCCGTCCGCAGATAGACCTTGTGACCGCCCACAATGGCCTTCTGCGTGTAACCCTTGCGCCGTTCAGGCAGTTTTTCCCGCAGCGCGCGGACCTCTTTGACGACCACCTTTTCGATGATCTTCTCGGCCAGGACTTGCGCCTTTTCGGGCACCGACCCGGTTTCGAGGATTTCGGCGGCTTCCTCGTCATCCTCAATGAGCGCTGCGGCCAGCGGTTGGCTCAGCTTGGACCCATCGCGGTAGAGCGCATTGGCTTTGACGCCCAGCGACCAGCTCAGCTCATAGGCCTTTTGGCAATCCTCGATGGACGCGTCATTCGGCATGTTGATCGTCTTGGAGATCGCGCCTGAAATAAAGCTCTGGGCCGCGGCCATCATGGTGATGTGGCTGTCCACGCTGAGGAACCGCTTGCCTTTCTTCCCGCACGGGTTTGCGCAATCGAACACCGCGTAGTGTTTCTCCTTCAGGTGCGGTGCGCCTTCCAACGTCATGGTTCCACACACATGGTCGTTGGCGGCCTCAATCTGGTCGCGGGTGAACCCCAAGTGCGCCAGCATGTCGAAGGTCGGATCGGCCATTTTGGCCGCTGGGATACCTAGAATTTCGGTGCAGAAGCTTTCGCCCAGTGTCCATTGGTTGAACACGAACCGGATGTCGAAGGCAGAGGGCAAGGCGGCTTCGATCTTGTCGATTTCCGCCTGACCAAACCCATGGCCCACTAACGATGTGTGGTTGATGCCAGGCGCGTTGCCCAGTGTGCCGTGGCCCACCGCGTAGCTTTCAATTTCGCCGATTTGCGCGGGCGTGTAGCCCAGTGTTTCCAGCGCCGCTGGCACCGACCGGTTGATGATTTTGAAATACCCGCCGCCTGCAAGCTTCTTGAACTTCACCAGGGCGAAGTCGGGCTCAATGCCGGTGGTGTCGCAATCCATCAACAGTCCGATTGTACCGGTCGGTGCGATCACTGTGGCCTGGGCGTTGCGGTACCCGTGGGCTTCGCCCAGGCGCAGCGCTTCGTCCCATGCTTCCATTGCCAAACGCGGCAGTTCCACGTCCGGGCAACCCGCATGGTCGAGCGGCACTGGCTTCACCGCCAGTTCCTCGTATCCGTCCTTGGCACCCTTGGCAGCGCGGGTGTGATTGCGGATCACACGCAGCATGTGGTCGGCGTTGCGGTTATACCCGGGGAAGGCCCCAAGCTCAGACGCAATCTCGGCCGAGGTGGCATAGGACGCGCCGGTCATCATGGCCGTCAGCGCACCACAGATCGCGCGACCTTCACGGCTGTCGTAGCCGTAGCCCATATTCATCAGCAGCCCGCCGATGTTGGCGTAGCCCAAACCCAGCGTCCGGAATTCATAATATCCGCGGGCAATATTCTCAGACGGGAACTGCGCCATCATCACACTGATTTCGAGCGTGATGGTCCAAAGCCGCGTGGCGTGCAGGTAGTCCTGCGCTTGGAATTTGCCGTCTTGGTAGAAGGTCAGCAGGTTCATGGAGGCCAGGTTGCAGGCCGTGTCGTCCAAGAACATGTATTCCGAACAGGGGTTGGACCCGCGAATCTCGCCGTCCTCTGGGCAGGTGTGCCAAGCGTTCACGGTGTCATGGTATTGGATGCCAGGATCGGCACAGGCCCACGCGGCATGACCGATTTGTTCCCACAACTCCCGCGCCTTGATGGTCTTGGCCGCCTTGCCGTCGGTGCGCCGGATGAGTTCCCAGTCAGCGTCCTCTTCGACCGCCTTTAGGAATGCATCGGTGACGCGCACCGAATTGTTGGAGTTTTGGCCCGACACGGTGGCGTAGGCTTCAGAATCCCAGTCCGTGTCATAGGTGGGGAACTCAATGGACGTGTAGCCTTGGCGTGCATACTGCAACACGCGGTTGATGTAGGTTTCCGGGATCGCCACCGACTTGGCTTCGCGGATCGCCTTCTTCAGTGTCATGTTGGTCTTGGGATCAACTGCGTCGGCCTCTAGTCCGTCCCACGACCCAATGGCTGCGAAAATGTCGTTCAATTTCGCTTCGTGCATTTTGGAGCCCGCGACGAGGCTCGCGACCTTTTGCTCCTCTTTGACCTTCCAGTTGATGAAGTCCTCGATGTCGGGGTGGTCTGCGTCACAGATCACCATTTTGGCCGCACGCCGGGTCGTGCCGCCCGACTTGATCGCGCCCGCTGCTCGATCGCCGATCTTAAGGAAACCCATCAGACCGGAGCTCTTGCCGCCCCCCGAGAGCGCTTCGCCCTCGCCGCGGAGGCTTGAAAAGTTCGTGCCCGTTCCTGAGCCGTATTTGAACAGGCGTGCCTCGCGGACCCACAGGTCCATGATGCCGCCGTCGTTCACCAAGTCGTCCGCAACGGACTGGATGAAACAGGCGTGGGGTTGGGGATGTTCGTAGGCAGATTTGGATTTCACCATCTTGTGGGTGAATGGGTCGACGTAGAAGTGCCCTTGGGATGGGCCGTCGATGCCGTAGGCCCAATGCAGGCCGGTGTTGAACCACTGTGGTGAGTTTGGCGCAGCCCGTTGGGTGGCGAGCATCAACCGCATTTCATCGAAATAGGCTCGGGCGTCAGCCTCGGTGGAAAAGTAACCACCCTTCCACCCCCAGTAGGCCCAAGCACCGGCCAGACGGTCAAACACCTGGCGCGCAGAGGTTTCGCCACCGAACCGTTGGTCTTCGGGCACATCGGCCAGGGCCTTTTCATCTGGGATCGACCTCCACAGGAATTGTGGCACGCCCTTTTCTTTCACGCGCTTGAGCTTGGCTGCCACCCCGGCCTTTCGAAAGTACTTTTGCGCCAGAACGTCAGAAGCCACCTGGGACCAATCGGCGGGCACTTCGAGCCCTTCCAGACGGAATACAACTGTGCCGTCCGGGTTGCGGATTTCCGATGTGGTGGTGGTGAATTGCAGCTGCGCGTATGCGTCGGCGGCGTCGGTAGTGAACTTGCGCTCGATTCTCATTGGTGCCCTGCCTTGGTATCCGGTCCGCTGGCCAGTCCGTCCGGCCAATCAAATTTCGCAATGTTACAGGCAAGACGCATCCGATCCCATGCCAGAGGCACAAGATGTTGAAGGTTTACCTGGCTTATTTGTGACGGTCAGCACAACATATAGTGTGTCGTCCTCCCGTGAACACCACAAAACGTGGAATTGGGGGATCCGTCAACAGGGGAAATCACAAATTCTAGAGTTTTTTGTACTTGACCCGACTACAGCTAGTGGTTGCACGCCGATTCAAGAGTTTTTTGCAGATGGGTAAAAGTTTAATTAAGAAAGCTTACTTGTGTTAACTGGTATCGGTGATACCAATGCATGTGAGGTTCATATGCGACAACGGCTCAGATCAATTCTGTTTGTTTTCATTGGGCTAACCCAATGGCAGGCACCAAGTGCCTGGGCCAACACTGTGCCTTTGTTCCATGATTTCTTGGGCGGTGTCTGTGTGCAAGAAGCGGATTTGGAAGATGCCTATGCAGTGGGTTTCAAAGGGGCGCGGCCCCCACCGGTGTGTTTGGTCGACCCCTGTGCCGGTCGCCTTGAGCGTGGGGACTACGAACGTCAGATTCTCGGGCGCTCCGCCACCAACACCGAATGGACCGACTACGAAGCACAATGGGATCGCGTATGCGTCGGCATGGATGGCAGCGATAGCCTGACCCAACTGGTGCCGGTTGGTTATGATCTCAGCGAGTTTAGTCCGATCACGTCCTATTGGTTGCCCGACCCGCCGATCTATTGGTCACCGAACCCCAATCCAGACACTGGGGACCCTTTGGGCGCACAATTGTTTCACAGACCGGACGATCGCGGCATGCCGCCCCCGCGTCTGACCGTTCCGAATGTGAGGGGAGGCGGCGGTGACGATTCTAGATTTCCGCCCATTCCGCGGGACCCCACAGAGCGTGGCAATGCAGGCCGCCGGGGGTTTGCACCGATTTCGGCGCCCACCGGTTGGCTGGGATTGATAAGTGGTCTGGCGCTTCTTGGTTTCGCGCTGAGGCGCGGCGTGCCAAATGATATGAAGGACGTCTGAGTGGTCTCAACCCAGGCGCGACCGCACCAGTGGGCCGACCTCGCCAAAATCCATCTGGCCCGTATAGCGCGACTTTAACGCGGCCATGACTTTACCCATGTCGCGGATCGAGTCTGCGCCCACTTCGTTAATGGCTGCGTCAATCGCCTTGGCTTGGGCGTCTGCGGACAGCTTAGGCGGAAGGAACTCGGCGATGATCTCGATTTCGTCGTTTTCCTTTTCCGCAAGCTCCAGACGTCCGCCTTCTTCGTAGGCACGCGCGCTCTCTTGGCGCTGCTTCACCATCTTTCCCAATAACTTAACCACAGTATCGTCAGACAGCGGCACCGGCTCCGCGTCAGGGGCCGTGGTGGCCCGTTCGGCGATTTCCGTGTCCTTTATGGCCGCGTTGATCAATCGCAGGGTCGACAGACGCGCGGTATCTTTGTCGCGCATGGCCTGTTTGAGGCTGTCGCCGACTTTGGTTTTCAGGTTTTTGCCCATGGTCGATCCCCTGCTGTCATGGTGCGCGGGCCTATATCTAGGCCGCACCTCTGTGGCAAGTGCGCTTGCAGAAACGTGGCAGCCCCCATATTGGTGCGCCGTTTGCATTGCACAAGGAGTCGCCCATGTCCGGTCCCACCGCTTGCCTCGCTTTGGCTGACGGCACTGTGTTCTACGGCCATGGGTTAGGCGTTGAAGGCGTCTGCGAGGCGGAACTCTGTTTCAACACGGCCATGACGGGCTACCAAGAGATTATGACGGACCCGTCTTATGCCGGTCAGGTGGTGACGTTCACGTTCCCACATATCGGTAACGTGGGTGTGACCCCCGAAGATGACGAGGCGGCTTCGCCGTCGGCCGCCGGTTTGGTGGTCAAATGGGACCCCACCCTGGCCTCAAACTGGCGCGCTGCCGAAGAGCTTTCCTCGTGGCTACAGCGCACCGGTCGGATTGGTATCGCAGGGGTGGACACGCGCAGACTGACCCGTGCCATTCGCCAACAAGGTGCCCCCCATGTTGCCTTGGCCCATGACCCCAATGGCACCTTTGATCTGAGCGCTCTGGTGGCCCGTGCCCGGGCCTTCGACGGTCTAGAGGGCAAAGACCTTGCCCGCGACGTGAGTTGCGCGCAGTCCTATCAGTGGAACGAAACCCGTTGGTTTTGGCCCGACGGCTACACGCCGCGCTCAGGTGACGGACCAAAAGTGGTTGCTCTGGACTACGGGGCCAAGCGCAACATCCTGCGGTGCCTGGCCGACACCGGTTGCAACGTCATGGTCATGCCGGCGACGTCCACCGCCGAAGATGTTTTGGCGCAATCACCGGATGGTGTGTTCTTATCCAATGGTCCAGGGGACCCCGCCGCCACCGGTGAATATGCCGTCCCCATGATCCAGACGATCCTGAAAGAGACCGCACTGCCGGTGTTTGGCATTTGCTTGGGTCACCAAATGCTCGCGCTTGCGCTTGGGGCGAGCACGGTGAAGATGAACCATGGTCACCACGGTGCCAATCATCCGGTGAAGGATCTGGAAACTGGCAAGGTTGAAATCACATCCATGAATCACGGCTTCACTGTGGACAGCCAATCCTTGCCACAAGGTGTGATCGAGACCCACGTGTCGCTTTTTGACGGGTCGAACTGTGGAATCCGCGTCGCAGACCGTCCCGTTTTCTCGGTGCAATACCACCCCGAGGCCAGCCCCGGCCCACAAGACAGTTTCTATCTGTTCGAACGTTTCCGGTCTGCCTTGGGCTAGGTCCGCCCGCTCTCACAGACCCCAAAATGCCGAAAGATCCGAACCTTTTGGCCGGGTAACTGGGGGTTTACCCCACTTCACTGGCGCGTCCTGACGCACCTTACCGGTCAGTTAACACGCACTTAACCAAACCGCTCGAAACCGATTGGTAGGTTAGCGAAAGGTAAAGGTGCATGGAGCGCCCAAAGTTTTCTTTGGTGAGCACACAGAAAGTCCAGCCACGGTGGCCGGATGGGGCCAATGCGCCCACGCCTCAACGCCCGCGGTTGGGTGACATCTTACGCGCCCAGGGACAGATCAGCGAAGACGATTTGGAAAAGGCCGTGTCGCTCCATACGCGAGCCGACATTCGCCTAGGGGACGCCGTCCGCGCCACCGGCAAAGCCTCCCCTGAGGCCGTTCAAAGGGCGCTGGAAACGCAATGGCAGACCCGGCACATCGATCTGGCTGCAACGCCACCTGACCCGACACTCACCACTGCCGTTGGACCACTTGCCTGCTTAGAAGATCGCACCATGCCATGGCGTCGCGTGGGCGGGCGCACGGTGGTGGTCACCGAAGATCCCAGCGGCTTCGAAATGCTCAAGGATCGATTTGAAGAGACCCTAGGCCCGGTGATGATGGCACTGGCAGAGCGCGGGACTGTGGCAGAGGCCTTGGCGGTGAACCATAAGCACGTGCTCCTGCGACGCGCGGAAACGAGGGTGGCCCCTCTGCAATCCTGCCGAACGTGGCGGGCCATGCCCTTTCGCGTGATGGTCACCTGGGCGGCATTCATCTCGGGCGGGGTCGCACTCTTTTCTCCCACGCTTCTGCTCCTGGGCCTGCTGGCGCTTTCGGTGCTGAGCTTGGTTGCACTCACCGGTTTCAAACTTTCCGCTGCCATCACCCAATGGCGTCCCGAGCGTGCCATGGCGGAGGTGCGCGATCTCAAAGCCGGGCCTGGCAAAGACCGATTGCCAGTGATCTCCATCCTTGTCCCGCTATACCAAGAGGACCGCATCGCCGGACACCTTATGGAACGGCTGGGCCGGTTGGACTATCCCCGCGCGTTGTTGGACGTTTGCATTGTGGTGGAAGAGGACGACACCATCACTTGCGACGCTGTGGCTGCAACTGAGCTTCCGCAATGGATGCGGATGATCGTCGTGCCGCAAGGCACTGTGAAGACCAAGCCAAGAGCTATGAATTACGCCTTGGACTTCTGCCATGGTAGCATTGTTGGCATCTATGATGCTGAAGACGCGCCCGCGCCTGATCAACTTCGTCGGGTGGCGGAAAGGTTCGCCGTGGCGGGTCCCCAGGTGGCCTGTTTGCAAGGGGCATTGGATTTCTACAACACGCGCCACAACTGGATGTCGCGGTGTTTTACCCTCGAATATGCCACGTGGTTCCGCGTGCTTCTGCCCGGAGTGGCCAGGCTTGGTTGGGTGGTTCCTTTGGGGGGAACCACGTTGTTTTTCCGCCGCTCTGTTCTTGAAGAACTGGGGGCCTGGGACGCGCACAACGTGACGGAAGATGCGGATTTGGGGGTGCGCATCGCGCGCCGCGGCTACCGCACGGAGTTGCTCGACACCACCACGAGGGAAGAAGCCAATTGCCGCCCGTGGCCATGGGTAAAGCAGCGGTCACGCTGGTTGAAAGGCTACGCCATGACCTACGCCGTCCATATGCGCGATCCGGTTGCGCTGTGGCGGGACCTGGGGCCTTGGCAATTCTTTGGGTTCCAAGTTCTTTTCCTAGGCAGCCTCACGCAAGTCGCGCTTGCTCCGGTCCTGTGGTCGCTTTGGGCCTTGTTCTTGACGGACCTGCACCCTTTGGCGCACGCCATGCCGACGGGATTGCTCTGGGGCTTGGCTGGGCTGTTTGTGCTCAGCGAACTGGTGACAACGGGTCTGGCGCTCAGGGCGCTCCAAATCACAGGACGGCTGTCCTACGGCGCATGGGCTCTGACGATGGCCCCATATTTCGCCATGGCCACGCTCGCGGTTTACAAGGCTTTTGGCGAAATGCTGCACAGGCCATTTTTTTGGGACAAAACCCAGCATGGCCGGTTCACTGAACCGACTACACGCGAGTTGTCATTCGCAGAAGTGATCCCCGCAGAAGACCAGACCACTCAGGACAAGGCCGCGGCATAAGGCGACCAACGCTTAGCCGAGTAGTGTGACCTCTTCGGCATCAAGGCGAAGTCTGGTCTCAAACGCGCGGGAAATGTGAGTTCGTAATGCATCAGATGCGCCGGGACCGTCGTGCGCTTCGAGGCATGTGACAATGGCGTCATGCTCGGAGAGGGCCAACTCGCCGCGTCCTTCGGCTGCCAGTGATGTACTGGCCAAAAGTGCCATGGATCGATGGACGAGGTCCAACTGCTGCACCAAGTATCGGTTGTGGGACGCGAGATGGATTTGCTTGTGAAACCGACGGTTGGCGCGGGCCAAAGCGGCTGGATCACCAAGCAACGCGCGATCCTCTGTCACCATTTCGCGCAGCACGCGGATTTCTTCGGGAGTGGCATGTTTGGCTGCAAGCTGCGCCGCCAGGCCCTCAAGCTCCGTGCGCACGATGTAGAGTTCGGCCATTTGGTTATGGTCCAGAGAAGCCACAATCAGACTGCGCCCATCCCGCGTGAGCAGCGATTGTGTTTCTAGCCGCTGGAGCGCTTCACGGATCGGGGTCCGCGACACGCCAAAGCGATCCGCGAGATCGGATTCAACCAAACGGTCGCCGGGGCTGTAAACGCCGGCATCAATGGCCTCTAGTATAAGGCCGTAGGCGTCTTTTGGGTTTGAAGTGGTAGACATTTCCGCACCCTGCCTTGCCAGGGATGACGATGCAAGGGCACCCCCCAGCCGCTCAAAACCGCCGTTGGCGCTCACATTCACCGGTTCTTTACCATATGCTGCGATGCGGCATCTTGCGTGCTAGTTAAGGAAATGCTTCTGACTGATACATATCAAACATCAGTTTTGGAGAGGACCGCGTAATGACGACCATGGACACACTGCCCCAGGCCCCTGCCACCCCATTGTGGCGCCGCATCCTACAGTACATCCCAATCTTGGGGTGGATGCTGAACGATGGCGACAGTGACGTGGCCAACGCGTGGTCTGGCGTCGTGATGATCGCCGCGCTCTGGGGCTGTTCGATCATGCTCTTTGGCTATGCCGGTCTGATCATCCCCGCTCTCTTCATGGTGGGCGTCATGTTCTGCGTGATCGTGATCATCTCGCGCGGCTGACCAATTGTCGCTTGGCCACTGGGCCTCTGCTCCCTAGGTTGTGGATCAACCGAACGGAGGCCCCATGGCAGAAGCGGCAGATCGATTTGACTACGATGTTGTGATTGCAGGCGGCGGGCTGGCAGGGCTGAGCGCCGCCGCAGGATTTGGATCCGCAGGCCACCGCGTGCTTTGCGTCGATCCCACGCCACCGGTCACTGATTGGAAAGCCGACGGTGCCGACTTGCGCACCACGGCGATACTGCAACCGGG
>JBCDFD010000128.1:0-9772 GCA_039178645.1 Pseudomonadota bacterium | reverse complement strand
GCGGGCGTCAGGTTTTTAAGGCATAACGCCCGCCCAACCAAGTTTCCTCGATTTTGATGGTCTTGATGGCGTTAGCGTCCACGGTGCGGGGGTCTTCGGCCAGGATCACCATGTCGGCGAACTTACCGGGCTCCAAGCTGCCAATTTCATGTTCGGAATACAGTTGCCACGCAGCCTCGGACGTCAGCGCACGGATGGCGGTTTCCGCCGAAATCCGTTCATGGGGGGCAAGCGTGTAGTCTGGTTCTTTCCACGTGCGACGCGTCACGGCCATTTCGATCATGTGAAGCGGATTGGGATCGGTGACCATGAAATCAGAGTGCACAGTGAACCCAACACCCGCATCCTCGCAGCTTTTGCATCGGTCGAGCAACTGAGCTTTCTCCGGCCCGAAAACGTCGTCCCGCATGGCCACGCCCCAGTAATGCACGTGTCCAATGAGGAAGCTGGCTGAGACACCAAGGTCTCTCATACGTGCGATTTGATCATCGTGGAGGATCGAACAATGTTCGATCCGCGCGCGCACTTTAGACATGTCAACGCCCGCGTCTCGGACCGCTTCGCAGGCGTCCAAAATCGTGTCGATCGCCGCATCGCCATTGCCGTGGATGGCCAGTTGCCAACCCTTTTGCGCCCGGTCGATGGCTGTGGCGGTCAAGTCTTCTGGCGTCATATAGGCAAGGCCGCGGTCTTCGGTGCCCAAGTAGGGGTCGCGCTGCAACCCAGTGAACCCCTGGTTCGACCCGTCCGCCACCAGCTTATAGCCAGAAACCCGGGCCATGGCGTTTCCGTCACCGGGCCGGACCCCGGCGGCGTCCCAGGTGTCGGCACCCACCGTGTAAAAGGCATAGCTGCGGATCCTTGCGTTCAACTGCCCGCTGTCGGCGGCGGCGCGCATCACCTCCACGTCCGCAGGGGACTGAGACAGGGCCCCAAGGCTCAGTTCAGAAACCGTGGTGAGACCCAGCGCGCTCCATTTACTCAAAAGCTGTATGAGGCCAGTTACGGGGTCGGCGGTCATCATCACCGGATTGTGTTGTGCGATTTGCAGGAAAGCCACGTTGTTGCGGATCACGCCAGTGAGGTTTCCGTCGTCATCGCGCACAAACTCACCACCGGGCGGGTTCGGCACATCGGACGGGAGGCCCGCTACCTCGAACGCCACGCGATTGGCATAGGCAATGTGGCCAGACGCGTTCATCACGAACACCGGGTGCTCTGTAGACACCGCGTCCAATTCCGCGAAGGTCAGCGCATCCGGCCCGGTCTGCACCGCCGGATCATAGTTCCGAAACACCAGCCATTCACCCGCCGGCGTGGCGTCGGCCTTGGCCTTCATATGCGCGAGGACCTCGGCAGCGGTGCCAAACCGCGCCATGCCGACATAGTCCATGATCGTGTCCACGATGGACCCAGAGATCACATGGCTGTGCGGATCAATGAAACCGGGCAGAACGGTTTTGCCCTGCAGATCAACGATTTCCGCATCCGAGCCAGCCGCAACCATCACATCGGCCTCTGCGCCCACGGCCAGGATATGTTCGCCGCGAATGGCCAGGGCCTCTGCTTCGGAAAACGCGGCATCGACGGTCAGGATTGTGCCGCCTGTGTAAACCGTGGTTCGGCTGGGCTGAGCACCGGCTGCGATCGCCGACCAAGCGGAGATAGCGGCGGCTGCCGCGCCTGCCTTGATGACATCGCGGCGGCCAAGCGCCGACCAGTCAATCCCCCAGTTACACGACCATCCCTGCTGTGCAGTGGCTTGGAGGTCTTGGACATGTGCATTGCCCGCAAGAAGCTGACCAAAGACGCCATTGCAGCAAGCGCAGCCGTAGTGTTCGCGTGTCATGGCAGGTCACCTTTCACATGTTCCGATCCATGAGATGTCGCCGGAGCGGCAAAAGGAAACCTCGGTGCGCGTCACAAAGGGCCAGGCAATGCCAGTGGACAAGTGAAGCCAACGGAACAAGTGTGGCTCCATGTCCACCGCCGCGCCCACCATCCGATTTCTAGACCAAAGCACACCGCCGCACATTCTGACGCTGGTGATCATTGCAGGTCTGTCGGCAGCGACGATGAATATCTACCTGCCCTCCCTGCCCCAAATGGCCACGCACTTTGACAGCGAATATCGCACGATGCAGTTGTCGGTATCGCTTTACTTGGCCACCAACGCGGTGCTGCAATTGTTCCTCGGGCCTTTGTCGGACCGATACGGGCGGCGCACTGTGATGCTGACCGCCTGCGGCCTGTTTTGCATTGCAACCATTGGCACTTTGATCGCGCCCACGGTGGAGGTTTTCTTACTGTGCCGTATGGCCCAAGCGGTGATTGTGGCCGGTCTCGTGTTGGGTCGAGCGGTGGTTCGGGACATCGTCGCCGATGCCCAAGCTGCGTCCATGATTGGGTATGTCACCATGGGCATGGCGCTCGTCCCCATGGCCGCACCGATGGTGGGCGGGCTATTGCAAGGCACCTTCGGCTGGCAAGCGAGCTTTTGGCTACTGCTGATTTTGGGTCTAGCCACCATGGCGCTGGTGTGGCGGGACATGGGCGAAACCGCCCCCATGTCCGGCGGCGACATCGCCAAGCAGTTCCGCGAGGCACCCGAACTGTTCACCTCTCGGCGGTTCTGGGGCTACTGCCTGACCATGACCTTCTGTTCCGGCGCGTTTTTCGCCTATTTGGGCGGAGGCCCTTTTGTGGGCGAAGTGGTGTTCGGCCTCGACCCCGTCATCCTGGGGTTCGTGCTGGGAGCCCCCGCCGTGGGCTATGCCGCAGGCAATTGGGTGTCTGGGCATTTCTCTGTCCGCTTGGGCATCAACCGCATGGTGGTACTGGGCTGCGTTATCGCGGCCGCGGGAATGGCTTTGCCGCTGGCGCTATTCTACGCCGGTCACGAGAGCATTCTGGTGTTCTTCGGCTCCATGGTTTTCGTGGGGCTTGGCAATGGCATCACCTTGCCCAATGCCACCGCCGGGATGTTGTCCGTGCGACCCAGACTTGCGGGGACGGCGTCGGGTTTGGGCGGCGCGATGATGATCGGCGGCGGCGCGGCCCTGTCCGCACTGGCCGGCGCGCTTTTGGACGAAAGCACCGGTGCCTTGCCGCTGCTGTGGGTGATGTGGCTCAGTTCCATCGCCGGTTTGCTCTGCATCGCCTATGTCTTGCGCCGCGAACGCACTCTCGCCCTGGGCGGATAGACCTGTTTAACCGCTTGGTAACCAAGGTTGCTGCACCCTCCGTTGAGATTAACGGAGAGTTTAGGAATGGTCGCACGGGCGTTCACGGTGACCTTTGACGGGATTGAGGCCCGCCCGGTGGAGGTGCAATGCGCGGTCACCGCAGGCATGCCCGCTTTTTCCATCGTGGGCCTCCCCGACAAAGCCGTCAGCGAAGCGCGGGATCGAGTGCGCACAGCGCTCACCGCCATGTCCATCGCGCTACCGTCCAAGCGGATCACCATCAACTTGGCTCCGGCGAACTTGCCGAAGGAAGGCTCCCATTTCGACCTGCCCATTGCGATGTCGCTGTTGGCAGCGCTCGATATCTTGCCGCGCGATGCGGTGGAACGGTCGTTGGCCCTGGGCGAGATGTCACTGGACGGCTCCTTGGTGCCAGTGATCGGGGCCTTGCCCGCCGCGCTGGCCGCAGCCGAAGACAACCGCAGTTTGGTCTGTCCTAAGGGATGTGGGGCCGAAGCCGCCTGGGTTGGGGATGCCCAAGTGCTCGCCGCCAATTCGCTGGCCGAAGTGGTGCGCCACTTTTCAGGACAGTCCCCCCTGCCCCCGGCAGAGCCCGGAGAAGTGGTCGAAAACGCAGGCTCAGGCGATATGGCAGAGGTCAAAGGTCAAGAACGGGCCAAACGGGCTTTGGAGATCGCCGCTGCCGGTCGGCATCATACTTTGCTCATTGGCACGCCAGGATCGGGCAAATCCATGATGGCGGCGCGGTTGCCAGGGCTGTTGCCGCCCCTGACCGCCACCGAAGCGCTGGAAACGTCCATGATCCACTCACTGGCGGGTCTTTTGGACGAAGGCGGGATATCCCGAACCCGTCCATTTCGCAGACCACACCACACAGCTTCCATGGCCTCCATCGTCGGCGGTGGTAAGGGCGCCAAACCGGGCGAAATTTCCCTGGCGCATAATGGGGTCCTCTTCATGGACGAATTTCCGGAGTTCCCGCGCCAGGTCTTGGAAACTCTGCGGCAGCCCATTGAAACGGGCGATGTGATCATTTCCCGCGCCAATGCCCATGTGCGCTACCCCTGTCGGTTCCTGCTGTTGGCCGCCGCAAACCCGTGCAAATGCGGATACCTCAGCGACCCCGCCCGTGCCTGCGCCCGCGTGCCCCAATGCGGCGAAGACTATTTGGGACGAATATCAGGCCCGCTCATGGACCGGTTTGACCTGCGGGTCGAAGTGCCGCCGGTGAGTTTCCAAGACCTCGACCTGCCCGCCACCGGTGAGCCATCATCGGAAATCGCAACGCGCGTGGCCAAAGCTCGGGCGACCCAAACCAAACGGTTTGGCGAAACCGGCGATATTCGTGTGAATGCTGACGCCGAGGGTCAAGTGCTCGAGACCATAGCGCCGCTTGCAACGGAATGCCGAGACATGCTGAACCAAGCCGCCGAACGGTTTGGGTTGAGCGCGCGTGGGTTTCACCGAGTGCTGCGGGTGGCCCGCACAATTGCCGATCTCGATGCCAGCGCCGAGATCGCACCGCCCCATATGGCCGAGGCCCTGAGTTTCCGGCTGACAGTTGGTCCAGCCTAGAGCCGATCCTCTGCTGCTTTACTGGCCAACGATACGATGAACGGTGTCACGAACCCAAAACGCCAAATCGGTCTGGATTTGTTCGCCCTCTTCCAACCAACGGGTCACTGTCGGCACCATGGTGTCAGGCGTCTGCTCAACGATCAGAGGAGCGTTAACAACAACTAGCACGGCCAACACGGCCACCAAAACGGGAACGCCAAAGCCGATACGGAAACCGCGCCGAAGATTTGCCTCTTCGATGGCGGCCAGTTCACGCGGGGACAACGGCGCTGGAAGGCTCCGATCACCGCGGCCGTCTGATCCCAAAGCCGCACCGGCTATGCGGGAGCGGTCCCGATCCGGCTTGCGTCGCGCGGGCGCGTCACGCGGCTCGGGCATGGGCGGCAAAGGTCGGAACCCTTCGGTCGCGTCGGACGTTCCGGGAACCGGGTCAGGTTCCGGCGGTTCCAGTTCACCCGCTGGCAGATCGCTCCGCCGCTCTGCGTCCTGCAACATCGCCAAACGGGCGCGCACCTCGCTAGGGCTGCGTTTGGGACGCGGCTGCAACGGCAATTCCTCTTGGCGCTCGAACAGGAGGCCCATTTCCTGTCGCCGGGCTTTGGTCTCCACCTCGGCCTCTGCGCGAAGCACCGCCGCCACCGCAGGATCCAATCGCCGCCGCGGCGGTGTGGGCAGGTCAAGTTCCGGCTCACTATCGCCAAAGACGCTGGGTTCATTGAACGGTGGCGGGGTTGGTGCACGGGGCGTTGCGGACGGCGGTGGCGATGCAACCGCGGGCACAGTCGGGCGGGCCTGGCGCTTGAAATGGGGGATTGGCATTTCCCCGAAGCCTTCCGGCGCGGCAGTCTCGGTGCCGCTCACTTCACCAGCCGCCGCCGCTCCACGCAAAGCCGCGCGCATGCGATCCATTCGGTCGAACCCCGACGCAACCGGTTGCTCCGATACTTCCGGCTCGGACACATCGGCGTCTGCGGACCATAGATGGAACCAACTGTACCCACAGGCCGAACAATGCACCTCACGCCCCCCATCTGGCATGGCCGCGGCTGGCACCCGATAGGTGGCCATGCAGGATGGACATGTGATGGGGACGTGGGACATGGGGCTCCGCTCGCAAGACTTCGCTAAATTAGCAAGCTCGGCAGCCTGCGCCAAGCGTTGCCCGTTGCGCCGCCCGCTGCGGTTTGGCACAACCAAGCGGCAGAAGAATGGGGCGAGACGTGATTGACCTGGACGCGGTGACACTGGCGTACGGCAAGCGCGTGATCCTTAACGACGTGACGCTCACTATCCGTTCCGGTGACTTCTTTTTCCTAACTGGCCCATCTGGCGTGGGAAAATCCACTTTGCTGCGCCTGTGCGCGGGCATGCAGCGCCCATCTCGTGGGACAGTCAAAGTCTTTGGTCGCGACATGTTGGGACTGTCCAGCGATGCCCAGGCCAACACGCGGCGGCGTCTGGGGATCATTCACCAAGATGCACAATTCTTGGATCACCTGAGCCTTGCTGAGAACGTGATCCTGCCCTTCACAGTGCGCGGTCCCGTTTCAAAGGAAAAGCGCGAACAGCGGGATGATCTGTTGGAATGGGTGGCGCTGGATCACCGTCGCGATGCTCTACCGCCCAGCCTGTCTGGGGGCGAGCGCCAGCGTGCGGCTCTGGCGCGGGCCTTGGTGAGCACGCCCGAGGTGATCCTGGCCGATGAACCCACTGGCAATTTGGACTGGGACATGTCTTTGCGTCTGCTTGGACTGCTCATCGAATTGAACAAGATCGGGACGCCTGTGGTGCTGGCCACGCACGATCTGGCGTTGATCCGCGCCGCCAAGTCGATGGTGGACGCCCGTGTCCTGCGGCTCAAAGACGGGCAGCTTTCGCTCGCGGGAGCGGCGCTATGACCTGGCGAGGAGCATGGCGCGTCCTGAGCGGCGCACCTGGGGCCAGGCGGACCGTGCCGCCATCACCGGGCACCTCACGGTTGATGATATTCAGCAGCGCCGCCATGGCGTTCCTTGGGGTCATCGCAATTGCCTTGGCCATCGCTCTTACCGCGCTGTCCCAATCCTGGCGGCTGGAACTGGCGGAAAGCGCCACGTTGCGGATCACAGCGGGCACCGATACCAGAGGTGAAGCTATGGAAGCCGCTCTCCATGTCCTGGCCACAACGCCGGGTGTAGACGCGGCGCGGGTGATATCGGACCTGGAACAGGCCGCTTTGTTGGAACCCTGGTTTGGCCGTGACATTCCGGTTGGTGACCTGCCGTTGCCGCAACTGATCGCCATCACCCCATCGGGCCAGGGTTTCGATGCCGACGCGCTGCGATTGCGGTTGGCGGGCGAGGTCCCTGACGCAGTGCTCGACACCCACGCCCGCTGGCGGGCACCTTTGGCCTTGGCCGAACAGCGGTTGCGTTGGGTGACGGCGGCGGGACTTGGGTTGATTGCAGGCACCTTGGCGGCGGTCACGGCCCTGGCCGCACAGGCAGCTCTTTGGGCGAACACCCAAAGCATTGATGTGCTGCGACAAGTGGGGGCCAAAGACGGTTGGATTGCGTCGGCCTTCGTGCGTCGACTGACGTGGCAGTCCACCGTCGGTGCCTTGGTGGGAACGTGCCTCAGTATTGCCGTGCTTCTGTCCCTGCCACCAGACGGCGTCGGCGGCTTGCCAAGCCTGCGCCCCACCACCCCATGGGCCTGGGCCACCCTGGCCCTTTTGCCGCCTTTCGTGGCAGGCGTGGCCTTTGTTAGCTCCCGCCGCAGTGCCATGCGATTACTGAGAGGACGCGCCCCATGAAACACCTGTGGCAATGGTGCCGTTCGATCCTGTTTGTGGGACAGATGTATTTGGCCATGCCAATTCTGGCCGTGTTCTTCACACCTTGGGCGCTTGTGAACCGCCATGGCGCGTTCGCGGGCATCCACACCTACTGCCGCTATGTGCGGTGGAGCGCAGCCTGGATGGTGGGCCTGAGGTCCGAGGTGCGCGGCGCAGTGCCAACAGGCGAGGTCCTGCTGGCCTCAAAACATCAGAGTTTCTTCGATATCATTATCCTCTGCTCGGTCCTGCCCCGACCCAAATTCATCATGAAGAAGCAGCTGATCAAGGCTCCGATCCTAGGATGGTACGCGCTGCGCATTGGCTGCGTGCCGGTGGACCGAGGCAAACGCGGGGCCGCGGTGACGCAAATGCTCGAAGACGTGAAATCAGGGGCCAGTGAGCCGGGTCAATTGATCATCTACCCCCAAGGCACGCGCGTCGCGCCGGGGGCGCACCTGCCCTACAAAGTTGGGGCTGGGGCGCTCTACAACCAATTGGGCCAAACCTGCGTGCCCGCCGCCACCAATGTGGGTGTGTTTTGGCCCCGAACCGGCATTTACCGCAAACCAGGGTTAGCTGTGGTGGAGTTTCTAAAACCAATCCCACCGGGTCGAGACCTAGACCCGTTCATGGCCGAATTGGAGACTACGGTGGAAACCGCCAGCAACGCGCTCATGGCCGAAGCCGGTTTCCAGGTGAGCGAGACGTCCTATAGCGCTTCCACCCTTCGTTGAATCATCTAGCATCGCTTTTCGCGTTTGAGCCTAGCGAAAGGCAGCGAATAAGTGATCCAATGTAAAGTGGAAGCGCTTTAGCGTGCGCGCAACCCTGCGGGCCGCGTCCTCTTAAAACACCGCGTGGTCGCCACGTTCCAGCTTGGCTGAACCATCGATTAACGCGGCATAATAAGATTTGAGCGTATCCGCCCCAAACTCCGGCGTGGCATCTGCGTCATAGCGGTTTCGCGCCCCATCCCAGACCAGCATGGACTCGGTGGCATAATAACGGCCTATGCGCGCCAGGTCGGCCTTGTCCGCCAGCTTGGGGACCAAACGCCCCAAGGTCGCCAGAACACCGACGATCACATCCATCATGCGCAACGGCACGTGCTTGTAACGCGCCTCCTGCCCCAACAAATCAAACAGCATGGCCCCTTGCTGTCTCGGGGTCATGGCTGGACCCGGCCCGCCAATGGGCAGCACTTGGTTGTGCATGGTCGGGTCGGTGACGCAGGCCGCCAAGAACCGACCCAGGTCGCGGTCGCTGATGGGTTTACACTCGGTACCCTCGCCGTCGCCAAAAAGTAGAAACGGTTTGCCCGCTTGGCACCGCGCCACTTGACCCGACAAGGATTTGAAAAAGGCAGTGGGGCGCACGATGGAATAGGTGAGACCTGACGTCTGCAACGACGCTTCAAACGCGAGTTTCGCCTTCTGAAACGCCAAGTTGGGTTTTTGCACGCAAATGGCCGAGAGCAGCACAAAATGTGGGACGCCTGCATCTTTGCCGGCGAGGAGCATGGCTTGGTGGGCGTCATGGTCGATGGCCCAAGCGTCCTTGGGTGCGCCGGTGCGCGATGCGAGGCAGGACACCACTGCATCAAAAGGCGCACCTGCAAATGCCACCTCCCGCAGGCTGACCGGGTCGGTCACATCGCCAAATCGCAAGCTGACTTTTGGGAAGCGGACGGCCATGTCTGCGGAGCTGCTGGCACCACCGACGCCGGATGTCTTGCGCAGAAAAGCGACAACCTCATGCCCAGCTTCGACCAGTGCATCCAACGCAGCCTGACCAATGGTGCCTGATCCACCGAACACGAGAACGCGCCGCACTTGCTTTGCCGAACTTTGCATGGGACAGCCTCCTGTCAACTTAAGTTGACAGTGCCAGAATTATGGTAGGCCCGCAAGGTATTAGAGCGCCTGAGCCCATTGGATCAGCCGGGCAATGACGGCTTCATTTTGACCGGGGCTCAGAATGTCGCCTGCAATCACGTGGGACGATGCGTCATCGCTAGGCCCCATCGTTAAAGTGACCACTTCGCTGGGCGCACCCCAGGCCGCTGCGGCATCACGAATGGCCTCGGGCTCAACAACCGTGTCCGCATCGCTAAGAAAGAAAATCGCTGGAATGGTCGCCCGCGACTTGTCTAGGTTTTCCATGTGACGGG
>JBCDFD010000127.1:0-9850 GCA_039178645.1 Pseudomonadota bacterium | reverse complement strand
CGCCGCTGCGTTACATGAAGACTACGCAGCGCCGGGCCAGCTCAGCCCTGAAGGGGGTCAATATTCGACGCCGATCAGGGGTCACAATTGGATGCCGATTGACAGTTTCTGCAAGCGCTGCAAGCGGCGTTCATCGGCGGAGCGGTTTTTGACCAGTTTGAAAGCAAACCCGCCAATCACGGTGATGTCATCAATGCGGAGGGCGGTGAGATTGGATTTACGTTCGACGCGATGACTGGTGTTGTCCTGAATCTCAGGACCGATAATCCGCATGCAGGCGCGGTTGGAGAAGCGACTGACGGTGAGCCTGTGGGAACCTCCCGGTGGTGCGCAGGCACTCAAAGTGCTCGGTCAGATACCTCCCGGAACTCTGGCAGTGGCACCCAAAAGCGGCCACCGTGGTGCAAGTACTCTTTTTGGTCGGCAATGACCTCGTCGGCCCAATTCCAGCACAGGATCAGGCAGATGTCGGGTGGGTCTGTCAGCAGGTGTTCCACTGGCAAGATAGGAATGCCTGTCCCTGGCATCCTTCGCCCGTGTTTTTCAGGGTTGCGGTCCAAGACATACTTGATCGGCAGATCTGCTAGCCCTGACAGCGCAGCAAACACGACGCCCTTCGCGGCTGCCCCATAGGCGGCCAAGGTTTGGCCCGCGGCTATAGCATCGCGAAGTTTGCTTTCCATCTGGCGAAAGTCGGCCTTCGCCCTCGTCAGCAAATCCCGCACTTTTTGGGCATTCCAAGTTCCTTGCTCTCGTTCGAGGGCCAAGAGTGCATTCAAGCTGTCGGGTTTGAGATCATCGTCTGCACCCAAAGCCATGCTCACCCGCAGGGATCCTGCGTGGAAGGGCAGCCGTTGCACTTCGGTTATTGACAGCCCGGCGTCGGTTGCAAGCATCTCCAGCGTGTGGGCGGAGAACACGCAATGGTGCTCGTGATAAATCGTATCTATCGCACCATTGGCCAAAAGATCGCCTAGCCAAGGGACCTCAATGATCACCCGCCCTCCGGGTCGCAGCAGCCTAGCCATGGCCTGCAACAGCCGATTGGGCGCGGGCACATGGGCCAGCACGTTCTTGGCAATCACCAGATCCGCACCGCCGGTTTCCTCGGCGAGCGCTTCGGCCATTTCCAAATCAAAAAATGCTTGGCGGATGTCCAGTCCTTCGGACCGGGCGCGAGCAACCGGCAGAGGCGCTGGATCAATGCCAATGGCGCGGAACCCCAAGTCTCGAAACCAACGGAGTTGATACCCATCGTTGGCCGCGATTTCCACCACCGTCCCGCCGGGACGCAGCGTGGGTGCAACGGTCATAGCCATATCCTTCGCCGCCGAGAGCCAGTCGGAGGATATCGACGAAAGGTATCGGTAGTCGGCATCGAACAGAACGTCAGGTGGTGGACAGTTTTCGATTTGGAACAGCGCACAGCGTTGGCACATGGAAAGTTTCAATGGGAAAAGCGCGTCAACTTCCGGGTCGGAACCCACGATCGGAAACCGGTCCACCAGTGGGAGTTGACCGAGGTCCCCGACCCGCTCTGTCATACCGCCGCACCCCCGGCAAGGCGGACTGGTCATGGTTGACCCATTTCGAGCTTCACTGGGCGCAAGTCAGTTCCTAGGTCAGCGCCTGCCATGCGAGATTTCAAATGGGCCAGACGCTGGAAACGTGGTCCCTCAAAATCGTTCACAGACACCGGGTGCTGGTCCAACGCGTTGGCAATCTCCGCAATGCCTTGGTCGATGTCCCACTGGGCCCAATCCGGTCCGATCAGATCCGCCAGTCGTGCGCCAGACACACGATAGCTGCGAGGATCGCGGCTGGCGCCGGGGCTTTGGGTCAGTTGGACGCCGTCTAAGCTTCTGACAATGCGGTCGGCCAACTGGCGCACTGTCAATGTCCCGGCCTGAGTGGTGACGTTAAACGCACGACATGAAACATCGGTCGCCTGTGGTTCCAGCAAGGCTGCAAACGCACGCGCCACATCGGTCACGTGGACCAGCGGGCGCCAGGCGCTCCCGTCGGATTTCAGACGCACCTCGTCAGTGGCCGCGGCCCAAGCCAGCAGGTTGTTCAGCACCAAATCAAACCGAGGACGCGGTCCCAACCCGAAGACCGTACCAGGGCGCAGGAACACGGGGGTGAACGACGGGCTGGCAAGCCGTGCGATTTCCACCTCTGCCGCCGCTTTGGCACGGGCGTAGGGGGTCACCGGTTGAGGCTGAGCGGTTTCATCCAGCAGATCGGCATCGCGGGCCCCGTACACCGAACAGGTTGAGGCAAACAGGAACCGCCGCACGCCTGCGTCCCGTGCCGTCTGTGCCACATGCACCGCAGCGGCGCGGTTGATGGCATCGGTGAGCACCGGGTCCAGGTCGCCAAGCGGATCGTTGCTGAGCCCAGCGAGATGAATGACGGCATCGTAGCCATCGAAATGGTCCGGGCGCAGGTCTCGAATGTCGCCACGTTCATTGGGTTCCACCTTCGCCAGAGGCGGCATGTCCGGGTAGGCACAGGTTTCGAAGAGCCCCGCGTCACGCCCGTCAACCGTATGGCCGAGGTCCCTGAGCAATGGGCAAAGGTGCGCACCCAGATAGCCCCGGTGGCCGGTGACAAAAACCTTCATCCCGGCTCCTTCACTCTGCGCAATGGGCCTCCGGCGGCGAGCGCCTGTTCTAAGGCTCGGGCCTCGTGCAAATTGTCCATGCAGGCCCAGAAACCGTTGTGCCGCAGAGCGGTCAGTTGGCCCTCAAGGGCCAGGGTTGGAAATAGGTCACGCTCCAGGTCAGTTGTGGGAGTTAGCCGGGACAGCACCGATGCGCTGAGCGCAAAAAATCCACCGTTGATCCAGCGGCTCGGGTCCGATTGTTTTTCGGTGAAGCCCGCCACGCGCGAACCCTCCAGGTTCAATCGTCCGAAGCGTTCCGGCGGGTGGACGGCCAAGAGGCAAGCTTCTGCGCCCGTGCTGCGCCGTTGGTTTTCCAATTGGTTGAGGTCAGCATCGGTTAGGGCATCGCACCAAGCCAACAGAAACGACGGGCCTTGGACCCGCGGGGCGAGCCGGTGCAGACGTCCTCCGTTCGGGGTGTCTTTTCCCGTGTCTACGGTTTCCAGATTTGAATGTTGACCGAGCGCTTCGGACACTTCGGACCCGCGGTGGCCAGTTGCTATTAAGATTTGGGACCCGCCTGCCCGCTGCAACAGTTCGGCCACATGACAGACGAGCGGCACACCGTTGATCGGCACCAGAGGTTTGGGTGGCGCGTCAGGCCCCAAACGAGAGCCGCGCCCTCCGGCAAGAATGATCCCCAGCATCAGCGCCCTATCTCGCTTCCGACTGCCAGCGTAAAGGCCTCACAATAGGCTTTCAACCGCTGCCACCGACCGTGCCAAGGCGCGGTCGCCCCCTTGGGTGGCGTGTCGAGCTTGGAACGGGGCGGTCGCAGAGGAAAAACTCTCAGTGTCGTCGAGCAACTTTTCCAGCGCCTCCAATGTGCCATTCACGTCATCTGCCCTCGCCCAATGCCCTGCTCCGGATGCCGCCACCTGTTCCGCAGTGAGAAGCTGTTCCACATGCATGGGCAGCAGGAGGGCGGGAACGCCCGCACCCAGGTACGCCGCCGTTGTGCCATGGCCACCGTGGCAAATTCCCAGTTGGGCATGCGCAAGCGCAGTGCCCATCTGGAACGGAGTTTGGGTCATGCGGAGCGTCTCTGTCTCTATCTCGGGGGGCCCCACCGAGGGGGGAGCATGGCACAGGGTTGGGACTTTTCGGTCCGCCAAAAACGCCAAGAGCGGACGTGTGACGGGCATATCCTTGAGGTACGCCGCAATCCGCGGACCTTCACCCACATCTGGCCAAATGGGCGCGCACCCCGACCCCACTGACGACCATGGCCCGGTCCAACTGTTTGGGCCACGCAAGTGTGAAAATGGGTCCAGTTCCGGCCATGTGGCCAGGACTTGCCGGTCCACCAAAGCAAAAAGCCCGCCAAGCGTGTCCGGTGTGTCGAGTTGAATCTGCGTCCGCGCCTCACGCACGGACGCCAGCACTTGTGTCTCCATCAACCGGAGCCTGTCGGGGTATCCGTCTTCCGCAGTGCGAATGTCGGGCAATGGTGACGTGTCGGGCGGTAGCGTGAATCCAGTTCCAACATGGACCACGGGCACTGGCCCGCCTGCCGCCGCAAAAAGCGCAAGCGGCGCGTAGTCGAGTAGGATCACATCCGGCTTCACGGCTGAAAACAAACCTTGCCAGGCTTTTAGAACTGCGCTCAGCGCAACTGGGTTGTCGGCCCCTTGGACTTGAAGGATTTCAGTGAGGCTCCGTGGCCGCGCCACCTGCCGCTGGGCCTGATTGGCCGGAACCGGCGCGGGCAGGATGGTCAATTGCGGGAATTCTTGCGCCACCGTCATAAGGTCACGCGCGGCCAGTTGAACCTCGCAGCCCTGTTGCGCCAGAGCCTCCAGCATTGGGGCAAGCCGCCTAACGTGGCCCAAGCCGCCGCCCAATTCCCAGATGGCCAGGACCCGTTTCATGCGACGATGGAGTCGAAGCTGGCGAGTTCAGGCGCGAGGCCCATGTCGTGAAGACAGGCCGCGACCTCGCCCATGTAAGCGGAGTTGCACACCAAGACGGCGCTTGGGTCCAAGTTGGTCAAGGTGGCGGGCGCAATCACAGGATGTCCTGTCCCAGGCAAGAAAGCGCCTTGTTTTCGAGGGTTGATGTCCACCGCGGCGTGAACCTCAGCCAAGCCGCCGAGCCAAGCCATGGCCGCCACGGCACGTGATCCAGCCCCCCAAAGAACTATCGGTTGCCCTGTGCGCGCCTGGAACCATTGGGCTGCGCAGTCCAGCCTGCGGTCCAAGGCGATGGCAGCGCTGTGCAAATCAGTGACGTCTGGTTCCTTGGGCAGGTTGGAAGCCGCAGGCTGACCCGCCCGCGCCACCACCTCAAGAACTTGACCGTGGTAGCGCCTGTCCAAAGTGTCCACATGCCAACCCGCGGCGGCCAGCGTGGCGATGAGACTGGCTTCGCTAAAGTAGCTGGCGTGTTCATAGTAGATTTCCTCAAACCCGCCCGCGCGCAGGACCGCGCCCCCATCGGGCACATCAAGGAACAAAGGCGCGTTGCCCGCCACTTGACGGAGCAGTGTAAGGAACCCCACCGGGTCAGCCAGGTGCTCCAATGTGTGACGGCAAATCACCAGATCGGGGCGAAGATCAGCGTGGGCCGCAGACAGGCGCTCTGGGATCAACCGGAATGACTGCTCCTGGGCCCCATCAAACATCGCCGTATCAATTGCAGGGTCCAGACCAACACACTTTGCTCCCGTGGCCTTGGCCAGGGCTGCAAGGAAGTATCCCTTGCCACACCCCACCTCCAGCACCCGTTTGCCCGAAAGCCCAAACAACTGACCGAGGCGGCCAATCACGTCATCGGCAAACGCGCGGTAGACCCCTGAGAACATCTGAGTTTCTTCATAGGCCACGTCGAAGCGTTGGGTTGTTTCGTCGAACTCGGTGTTAAAAACGCGGCAGGTCAGCGGATCTTTGCCGATACTCACAACGCCTTGGGGGATAGACCGGGCTTCCTCAACTGTTTGGCAGAGACGGACGCTCATGACCGGTTGTCTGCATATTCTCATCGTTTTGGCGCACTCCGCATGGGGATACCCCGGCCTGATCACGGACGTAACTTCTGGCTCAGAGCCTCGCAAGCCGCTTACTGTAACAGCGAAACTTGCGCAGCTTTCAGCGCGAAGTTACTCTAAAAGTTGAAGCATTGAGGAGACCGACGATGGGGATTAGCCCGTACCGTTTGACCGGCTACGTAGTTGCAATGGGAAGCGGCGTTGGCCTGGCCACTGACGCCATGGCGTCCACCTCGGTCCCACTGGAATTCCGCGACAACGGGGGCGATGTCCTAACCACCCCGTTCGAAATCGAGCTGTTCGAAAGCAGCTTCCACGGCGATAGCTACGACGTTTTCATGGAAATTGATTCTACCAGGTTCAAACTTATCACCCTGGATGGATTGAGCAGCTACGGCTCTTTGGGATTGTTAGACGGATTCAATGACTTCGACCGCACTCAGTTTCCAAACTTGACCTATGGCGGGCTATTGCCGTTGGATTCCACGCTGACTGCGGACGATGTAACGGGCGTCGACTCGTTCAGCCGACTTTTCCTGGACGATTTCGCGCGGGTTTTGAACACCTTTGGTCTCGACGAAAACGACGTTTTCGACATCCGTGCACTTCTTCCCTTCACCGTTGAAGACAGTGGCAACGATATTCTTGCATACCTTGATCTTCAGCTTGAGGGCACGGCGAAGTTCCGCAGAGACAACCTCGATGGTGATGATACCATTGCTTTGGACATCAATATGATCACGGTTCACGGTGGTGCGGGAACATTTGTGTATGGCGGCAGTTTTTCTGATCTGACCCTTGCTGGCCCGACCGCTCCGATCCCGGTCCCCGCTTCGCTGCCATTACTGGCGGCAGGTATTGGTGGTCTCGCCGCGCTACGTCACCACCGACGCAAGGCTGCTTAAAACGCATGACGCAAGACCGAGGCGGCAGAGGCCGCCTGTTGCTGGTCCATTGGCCCGCAGCCGATTGGGCTTGGCTCACTCCTGTCATTGAAGCGGGCGATATGCCAACGCTGGAGCGGCTTCGCGGTGACGGGGCGTGGTCCGCCATGTCCACCGTCAATCCGCAGACGGCGAGCTTACAAGCCACAGCTTTGGCCACCGGTCAGCGCGCAGCGCGCCATGGGATGCTTCACCCGGTGCGTTTGGCCGATGATGACCAAATCCGCTTTCGTACTGCGGCTGACCGGACGGCACCGGCATTGTGGTCGCATGCGGATGCAGCGGGGTTGAAATCGATCGTCGTCGGTTGGGGTGGCACCGGAATGGCCGAACGGTTGGACCACGGTGTAATGGTTGGCGACGCGGCCCTCACTGCGACTGGAAATGGCGATCTGCCCGAACCCGCGCCGACGCCAACTGTCCTGCCTGACGCGGAACGCGAGTCTTTGGAACATTTGCGTTTACGCCCGACTGATCTCCCGCCCGGTATTGTCAGTGATCTGATCCCAAACGTTGCACAGATGCCAGCGACCAACGAAGCGCCGGCATTCCTGATGCACCATTTGGCGCGGATGACCTCGGCGCATTTGATGGCCACTGACCTGATGCGCCGTTGGCAGTGGGACTTCGCAGCGGTTGAATATGACCTGTTTTCCCGGCTGGCACCGGTTTTCATGGCGTTTCATCCGCCACGTATGGGCCACATCGCGGCGTCAGAATTTGAGATGTTTCGGCACGTGATGGTGCATGTGGCGGGGTTGTTGGACGGGATGCTGGCCACCCTAATGGAGGAAGCGGGGCCCGACACCACAGTGGTCTTGGCGTCCACCCACGGATTGACTGTCAAAGATCAACGCCCAACCAGTAAGCCCACGGTCATGCGCGCTCAAGCCGGGGATTGGTGCACCGAACGTGGTCTGGTTCTTATGCACGGACCTGCGATCAAAGCCGCAGAACCGCTTTATTCGCCAAGTGCACTGGATATCGCCCCAACGGTCCTTGCACTGTTGGGCTTGCCTGTGCCTCAAGACCTGGACGGTCGTGTGCTGGGCGAGGCACTCCGTTCCATATCGCCCAAACGGGGCGCCAGTTTTGCAGGCTTGCCCCATACCGTGCCCGCAGGCGCCGCCAAGGACGTGGGCCTCACCAAACGTCTGCTCGCCGATGCCCTGGCCGATGGTCACGTGCTTGTGGGGGACGGCGAAGAACCATTGCAAAAGACCAAAGCGCAAATCGCCTATGCGGAAGCGCTGGCCATGTTGGAAGGCGGTGCGCCCGCGGCGGCGCGCAGCACACTGGAAGACCGCGTGAAAGATGCGCCCGATGACCGGCGCGCGCGCCTGCATTTGGTGCGCTGCCTCCATCTGTTGGGTGACATGGAGGGCGCTCAGGCAGCTGCAAAGCCTCTCATGTCCGAAGATCACCCTGTGGCACGGGCCGAGGTCATGATGGCGTCGCAGAGCCTCACACAACAAGACGCTGATGCCGCGCTGGTCCACCTCTTCCGCGCGGAACAAGACAACCCAGACACCCCACGCATCCATATTGAGATCGGACGTATATATTTGGCCCTTGACCGCCGGGACGAAGCCCGTCGCGCCTTTGGCCGTGCTGAACATCTGGATCCCGAGCTTGGACTGGCCCGCCTGGGATTGGCATTGCTCGACGAACGCGACGGGCAAACCGTGGAAGCCGCCGAAGGCGCGTTGGAAGCGTTGCGCCGCGATGCAACCTTGGGAGAGGCCCATGCACTTTTGGGGCGTCGCCTGCGCCAAGACAACAAAAGCGAAGAAGCGATCGTCGCCTACCGCCAAGCCGCCCGGTTCATGCCAAAGGCCCAATCGGTGCGGTACGCGCTCTATGAGCTTCTTAACGACGCCGGTGAAAAGGACGAAGCGCGCGGCCATCTCAATGCGTTCATCGCGCTACAAACCGGCGAAAGCGTAAGCCTTTGACCGCACCGCCGCCCCTGTCTATCGGTCTGCCGGTTTACAATGGCGAACGGTATCTGGCCGCGGCCATTCAATCCCTGCTGGATCAGGACTTCGGCGATTTCGAGCTTTTCATTTCCGATAACGCGTCCGAGGATCGTACACCGGACATAGCCCGTGCCTTCGCCGCCACCGACAAACGCATCCGCTACGAACGGTTGGACCAAAATCTGGGCGCGTCCGTGAACCACAATCGGGTGTTCCAAGCTGCCCGCAGTCCCTTTTTCAAATGGGCGGCCCATGACGACATTTGCGGGCCAGGGTTTCTGCGCGCTTGCATGGACGGGCTTGCCGATGAACCGGAGGCCGTCCTGTGCCATGGTCAGTCAGTGATGATCGACGCATGGGGCCACCCGCTGGGCGTTGTGAACACCGAGACCGCGGCGGATCAGAACCAGCCCCATCGGAGGTTCCGGCACATGATCACGTCCCCGCACATGTGCATTCTGGTCTTCGGAGTGATCCGACGGGAGGTGATGAGCCGTACGGCATTGCTGGCCCCCTACGTGGGGTCCGACCGCACGTTGTTGGCGGAACTGTCGTTGCAAGGGAAACTGATCGTGCGCGAGAATGTGCGGTTCTTCCGACGGGCCCATCCCGAAAGCTCAATCCATAAACATGTGGACGAAGCCGAGCGGCTGCACTGGTTCGATCCGTCGCTCAGAGGGCGCAGCCGAACTCCCACCTGGCGCAGGGGGCGTGCCTATGCTGAGGCCATCCTGCGAGCGCGGATATCACCGTTAGAGAAGCTGCGCGCCTTTGGCGAACTCGTCCAGTGGCCTGCGGCGCGCCACCACACCGGCCCACGCGTGGCCCGCCTACTCTTAAACGAAGCGCTCGGGCGGGGAAGCATGTGACACGGGAGACTTAGCCGCCAATTGACATGTGGGTCTACTTCTTTGGTCACTTTAGAGTTCAACTAGAACGCTCGGTATCGGAATAGCCCTGTGAATAAACCACAAAGCGTGAAACCTGAGTTTTGCACAAAACCCAAGCGCCATAATCCGCAAACACAATCAAACACTCCGTGACAGCCCTGATCTCCAGACGCGGCTGAGGTTTGACCCCGAGCCACAAGTCTGCTGACTGCCATTAAAGGAGCGGATTCATGCAATTCAGAGTAAGCGGTGCGCCGTCCCCACACTTACGGCATAGCGCTTGATCTGCGATTCAGAGGCTTCTTTGATTTGTAGGGAGTTTCTCGATGGGAGCTACAAGCGAGTTTCTGGCAAGTGTTCCGCGTCGGGCGGACGGTAAGCGG
>JBCDFD010000126.1:0-9892 GCA_039178645.1 Pseudomonadota bacterium | reverse complement strand
TGGTCGACAGCCAAGGCGCCACCGAAGGGACGGTGAAAAATGAAACCGCCGAGGCCATCGCGGATATCACCTCCACCGGAGCGACCCTGGAAGCCAATCACCTGAAGATCATCGACAAAGGCCACCCTATCCATGCCAGCCAGGCGACCTTGTTTAAGTCGCTCACAGCCGATTGGGATGACGAGGCCCAGGCAAGCTTGGCTCAGATTGAGGCGCGGCTGGCTTAGACGTCTGCCACTTGCGCGAGCAGGTCGACCCCGCATTGGGCGGCGAAGTCGATCAGGTCGATGAGCACCCAGTTTTCTGCCAGCTTGTCCCCGCGGCGGATGTAGAAATCCATGATGTTTTGTCCGATGGGACCACCTGATGGTGGGATGCCGCGAAAGGGGGCTCCGGTGAAGGTTCCGCGCAGCGAAGGCCAACCTGTGAAGGCCGCCGCAGGCCCGTCGGCGAAGCGGGCCACGTGGAACCCGCCGCGACGGTCGGGGAAACTGCGGACCGACGGACCTTGGGCATGGTCTTGGAATTCCTGAAACCCACGGGTTTCTCCAACGCCCCAAGGCCCACACCAACGCATGTCGCCGTGCCAAAAGGCGGCCATGCCCATGGAGGCCAGGTCAGAGCCATTCAGTCGATTGCATCCGCCTAGCATGGCCTCGACCAAGTCCAAGGTCGGCTGCGTTTCATGTTCCGGGCTTGGATCATATCGGAGACCGTTTTTTTTGGCAGGGCCTTGCGGAATTTCCGGACGCCCTTCGAACGGCGGCAACAGTCGATGCCCGCATTGGGCCAAAAGGCCGAGGATGTCATAGAGACAGCGAATTTCTACGATCTCGCCCTCTGCAATGCGGTAGAATTCGCCAAAGCGCAGATTGGCCACCTGACCGCCGAGATCGGGCAAGCGCCAGACACGGCCTCGCGCAGGTCCTGTGATTTGGCCTGTGGTGGCGACCCATGTTTGGCCTTGCCATGTGCCGCCCAGGAACATGTAGGCGTCGCGCATTATTGAGGGGCGCTGCCCCTCCTTGGACCTGCGGTCCAATTCCTCCCCGGAGTATTTTGGGAACAATGAAGAGGAAAAGAGCGTGGTGAGTGGTTGGTAGAGGTGTCTTTCCAGATCAGCCGCGCCGGTCAGGTGCCCAATGGGGGCAGGGCCATGGAAGCTCACGCCAGGGTGCAGCAGGCTCAGGTCGGGCAGAGTCGGTCCTCTGTACCAGAATGCGCGAACAAGGTCCTTGGCCGCTTGAACTTCCGTCATGGGGCGAGTGCGTTGGCCTCGGCGACCAAGTCACGGCCCATCTGTCGGGTCAGGTCCATGTAGTCGAGGCAGACCCAGTTCTCCATGATCTTGCCACCCGCACAACGGTAGAAATCCATCACGCGCAAAGTGAGCGCTTTGTCGGTGGCGGGAACGCCCAGATAGGGTCCCCGGTGGGTCATGGTCATAGAGGGCCAGCCGGACACGGCGGCATAGTTTCCGTCCGAAATGCGACAGTAGTGATTGCCGCCTTTGCGGTCGGGGAAGGCCGTCAGGAATGACCGGCGGTGGTCATTCACAAAGCCGGACCAGCGATAGTTCGATCCAATTCCGCCTGGTCCGTACCACAGCATGTCCTCATGCCAGTACCCGTCATCGCCGGTTTGCCCGTCGCTTTTCATGGTCTGAGGGTCAAACACGTGCAGGTCAGCGAGCATGCCTTCGACCACGGCCATGGTGGCGGCGTCGTGCACCCCATCGCCGGGCCACAGGCCGTCTTGGGTTGCCGGGGCGGGAAACATCATTTCTGTGCCCAATTCACGGGGCAGGGGGAACCGCCCCCCCTGGCGCATCAGATCGGGGAGGTCGAAGATGATTTTTGCCTCAGTGATTTGTCCGTTCTCCATGCGGTAGAATTCTCCGGACCGCAGGAAGGCCAAACGATTCGACGGCTTCAGGCCACAAAAGGGCGCATCGAAGGTCCCCACATAATGGGTCAGCGCAGTGATCCAGGTGCCACCCGCATCGCGTATGTTTCGGCCGCCCAGAAAAAGGATATCCCGCCTGTGAGCGGGTCCAAAAGCGGCACGCAGAGGTTTGATCCACTGGTCCAGGATTGCGTCGCGCCCCACCAGTTGCGGCAGGGGATCGGCAAGATAAAAGACGGCGTTTTCGGCCAGTATGTCTTGGGCAACGTGATGAAGGTCCGTCTCCGGCGCGCGGAGCAGAGCGTCCAGCCCATCGCGCACGTCGGTCCGCCAATCCTTGAACGCGCCATCCCGAGCCATTCTATCACCTCATGTTCCATTCATCGCGGTGCCGATCACATTGCATAGGAATGCAAAAAGACTGCGCGGTGCAATGGGGTGGGGATTGGAAAACCTATGGAAAGGCTCTGTGCGACATTTTGGCGAAGCAATGTGTTGGTCTCAAACTCAGTGCGCCACGGTTGCGAGAGCGCCGCTATCTTGGGCAAACCTTCGGGCCATCACCACTCGACAATCGGGAAATCGGCCAAATTTGCATACGATTGCAAAAAAGTTGCGTTCTCGCGCTGCACTTTGACACAAAAGCCCTTTCCAAATCCGTGTGCGGCGTTTTAGCGTTAACCATCAGGGTGTGATCGCAGAAGGTGAGGGACAGCACATGGCGCAGATTGAGCTTCGGCGTGTGTCAAAGCGATGGGGCGATTTCGTGGGTGTTCAGGAATTTGACCTAACGATCGCGGACCAAGAGTTTCTCGTTCTTCTGGGGCCTTCGGGCTGTGGCAAAACCACGACCATGCGCATGATTGCAGGGTTGGAGGATGTCACCGACGGTGAGATTGCCATCGACGGGCGCGTGGTGAACGACCTCGACCCGAAAGACCGGGACATTGCCATGGTTTTCCAGTCCTACGGGCTTTATCCAAACATGAACGTCTACGAGAACATTCGTTTCCCTTTGAAGGTGCGCAAAGTCGATCCGGAGCTTCACGATGAAAAGGTGAAGCGGGCCGCTGAGATGGTGGAACTGACCCAGTTCATGCATCGCAAACCGGCGGAGCTTTCGGGCGGGCAACGGCAACGTGTGGCCCTGGCGCGGGCCATTGTGCGCGAACCTAACGTGTTCTTGATGGACGAACCGCTGTCGAACCTCGACGCAAAACTGCGGGTGAGCACGCGGGCGCAGATCAAGAACCTGAGCCACGAGCTAAAGGTCACCACCATCTATGTGACCCACGACCAGATTGAGGCCATGACCCTGGCCGACCGTGTGGTGGTTATGAAGCAAGGGATTGTGCAGCAAGTGGGCACCCCCACGGAGATTTATGACAATCCGGCCAACACTTTCGTGGCGGGTTTCATCGGGTCCCCAGCCATGAACCTCATGGACGGTACACTGGAAAACGGCACCTTCAAGGGTGAGAATGTGCAAGTGGAAGGTCTGCAAGGACCCGATGGGCCGGTCACCCTGGGCTACCGGGCTGAAGATGCGCAGGTGATGGTCGAGGACATGGGGTTCACCGGTTGTGAGATCGGGGCGACCGTCTACACCATGGAGTTGCTCGGGGACGCGACCATGATCACAGTGCGGGCTGGTGGTGGCTTGGTATCCGTGAAAGCTGCCAAAGACTACCGCGCCGACATCGGTGCTAAGGTCCGCATCATCGTGCCGCCGGACATTTGCCATCTGTTTGACGCCGAAACCGGCGCGCGCATTTCCGCCACCACGCAGCAACAAACAACAGCCGCTTAGGGCTGAAATACCCACAGGGAGAGCACGCAATGTTACTCAAACCACTCCTCTTGGCTGGCTCCGTCAGCGTTTTGGCCACCGGCGCGTTCGCCTGTGCCTTTGAGAATGCCACACCGATCAAGTCGCTGAGCGCGGGCTTTGAGGCCTGGAAGGCCGTGACAGACGCCATGGCGGAATGCGGGAATTTCGAGGCCGAGCTTGATCAGGAATTCCGCACCAAGCAGCCTGCGGCGTTCGCGGCCAATCCGTCGCTCTATCACATTGGCGGGGTGTCCAATGGTACAATCACTCCGCTTTTGAACGAAGGCACCATTCGACCGTTGGATGATCTTGTTGAAAAGTACGGCCAAGCGCTGAACCCCAACCAGCTCATCCGCATCAATGGTCAGGTCATGGCCATCGCGATGATGGTGAACACCCAGCACATCATGTATCGTAAGGATATCTTCGATGACCTGGGGCTGGCGACACCTGCGACCTATGGCGATGTGCTTGCGGCCGCCGAAGCGATTGAGGCCGCCGGTGTTGTGGACTATCCACTGGGCGTGACCATGAAGTCCGGTTGGAACCTGTCTCAGGATTTCAACAACATGTTTATCGGCTTTGGCGGTGAGTTCTACGACGACGACAGCAACCCGACCATCAACAACGAGGCTGGTCTGAACGCGCTGGAAACGATGAAGGCGCTGACCGCCTACGCGGATCCCGAATATCTGGTCTCTGATAGCACTTATGTGCAGCAGCAATTCCAGCAGGGTAAAATCGCAATGGCCAACCTGTGGGCGTCCCGCGGCGGAGCCATGGACAATGAGGGCGAAAGCCAGGTGGTGGGCAAGGTTCACGCGGCGGCAGCACCGCTGGCCATGGACGGCGGATCACCGGCAACCACGCTGTGGTGGGATGGTTTGGTGATTGCCAAAAATATTAGTGATGCCGAGGCCGAAGCTGCGTTCCAATTGATCATGGAAGGTATCGACACCGAGATGGTGCAAGCCAACAACGATGATGCCATCTGGCTCATTGCGGGCTACCAGCCCAACCGGCTGGCCGAAGGTGCCATCGCCACCGCAACGGCCAATCCGGCGCCACCCAGCTACCCGTCCACCTCGCAAATGGGCCTGATGCACACCGCCATCGGCAACGAACTGCCCGCATTCTTCACCGGTGAACGCGGTGCTGCGGAAACGCTTGAGGCTGTGGAAGCCGCTTACATCACCGCAGCCAAAGAAGCTGGCGTATTGCAGTGATCGTTGATGGAGCGGCGGGGCAAACCCGCCCTCCCATTGCGCACGAGGTGGGTATCTGCCGTCTAAAGCATCCGAGGGGCATCCGATGAAATTCCGTACATTCGCCATGTTCGTGGGGCCGTCAGTGGTCCTGATGCTCCTCTTCATCGCCGCGCCACTAGTGTCGGTGTTCGTCCAAAGTTTCCAAATCAGCCAGCCGGTGCTGGAGACCGTTCAAGAAGAGGTCTGTACTCCGGGCTTTCTCACCCAGACATGCGTGACCGAAACCGTCACGCGGCCTGTGCTTGATGAAAACGGCCAAATCCAAACGGTGACGGAATGGGTGGGCTGGCAGAGCTACGGCAATCTGCTCCAGTGGGATTTGGTGGGCGAGGCCATCGGTTCGGGGCAGTTGGGCCAAATCCTGGCCATCGATTTTTGGAAAGCACTGCGGTTCACGCTGACCTTCACTTTGATCACGCTGCCCCTGGTGATCGGTGTCGGCCTTGCGATTGCCGTCACAGTGAACAACACGGTGAAGTCCATCCGGGGCCCCGTGATTTTCATTTCGCTTCTGCCGTTTATTATCACACCAGTGATTGGCGCCCTCAGCATCCGCTGGCTTTTCATCGGCGACGGTATCCTCACCGCCGCGCTGGAAAACTGGACCGGCCAAGACATCGCCATGTTTGCCCAAGGCTGGACCATCGAATTGATGATGCTGTTCTATCGCGTGTGGCACGTGGCGCCGTTCGCCTTCGTGATCTTCTACGCCGGGTTGCAGACAGTGAACCAGGACACGCTGGAGTCGGCGATCATCGATGGGGCGTCCCGCTGGGAACGGCTGAAATACGTGATCATCCCGCATTTGATGCCGCTGATCATATTTGTGGCGCTGATCCATTTGATGGATGCCTACCGGGCGTTTGAGGAAGTTGTCGGCTTCTCGTCCCAAGCCCACCGGATCACGTTGCAGTGGCTCACTTACGACCTGCTCACCCCCGATGACAGCGGCAACCGCGCCATCAGCCGGGCCTCGGCCAGCGCAATGCTGACTATGGTGGGCATCGTCATTCTGCTCATCCCGCTTCTGCGCCGCACTTGGCGCGACCACCACGGTAAGACCTGAGGAGACACCCCATGTCCACGCCCCGTGCCATGCGTCAGCCCATCGGTCTCAAACTCGCGTCAGGAGGCTTCTTGGCCTTCTGGTGTCTGATCGCGGCGTTTCCGATTTTCTGGATCGCGGTGATGAGCTTCAAGTCGCCGGTGGATGCCTTTGCCTCCAATCCGCTCGACGTGATGTTGGGCCCGGACACCCGCGCGGGCGGGGCGGGGCTGTCGATCCTCGACATTGTCATTGGGCTGATCATGGTGTGGTTGGCCGCACGGGTGGCGATGAAAACGCTGCCCAAATTGGTTGCGCAGTACACTCCGCCAGGCTGGACGCCGTTGGGCTGGCTGGCGGGTGTGCTGATCTACGCCATCGGCGTGGTGGTTGTGTTCTTTGGACTTCTGCCCTTGGTCATGTCCGGCGTGAACGCCATCGCAGGCCCTCTGGGAAACCCTGTCCTGGGTGCGACCGGCGTCCACTACGTCTCGGTTTGGGTCGACAATGAGTTTTACCAGAACTTTCTGAACTCGCTCCTGGTGACGGCGGGTGTGGTGACCATCTCGCTCACTGTTGGGACGCTGGCTGGCTACGGCCTGGCGCGATCAGGGTCGTCGCTGGCGTTTTGGATCCTCATCATCGCGTTGGTGTTCCGCGCTTTGCCGCATTCGGTTCTGGTGGCTGGCTACTTGCCGGTGTTCATCAACTCCGCCGAAATCCTGCGGCCCATCCTAGGGGACGCTGCGCCAACGCTCTATGGCCAACCTTTGGCCGTGATCGCTGTGCTGGTCTCAATCAACCAGCCCTTCACCATCTGGATGCTGCGATCGTTCTTCCAAAACATCCCTGTGGACCTGGACGAAGCCGCGCGGGTGGATGGGTGCACTCACTTCCAAGCGTTCCGTTGGGTGATCATGCCGGTGATGTGGCCCGGATTGATCACAACGGGACTGTTTAGCTTCCTGCTGGCGTATAATGACTTTTTGGTGACGTCTTTGCTGCTGTCGGCGCAAAACCAAACCATGGTCCCGGCCATTGCGGGGTATTTTAACCGCGAGACCACCACCACGGACCAGGTTGAGGCCATCGCCGCAGCGGTGAGCATCACAGCGCCACTCTTCATCCTGGTGATGGTGTTCCAACGCCAAATCGTGAGCGGCCTGACGGCGGGTGCCGTGAAGGGCTAAAGCCTAAACGGCAGGTGCGTGGCATTCGACTGCAAGATCGATTGCTGTGCCACTCGCTTAGTGGCTCACTTGGGCTATCTACCTTCCAGGTAGCGAAGTGAGCCCGCCATGTCAGACCCCATCACTATTGTTCGCCCGAAGACGAAGACAAAAACCGAGCGCCCGAAGCTTTGGAAGGTGATCCTTCTCAACGACGATTACACGCCCAGGGACTTTGTCGTGTCGGTTCTCAAGTCCGAGTTCCGTATGTCAGAGGCCGAGGCCCATCCGGTGATGATCACCGCGCACCAAAAGGGCGCCTGTGTGGTGGCGGTGTTCACCAAAGAAGTGGCCGATACCAAGGTGCAACGGGCCAACGCGCGGGGCCAAGGGGCAGGGTTCCCGTTGACGTTCACCACTGAGAAAGACGCCTGATCTCGCAGCGTTGGTTCATTGAACGCGAAAGTGACCAAGTGCAAAATTTGAGCAAAGAATATTTTTGTGCGCGATAAAATTCTCATTGGCTCCAGCAAAACTTGTTCTGTTACATTTGGTCGCTATCGTCGACAATGCACCTAAATCGGGAGGATTGTGGCGTGAAATGCATGGTAATGGCTGGAATACTGAGCGTCGCGGCATCTTGCGCCGCGGCGGTGACATTCAATGAAGGCACCCAAGCAACGGGTGGAGACTTCCCAAATATCCCTGTTTTCGATTTCTCATCTCCGAGCGTCGAAACGATTGGGGAGCTTTCGTTTGGGGTTAACACAATCAATGCAACATTGACGGGGGAATGTGTCGATGGGCCGTTTTTCAACGCCGAATGTGGGGAAGACAGTCCCAGCGTTGATTTCGGAGATGCATTTACCTTCGTTGTTCCCGACCGAGGGCGGATAACCTCGTTCCTTGTTGAAACTCTAAATTCCACCGGCACGCTTTTGCGTTATCAGCCTGTATTGTTTGACGACGAAGGTGACACGGCGAGCCGCTTTTCAACAATAAACGGCAACGACAGCACTCCAAACCTCATTTTTTCATCCGTTCCGCCAGAGGCCGGGACGTATTTATTCACAATCGAAGCCTTCACCAATTTTGGTGTGACCGGGCCTTATTCCACTGATTACACGGTTACACTGACGGTTGCTCCGATCCCCTTGCCGCCCGCAGCACTCCTATTGGGTGCGGGGCTAATCGGGCTTAGGGTTGTTTACCCCGGCCGCGGGGCAAACGCGTCACTTGACCCAAGGCCCCAAGGCATTCGACACGGTCCGACTGTCGGAGCGCGTTAGCCTGTGGCAAGCAGGATTTGCTTCCAAATGGCGGTTTCGTCGATGAGGGTCCATTCCCGGCGAAGGCCCCGTGGCCCGAACTCGGCGTGGGTGATGCCCATCACATAGACATAGCATCCCGTGGCGGGGCCAAATTGGCCGTGGCCATCGTGCTTGCCATAAAGCGACCAGCGCACCGCCGCGCGGGGTGGGTGACCGGGTTCTTCCATACCGACGCTGTGTTCAATTCGGAACGCCGCGGACGGGAAAGATGACCTAAGGCCAAGCCAGAATTGGTCCGCGAGGTTGTGACCCATGCCCGTGATGCCGCCCGCATAGGCCAACTCGCAGGCCCGGTCGTAGCGGTCGTGGATCACGGAAAACGCCCCGCTCATCATTTCCTTCAATGCACTGGCCAATTCAGCCCCTGGGCCTGCGTGGTTGCCGCGCCCAAAATAGGGGCCTTCCACATCTGAGTCCGGGCTGAGCGGTTGAACACATCGCTCTGGTCCACCTTCGGCCACGATCAAATCCGCGGCCCAGGATTTCGGATCGGCACCCACTTGGCGGACGATGGCACCTTGGTCGCGGACCAACCATTCATCGCGCACCTGGTTCCGTTGGCACCAGCAGTCGGCCAAAATCCGGTAGCTCAGCTTCTTGCCACTGGGCGCGCCATAGGCACCTGTGCCGGTGTGGGTGGCCGTGCTGGTGAGACGGTGGGAGGACAGAAAGCCCACCGGCCCATCGTCGGTGCCTTGGGTTTCGCACCAGATCACATCCTCGCCCAGTAGGGTCCGGTCCGGGAACTCGGCCAGTGTAGCCATGGTTGCCGCTTGGATGCCTTGGTTGCCGACGACCACTGAGGCAGGTGAACGGACGATGATGTCCTTGGCGTAGTAGTCGGTGAGGCTGTCGATCTGTCGACCTTCCCAAATCTCTTCGGTGATGCCGAGGATATATCCGGGCACACTGCGCCACTTGGGATCAAAACCGGGGTAGATGGGGGATGCCAGCATGGAACGCCTGTTGTCTCAAATCAAACCTGCCACGGGCCGCGTCACTGCGGTCGCGCGCTTTAATGTTTGGACACATGGGCGCTCAGGGTAAAGTCGAGGTTACCAAACCAGGGTCAATTCAAACAAAATCCGCCGGGTGCGCTGATTATGGCGCATTGAGCCTGACCTGGGTGCCCTGACCACCGCGTCGCTGTAACTTGACAAACATTCGAACCAAAGGCGCTTTAGGCACCCTCGGCGCGTTTCACCGACGGTTGTTCGTCCGGGTCGTCCAGAGTGGTGACCAGCGCAGTTTCCATTTCTTTGTTCAACTGCTTGGCGCGGGCCACATAGGCTTCGTTCTGCGCCACGGGCACACCCGGTTCCCAGAGGGCGGCCAGTTCCAAC
>JBCDFD010000125.1:0-9939 GCA_039178645.1 Pseudomonadota bacterium | reverse complement strand
CCCCGTTGAATTCGGGTTTTCGATGAACCCAATGACGGACGCCGCGCCCAAGGTCCGGCTGCCCAAATTGTCAAAGCCCACTTCGATCTGAAACGCGCCTTGCGCCTGGGCGGCGTCTGCGAGGGCGCGGGTTTTGTACCCGCTGATGCGGTCTTCCCAAAAGGTTTCAGCCAAAAACAGCGCGTCCAGAAGCCGTTGCTGTCCGGCAAACGCGTTGGCGTCAAAATTCAGTTGGATGTCGAACACCCCCACCGCTTGGGCGGGCGATGACACCCAAATTGCCGTGGCCGCTGCCAAAGCGAATTTTATCGAAGACGTGCCACGAGTTTGCATTGCGACCTCCCAAAGCGATGGGGAAACACAATCAGTTCACTTTGACATATGGTCAGTTTGTAACGGCCACATCCCGTACGGGCAGATTGTTGCCGTCGAATGCCGCAAATATGGACAGATGGCCGGAAGTTACCTGCCCGCCGCCTCCACCTTGATGCCAGTGAACGCATCGCGCAGCGCTTGTGACCAGGCGGTGGACATGGCGCGGAACACCTCGTCATCGGCTTCAATGCGGCGCAGTTCGTCCACTTTGTATTGGTTGGTTTTGATCACCATCAGGTCGAGCGGCATCCCCACCGAAAGGTTGGACCGCAGTGTACTGTCCATACTCAGGAGCACCGCCTTTTGTGCGTCGGCCAGGCTGGTTTCGGGGGTGACAACCCGGTCCAAAATGGGCTTGCCGTATTTGTGTTCCCCGATTTGGAAAAACGGCGTGTCGTCGGTGGCCTCGATGAAATTACCCTCGGGGTAGACCAGGAACAGCCGCGGTTGCCCGCCCTTGCGTTGCCCCGCCACAATCAGGCTGGCGGTGGCGGTCGACTGGCTCATCCGTTCGATTTTCGCGGACACGTCGGCGGTCACTTCGGACAGAACGTTGCCCACGATTTCGGCAGCATCCAGCATGGTGCGCGCTTGCATGATCGAGGTTTTTTCGGTGGCGTCTTTGTCGTCCACCGCTTCGCGTAGACGTGCCATGGCGTTTTGGGTGACCGACAGGCTCCCAGCCGTGAGGATCGTGATCACCTGACGGCCCGGATCCTCGAACGTGAACATCTTGCGATAGCACGAAATATTGTCGAGCCCCGCATTGGTGCGGGTGTCGCTCAGCAAAACAATGCCTTCGTTCAAACGAAGACCGACACAGTACGTCATTCCTCTCACCGCGCGGTGGCGCGGCCCCTAACCCGGCTTCCGATTACTGCGCTGTGGCGGCCACGTCCAGGCGGACCTGTTGAGAGGCCCCACCTTGTCCAAGGGCCAAACCGCGCAGGGGCGCAGCATCGGAAACATCCCGGCCTGAACAGAGCCGAATGTAGTTTTCATCGGGACAACAGGCATTGGCGGGGTCAAATCCGACCCAGCCCAGGCCCTCCACCCAAAGCTCTGCCCATCCGTGTGCTGTCCAAGGCGGTTGGAACAGAGTGTCCTTTTCCGACTGCCATTGCTCTGTGCTGGACACATCGCCCCGATACCCACAGACAAACCGCGCCGGCATGTCTGACGTAAGCGCCAGGGCAATGAGCAAATGGGCCTGATCCGATGCGCTGCCCTCGCCCGCTTCCAAAGCTTCGGCGGCGGTGGGCGGCGCGCCCAACTCCTCGAACTCGACAGTTTCCAATGCGTCGCCCACGGCCTTGGTCAATGCATGGGCCCGGTCGAGCCCGGCATCCGCGGCGATACCCGCCAAGGCCGATTTGGCCAGCGCAGCGATGGGCGGGTCGGACCGTGTCAACCGAGTTGGCGTCAGATAGGTGGTCGGCGGCGTCTTCTCTTTGAAGTCCCGCAGAACGCCGAGCGTGTCGACGGTTTCCACTTCACCGGTTACAGAAACGGTGACCTCAGACACGTCGCCAGGTGTGGAAAATGTGGTGGTCACATTGCCCGCCCCGTCGGTGAAGCTGGCCCCCGTGGTGCCGCGCGACAGGTCCACCTTCCATGACAGAACTTTCTGACTGGCCAAGTTGCCCGGATGCAACCGGTGGCTTTGGACAAACCGTCGGCGTGGTGGGTCGAAGGTGGTGGTAATCTCGTGGGTGACTTTCAGTTTCATGTCGCTTGCTCCACCCCGCTCAATGGGCCACGCCGCGCAGGTAGGACTGGTGGACCACCGACCCAAGCTCCGCCACTTCGGTGATGTAGCGCGCCAGGAACTCGTGCAGCCCTTCTTCGAATATGTCGCTGACCTGGGCTTCCATCATTTCTGCGAGCAGTCCGCGGGCTTTGGTTTGGGCTTTGGTGCTGGTCTTGTAGCCCCGCGCTAGGCGGTCGAGATGCTCGTTCGCCCCCAACAGCGTCGCCATCAGTGACCGAGGGCATTGAGGATTGAGGATCAACATATCGACGATTTTCGCCGCTGTGACGTCGCCACCATAGGCCCAATGGAACGCCCGGTGCATCTGCATGGCGCGCAGGATTACCGTCCATTGGTAGTTATCGAGCCCCGACCCAACGTAGCCCGCGTCCGGCAGCAACACGTAGTATTTAACGTCCAAAAGCCGCGCGGTGTTGTCGGCCCGCTCCAGGTAGTAGCCCAAATTCAGGAAATCATAGCCGTCGTTGCGCAGCATGGTGGTGGCCATGGCCCCATGGACCAGCGCGGTCTGGCGGGCGGTCCATTCGGTCAACTCACTCACATCCAATTCGCTGCGAGGCATACGTTGGAGGTCTTTAAGTTCCTGATATGACGAGTTCAGCGCGTCCCACACCGGCGCGGTCAAAGCGGTCCTCACGATCCGCGCGTTTTCCCGAGCGGCCATCAGACAGGACGACACCGACGATGGATTGTCGCGGTCAAAGAACAGGTAGCTGACCATGTTCCGCTCGCCGGGGTCCCCGTACTTGCGGCCAAAGTCATTGCCCGTCCCGCTGGCTTGCAGGATGCTGTCCCATTCGTTGCGGAACCCTTCACCGGCGTCGGGCATCAGCTGAATGCGCGTGCCCAGTTCCACAAGGCGGGCCATGGTTTCGGCGCGTTCCAGATAGCGGGCGAGCCAGAACAGGTTCTCAGCGGTGCGGCTTAGCATATCGGTCCCCTCACTCCGCCAAAATCCAAGTGTCTTTCACGCCGCCCCCTTGGGAGGAGTTCACCACCAGCGACCCTTCGGTGAGCGCCACGCGGGTGAGCCCACCGGGCACCAATTCGATCTGTTCGCCCACCAAACAGAACGGCCGCAAATCCACATGGCGCGGGGCGATGCCGTCTTTGACAAAGGTCGGACAGGTGCTGAGCGCCAGAGTCGGCTGCGCGATGTAGTTTTCCGGCTTGGCGGTGATCTTCGCGGCGAATGCCTCAACCTCTGCCTTGGTGGACCTCGGACCAATGAGCATCCCGTATCCGCCAGAGCCATGGACTTCCTTGACCACCAATTCGGCGAGGTTCTCCATCACGTACTTGAAGTCATCGGGTTTACCACATTGCCATGTGGGCACGTTCTTCAGGATTGGCTCTTCACCCAAATAGAACCGCACCATGTCGGGTACGAATGTGTAAATCGCCTTGTCATCCGCAACACCCGCACCGGGGGCGGATGCGATGGACACCCCGCCCGATCGGTAAACGTTCATCAGACCGGGAATGCCCAACATACTGTCAGGCCGGAAACACAGTGGGTCGAGGAATGCATCGTCGATACGGCGGTAAATCACGTCCACCTTCTTGGGTCCTTCGGTGGTGCGCATCCAACAAAAATCGCCGTCCACATAGAGGTCTGCGCCTTCCACCAACTCGATCCCCATGAGATCGGCCAGAAAGGAATGCTCGTAATAGGCGCTGTTGAAATGGCCCGGTGTCAGGATCACAACATTGGGACGGTCATCGCATTTTTCCGGTGCCACTGACGCCAAAGTGCGACGCAGCACCTCGGGATACCGTTCCACCGGCGCGATGCGGTTTTCCTGGAACAATTGCGGGAACATGCGCATCATGATCTCGCGGTTTTCCAGCATGTAGCTCACGCCCGACGGCGTCCGGCAATTGTCTTCGAGCACGAAGAACTCGTCCGGTCCTGTGCGCACCAGGTCTATCCCAACGATATGGCTGTAGACTGACTTGGGTGGCCGGAAGCCCGCAACGGCCTTCTCGTAAGCTTCGTTCTGATAGACGAGCCGGGCGGGGATTTTGCCCGCTTTGACGATCTCGCCCCTGTTATACACATCGCACAGAAATGCGTTCAGCGCCCGTGCCCGCTGTTTGATGCCCCGCTCCAAACGCGCCCATTCGGTGTGGGTGAACACACGCGGAAACATGTCAAACGGGATCAACCGGTCGGGGTCGCCGCCTTCGCCGTAGACCGCGAAGGTGATGCCGATGCGCCGGAACAGAGCCTCCGCCTCGGCCTGTTTGAGATTGCGCAACTCGCTGGGCATGTCGCGTTGCCAGCTTTCCAGTTGCGCGTAAGGCAGGCGGATCTCTCCGCTCTCGTACATCTCGTTGAAGTAGGTTTGCCCCATGTCCCTCACCGATTTTTCACATGGGTTGCACGGGGCTCGCCCGGTGAAAAGGCATCCGAGCCCGAACAACGGTCAATCGCGGTGAACTGCACAATTTTTTGGCATACTCGCCCAGCGACTTTTGGCTATGCGCGGATCAAAGCTACCTGAGCGCCATGGCAGACGTGCTCACATTCACCGACCGCGGGATCTACTGCGCCGCGGGCGACTTTTATGTCGACCCTTGGCGACCGGTGGATCGCGCCTTGATTACCCACGGTCATGCGGACCACGCCCGGTGGGGGCACAAGCGGTATCTTTGCACCCATGCCGCCGCGCCAGTCATTCGGATGCGGTTGGGCAATATCACGATGGAGACCATTGGGTTCAACGAACCTCGCACCATCGGCGGTGCGCAGGTCAGCTTCCATCCCGCAGGCCATGTGCCGGGATCTGCGCAGATTGCAGTGACGGTGCGGGGCGAAACCTGGGTCGTGTCGGGCGACTATAAAGTGGTGGAGGACGGTTTGTGTGAACCGTTCGAACCGGTGCGGTGCCACGCCTTCATCAGCGAATGCACCTTTGGCCTGCCGGTATTCACTTGGGCCCCGCAGTCGGAGATCATGGACGAGATCAACGGCTGGTGGTCGGACTGCAAGGCGCAGGGCAAGACAGCGGTGCTGGGGGCCTATTCACTGGGCAAAGCGCAACGGTTGCTGGCCGGAGTGAACCCGGACATCGGTCCGATCCTGTGCCATTCGGCGGTGGAACGCACCAACGGGGTGCTGCGCGGCCAAGGTTATACGCTGCCCGATACCGTGCAAATGAGCGCCGAAACCTCGGCCAAAACCCACCCCGGGGCGCTCATCATCGTGCCACCGTCAGCCATGGAGGCAAACGCGCTGCGCCGCTACGGTCCCGTGTCCACCGGATACGCCAGCGGTTGGATGCGCCTGCGCGGGATACGCCGCAGGCGCGCGGCGGACCGAGGATTCGTTGTCAGCGACCATGCAGACTGGCCGGGGCTCAACTGGGCGATCCGCGAAAGCGGCTGCGAGCGGGTGTTTGTCACCCACGGGTACACATCCGTGTTCAGCCGTTGGTTGTCCGAACAGGGATACGACTCAGGGATCGTGGAAACCGAGTTTCACGGCGATGATGCCGAAGATGAAAAGGAAGACGCTGTGGTCGAGGCCGCACAAGCTTAGAGCATCGCTTCCTCGACCCGCCAACACGCCCAGAGCCGTTCGGGCATGCGCCCGCGGCTCGCTGCGTGTATAGGTATAAACACCCGTGAAATCAAAAAATTTGGACGGCGCCGCCCCGTTTGGGGAGGTTTCAATTGGAGGGGGTGGAGTGCCAAATCCAGCCCCGTTGCCAGCGATCTCCGACGGCAGGGTTTGCCCTGCCGTGAAACCTGTCTGTTTCGGTACCGGGGCCGGGATGTAAGGCGCAGGCATTACCAAACCCTGGTGCGACCGCGCGCACCAGCCTCACGCAGCACCAGTTTTGACTGTCGAAAACGCCCGGCGCACATGCCCCGCCGCCGCTTGAATCGCGGGATTGACATCATCGCTCACCAAAAGCGCAAGGCCATACTGAGGCAGCTTTGGCAGGCCAAACTTCCGAGGCACCTCGACAATCTCATCAGAAAGGTTTGATTTCGGGATCGGCGCCACCGCCAGATCCGCAATGATTGCGGCGCGCTGACCGCTAATATGGGATGACTGAAACGCCAACCGCCAAGGGCGGTTTTGTTCGGCCAAAGCCTCCACCGCGCAATCGCGCCAGGCACAGCCAGCCTGCCACACGCTCAGAGGCAGCGGCGTCCGGGTTGGGGCCAGCCCGCCCCGCCGCATGCACCAGATCAGTTGTTCGTGGAATAAAATCTCAGCCTGCGGTTCCTCGGCGATCACCGCCCGGCAAGTGAGCAAGGTCAGGTCCAGCTTCCCCTCGCGCAGAAACTCCACCATCCGATGCGATGTGTCCACGACCACATCCACGGTGACGCCGGGATGCGTTTCGGCGAACCGTTCCAACATGCCGGGCAGGAACCGTTCCGCCGCCTCGTCCGGTGCGCCCAGACGCACGACGCCTTCCACTTCGGGGGTCACAAAACGTTCCATGGCCGCACGGTTCAGCGATAGCATTTGCCGCCCGTGTTCCACCAAAAATACACCGTCCCCGGTGAGTTGCACGGAACGACTGTCGCGCAGAAACACCGGACGGCCCAAGGTTTCTTCGACCTTTTTCACTTGCATGGACACCGCCGACGGCGTGCGCCCCACCTGATTGGCGGCGGCAGAAAAGCTGCCGCTGTCGGCGATGGCCACCAAGGTGCGCAGCAGGTCCAAGTCAAGCAGAGGCAGGGGTTTGGTCATGGCAGGCCTTAAGTTCAGAATTTCTCACAGCTGGCATCAAATCTATTCGTTTGAGTGAAGTTGAGTCAAGATTTAGCTCTTTGGACATCCCCAGGGCATTCCCCGCCCGTCCCGATAAAGGAGCAGCACAATGACCACCCTCACCCAACCTCGACCTGTCCCTTGGCACCTGATCGCCCGCTGGTTCGCCACCCGTTTTCGGCACTGGCGTCTGCGCCGCAGGGTTCAGTCCTTGGACGATCTGGACGATCAAATGCTCGACGACATCGGTGTCACTCGGGATGAGATTCGCCGCGCCTCGCGCACGCCGCTGCATTTGAACGCCTCCGAGGAACTTTACCGCGCCGCCTTCCTGCGCAGAAACTCCGACAGGTGACCGGCCTGGGTTTTGTGCTACCTGCGCTTCCATGGGCGACGCGGCGTACAAAACCATCAGCGACGTGGAGCCAGCCGTCGGGCTGGCCCAATTCACCGCGCTGTTCACGGCACTGGACCAGACCACCAAAACCAACGCCAAAGTCGCCGCCATGGCGGAGTATTTCCGCCAAGCCCCCGACCAAGACCGGCTTTGGACCATCGCCATCCTGTCTGGCCGTCGCCCTAAACGCACCGTGACCACCACGCGCCTGCGCGAATGGGCGGCGGACCGGGCGGGCATCCCGCTGTGGCTGTTCGAGGAAGCCTACCCCGTCGTGGGCGATTTGGCAGAGACCATCTCTCTGGTTCTCCCGCCGCCCAGCCACCGGGATCAAAGGTCGCTCACCGCTTGGATCGTTTGGTTGAAATCCCTGGCTCAACTGGACGAACCCGACCGCAAACCTGAAATCCTTGCCGCGTGGGACGGCTTGGCTTCGGCGGAGCGGTTCGTGTTCAACAAGCTCATCACCGGAGGTTTTCGGGTGGGCGTGAGCCAAAAACTCATGACGCGGGCCTTGGGCGAGGCCACGGGCATTGATCCCGCCAACCTCACGCACCGGCTCATGGGCGATTGGACGCCGGATACCACGACCTTCGCCGATCTGGTCCTGTCCAGCGACCCCGGCGACGACCTCAGCCGCCCTTACCCCTTTGCTTTGGCTCACCAATTGGACGAAAACCCCAGTGATCTGGGCGATCCCCGCGACTGGTCCGCCGAGTGGAAATGGGACGGGATCCGGGGGCAGTTGATCCGCCGCGGCGGAGAGGTTTACCTGTGGAGCCGGGGGGAAGAGTTGATGACCGACCGCTTCCCAGAGTTCGCCGCCTGCCTCGATTTCCTTCCCGACGGCACCGTGCTCGACGGCGAAGTCCTGGCCTGGGACAAAGTCGCCAACGCGCCCTTGCCCTTCAACGCCCTGCAAAAACGGATCGGCCGCAAGACCGTGCCCAAGAAACTGTTGGCCGAGGCCCCAGCCCACCTGTTGGCCTACGACCTGCTGGAATGGGATGGCGAAGACCTGCGGGACACAGCCTTTAGGGAACGCCGGGCCGTGATGGACAGAGTTTTGAGCAACCTGCCGCCAGCCGCCTGCGTGTCACCCTCACCGCAAATCGTCTTTCCCACCTGGGATGACTTGGCCTCCACCCGCCAAGACGCACGGGACATGCGCGCCGAAGGTCTGATGCTGAAACGCAAAAACAGCGCCTACCACACTGGCCGGAAACGGGGCGATTGGTGGAAATGGAAGCTCGATCCGCTGACCATCGACGCGGTGATGATCTACGCTCAATCGGGCCATGGGCGACGGGCCAATCTGTTCACCGACTTCACGTTTGCGGCGTGGCGCGGCGACGAGTTGGTGCCGTTCACCAAAGCCTACTCCGGCCTGACCGACGCCGAGTTCCGCCAAATCACCGCTTGGGTGCGCAAAAACACCATCCAACGGTTCGGCCCGGTGCGATCGGTCCACCCCGTCCATGTGTTTGAAATCGCATTTGAGGGCATCCAAGCCTCGCCGCGCCACAAATCCGGCGTGGCCCTGCGTTTTCCGCGCATGGCGCGTTGGCGGCACGACAAACCCGCGGGCGAGGCCAATACCTTCGCCGACTTGCAAGAGATGCTCGACACCTACGGCTGACACTTTGCCGATGACTTTCCCGCGTCCACGCCTTGTGCTGCGCGGGTCCCAGGTCTTAACTGCATGCAACACGCTAAATGAGGTTCCCCATGCGCCTGCCCTTCCCCGTCCGTGATGCCAACGCCACCCCCGGAACCGACGGGTTGGGACAATTGCCCGAATGGGATCTGACCGACCTTTACCCGACCCCTGATGGGCCAGAATTCGCAGCGGATATGGACAAGTTGGCCGAGGAATGCGCCAGTTTTGCGGCGGATTACGCGGGCAAGCTCGGTGATCTGGATGCCGCCGGTCTGTTGGAAGCGGTGCAGCGCAATGAAACGCTTAGCACACGGGCCGGTCGCATCATGTCCTACGCCGGCTTGAGGTACTATCAGGTGACGACTGATGCAGAGCGCGCCAAGTTCATGGCCGACGCCCAGGACCGTATGACCGGGATGACGGCGCAGCTGGTGTTTTGGGAACTGGAACTCAATCGCCTCGACGAGGACAAGCTGCAAGCGATGCTCGCGGAAAACGAGGAACTGGGCCGCTACCGTCCCCTATTCGAACGGTTGCGCGCCATGAAACCACACCAACTGTCGGACGAGTTGGAACAGTTTCTCCATGACCAATCCACCGTGGGCTCCGCCGCGTGGAACCGGCTGTTTGACGAAACTGTGGCCGGTCTGACCTTCGATGTGGACGGCGACGAACTTCCGTTGGAGGCCACGCTCGACCTGCTCACGGACCAGGACCGCGCGCGCCGCGAGATGGGTGCGAAGGCCGTGGCCAAGGTATTCAGCGAAAACGTCAAGCTCTTTGCTCGGGTGCACAACACGCTGGCCAAAGAAAAGGAAATCGAGGACCGCTGGCGCAACATGCCCACGGCCCAAACCGGTCGCCATTTGTCCAACCAAGTGGAACCGGAGGTGGTCGAAGCCCTGCGCAACGCCGTGGTCGCGGCCTACCCGAAACTGAGCCACCGCTACTATGCGCTGAAAGCCAAATGGCTGGGCCTCGACACCCTAGAGGTTTGG
>JBCDFD010000124.1:0-9943 GCA_039178645.1 Pseudomonadota bacterium | reverse complement strand
GGTTAGCCCCGAGGTCCTTAAGGGTGGCGAAAAACTTTGCGGGCCGTCCGATCCCAGCGAAGGCCACGACCTTCAGCCCGTCCCAATCCATGCCGGTCTGGAGCGGTGACACGCTCGCCATCTGCCGTGGCAGGTGCTGCGTAGACTGGCTCCAAGTCTCTGAAAACGCGTTTTGATCTTCACCCGTGCCCAGCGTCATGAGCATGTCCGCACGAGACAGCCCGACTGTCACCGGTTCTCGCAAAGGTCCCGCAGGAATACAGTTTCCGTTCCCAAAGCCCCGTATCGCTTCAACGACGATCAGGCTCAGGTCCTTGTCCACCGTCGAGTTCTGAAACCCGTCGTCCAGAACGATCACATCGGCGTCTCCGGCTTCGGCCATTCGCGCCCCGGCGGCACGGTCTTTCGCGACGATCACCGCGGCAAAATCTGCCAACAGGAGCGGCTCGTCGCCGACCAGATCCGCTGTGTCCCGCCTCGGATCGACCAAGTGTGGACCATCCAGCGAGCCGCCATAGCCGCGTGTCACCACCACCGGTCGCCTGCCGCGACCCATCAAGTTTTGCAGCACCGCCATGGCCGCCGGCGTCTTCCCGGTCCCGCCCGCGTGGAGGTTGCCCACACAGATGACGGGACAGCTTGGACGGTACCTTTTGCCCTGCACCAAACGCCGCGCGGTGCCGAAGCCGTAGAGCTGGCCCAATGGCCATAACAGTCGCGCCTGCCAGCCCGGTCTGTCCGGCGGATTGTCCCAAAACCTAGGCGCTCGCATCAGTCGTTCCTGGCCTTGGGTAAGAATTTCTCTACCATTGCCAGGGCTTTATCGGTGACGTCCGCGCCGCTGGAGCTAAGCTCCCACGCGGTTTGTGCCATGGGTCCACTGATGTTTGGGTCCAGGTTCTGCTGCACAGCTTGGGCCAGCTCTTCCGCAGATGTCACTTTTGCCGATGCGCCATGGGCCAAAAGCCGGGCGTAAATGTCCTGGAAATTTCTGGTGTGCGGTCCGTGCAAAATCACTGACCCCAGTGCGGCGGGCTCGTAGGGGTTGTGTCCGCCCATGTCGACCAGAGACCCGCCCACAAAGCTGACCGAGGCCAGTCGATACCAAAGGCCTAATTCTCCCATGGTATCAGCGAGATACAATTCCACACCTTTTTGAAAGTCCGCACCGTCACTGCGCCGTTGAACGTTGAAACCTGCCCTCTGAGCCAGAGAGTAAATGTCGCCGGATCGCTCTGGATGACGGGGCACCAGGATCAAGGCTAGGTCGGGTAGCGTGGCGCGCGCCAGGGCATGGGCCTTGAGAACGATTTCCTCTTCGCCAGGGTGGGTGGAGGCCGCACACCAAACTGGATTTCCTGCTAAAATATTGACTACGTGAGATAATTCTCTCTCGTCGCACGGTAAAGGCGGTGTGCCCTCCTTCAGCGTACCTGTCACCGCAAACGCGTCAGGCGGAACGCCCAACCGCCTCAAATGCGCCGCAGTCGTGTCGTCTTGGACTTGAACAGCGGCAAACTGTGAAAACAGGTATTTTGCGGATTTGCCGAGGCGTTGCCACCTCTTGGCGCTTTTGTCCGACAGCCGAGCGTTGAGCAGCGCCACCGGCGTGCCACGGGCCGCTGTTTCGAGGATCAGAGTTGGCCACAGTTCGCTCTCGGTCCAGACAGCCAAGTTGGGGCGCCAGTGATCCAGGAACTTGGTTACAAAAGTCTTAGTGTCCAGGGGCACATATTGATGCACCGTGCTCGGCGGCATGCGTGCGGCGAGCGTTTCGGCGGAGGTTACCGTGCCGGTTGTGATGAGAAAGTGCAGCGATTTATCGTTTTTCGCCAGACGGTTGATCACTTCTAGGAGCGACAGACTCTCGCCCACAGATGCTGCATGAAACCAGATGAGAAAGGCATTTTCAGGTCGTGGAAGTGACGCTTCGCCCCGCCGTTCAGGGAGCCTCTCGGAATCCTCTTTCCCTTTCGCCAGCCGCTTTTCTAGCGTGCGCTCGGCCCAACGATCCGCGCGGGACGTGAGCGCGAGGTAGGCCGAGATCGCGAAGGGTTTCACTTAAGTTTCAGGGGTTTACCCCAGTTCTTCGGTTGCGGAGGCCGCCTGTTCTTCGTCGCGCAGACGGTGGATATGTGCAATGAAATACCGTGTGTGCGCGTCGTCAACCGTCTTTTGTGCCGCCGCTTTCCAAGCCGCGTGGGCCGACGCGTAGTCGGGATACATCCCAACAATATCAATGGCATCAATGTCTTTGAATTGTGTCTTGGCCGGATCCACAAGTTCACCGCCAAATACCAAATGTAACCGCTGCGCCATTCTGCGCCTCCACTCATTCTAAGGTCGGGCGCGGTGTGCTGCATCCGCAGCATCCCGTCAACGCGGCGAATTGGGCGATATGGCAGACGTATGGCAAGCGTATGGCTGAGATCTGGGTTTTCTGTGAAGGGTCTGGCGTGGTGGTTGCGGTTGGATTTGAGTATTTTGGGAACAATGGAAATTGGGGAGTTTCGGATTTTTTGAAATTCAGTCCTGCGTTCTTAGCCCAGAAATCCGGCTGAGAAGTCTGTCCGCGTAGCTCACGTAGAGAGGGGACCCAACCTCAAACACGCTCCGGGCATCACGCACTGCGATTTCTGCGAGGCCTAGTTCTTCAATTACTCCAGAAATCTCGAATTTCTCGACATGTACAAATGCCATATTGTATCGAGTCACTGCCCAATTAATCGGCGCAGCTTCCCGCGTGCGAACCTGCAATGCTGCGGAGTAGGCCTCGACGGCTTTAGTGAGTCGGTCAATGCTTTGTTCGCGTTCGCCCAAGATTCTAAGCACAATTCCTAGGTTGTTTTGGGTCGTGGCCCATAGGACCGGCGATGCATCATGTGTGTAGACTTGCAAAGCAGCGCTAAATGCCTCGACGGCTTCGATGAAAAGCTCGTTGCTCGCTATGAGTTGGCCTAAGTTTTGGAGAGCATTGCCCAGGTTGTTCTGGGTCGCGGCCCAATCCGCTGGCAACGCCTCGCGCGTGCGGACCTGCAATGCCGCCCGGTAGGCCTCGAGGGCTTGGTTGAGCCGGACGGTGTCTTGCTCGCGTTGACCTAAGTTTCGGAGCACAGTGCCTAGATTGTTTTGAGTCGTGGCCCATCTTACAGGCGATGCCTCGCGCGTGTAGACCTGTAATGCGGCGCGGTAGGCCTCGACGGCTTGGCTGTGCCGGGCTGTGCTGTTTTCGCGTTCGCCTAAAGTTTGGAGCGCAGTCCCGAGGTTGTTTTGGGTCATGGCCCATTGAACCGGTAATGCCTCGCGTGTACGGACACGCAACGCGGCGCGGTAGGCCGCCACGGCTTGGTTGAGCCGGTCGGTGCCCTCTTTTCGTTCGCCTAAGGTTTGGAGCGCTATGCCGAGGTTGTTTTGGATCATGGCCCATTCGACCGGCAATGCCTCGCGTGTGGTGACCTGCAATGCGGCGTGGTAGGCATCGACGGCATCATTGAGCCGGTCGGTGTTCTGGTCGCGTTCGCCCAAGGATTGGAGCGCTATGCCGAGGTTGTTTTGGGTCGTGGCCCATTGGACAGGCAATGCCTCGCGCGTGCTCACCTGCAATGCGGCGCGGTAGGCATCGACGGCTTCATTGAGCCGGTCGGTGTTCTGTTCGCGTTTGCCTAAGGTTGTGAGCGAAGCGCCGAGATCGTTGAAGATTATTCCGGTTTCTTCATCGTCTTTTGCCAATGGAAGCGTGGCCTCAGACAAAGCGATGGCGACTTCTAAGTCGATTCGGGAACCAAAATCCCGACCCCGATCTCGCCAGATTGTCGTTTCCCTGCGCAGGGCATCAAGTTGGCGCGAAGGATCCGGTGTAACCAGAATTTCCCGTTCAACCAGCTTGGCCGCAGCCGCCTCGGCATCCCGGCGCAGAACGTGGATGCTCACGTGCTGGTTCATCAACGCTATGCGGTTGTTCAGCATTTCCGCCTGTGCGGCTTCCATGTCAGCCTCAGCCTGGGCGAGCAGGTCGGACGCGGCGTCCAAGTCGCCCTCGTCACGCAGGGCACGCATGCGGGCAAAGACCTCTGACACAAACTCAGATGACGCCTCTAGCTCCACCCCTTCTTGTTCCATCGCCAGAACCGTGTCGATGGCGCGTTCCAGTTCCAGGGCCGCTTGGTTGAGGTCGGTGATATCCTGATCCGCCGCCACCCGCTTGGCCAGGTTGATGAGCAACCGGTCGCTCAAAGTGGGCGCGCCTTCGGCGCTGAGCAGGTCGGCGATGGCCTTGGCCAAGCTTTCTTCGTTGATTGTGTTGCAGTTGATTGTGACGTTCGAGTCCGTGACGCGCTTGGAATAGAGGCCGCAAATCACCTCGGTGTGCGTGCCGAACGCAAGGGCGGGCGTTGTGGCGGTGGCCAGGAGGAGGGCGAAGATCAATCGCATGACACATTCACCTCGCTGCCGGTGATGGTGCCACTGTTTACACCGCATTCCACGCGGGTGCTCGGCGTCAGGATTGCGGCCAGTCCTAAGACTGCGGCGGCGGCGAAAGCAATCCATGCGCCTGTGGGTATGGTGGTGATGTTGATGTCACCCCGCACGGTCATGTTTTGTGCCGCGGGTCCCACACCGGTGGAGATGTTTGAAGAGGGGCGCGTGGCAATACAGCCGCCGACAATGAGTGCCAGAGCTGCAAGCCCCGCAATGCCCCAAGGTCCGAGGCTTTGCGCCACCGCTGAGTTTGTCAGTACATCTTTAATCCAGTCCATGGGATCGCCTCCCGTTCTTTAACCAATCGTTAACAGAAGGGTGGCGATAGGTCCGGGGCCTGTCAAGGTTGCCTTAAGGGCAAGTTAGCTTTGCCGATGGCGCAGGAGCCCGGCGTGGACCTCTGGGCCGCCTGCGATAATGCCTTTGGTGTGTCGGTCAGGGGAGTTGAGCCTGAGCGCTTGACCATTGCGGTCGGTGACGGTGGCTCCGGCCTCTATGGCGATCAGTGCGCCCGCCGCGATGTCCCACTCCCAGGTGTCTCGGAACGTGACCATGGCGTCGAAACGGCCTTCGCCGATGACGGCCATTCGGTAGGCAAGCGAGCTGCGGAATTCCCGTTTCACCGGTGGCACGCCGCCGGGCCAGTGAGGTGCGGCCATGGTTGGGCGCGCGGCGAGTACGGTGGCCCCGGCCACCTCACCCCGTGTGGAGCTTCGCAGCCGTGTGGTTCCCAAATGTGCTCCGTGGCCCAAAGCGGCGGAGTAGACCTTGTCCCGTGCGGGCAAGACCACAGCGGCGGCAATCGGCGATCCGTCCTCGACCACCGCCACGGACACCGCCCAAGTGCGTTCGCCATTGGCGAAAGAACGGGTGCCGTCGATGGGGTCGACAATGAACACGCGTCGGCATGACAGGCGGGCGGGGTCGTCTTGGCTTTCTTCGCTCAGCCACCCGTAGTCGGGGCGCGCTTTGGTCAAGGTTTCGCACAGGTAGTTGTCCACGGCCAAGTCGGCCTCGGTCACCGGGCCTTCGCCGCCTGGCTTTTCCCAGGCCTCGGCACCTTCGTTCCAGTATTTCAGGGCGATCCGGCCCGCCTGTTCCGAGGCGTCTCGGATCAACTCCAGATCGGCGGTGGCGGTGTCGCTCACATCATTGGCCGGCAATGGTCATGCCATCGATGAGGAGCGAGGGGACCACCCGGCTCAGGTGCGTGCGGGCGTCGTTGGCGGGGATCATTTTGGTGAGCATGTCGCGCAAGTTACCCGCGATGGTGCATTCGTTGACCGGGTAGGTGGGCTTGCCGTTCTCGATCCAAACTCCCGCTGCGCCGCGGGAATAGTCGCCGGTGGTGGGGTTGATGGTGGCGCCGATCATGGAGGTCACCAAAAGCCCGGTGCCCATCTGCGCCATAAGCTCCGCTTGCGTGGCGGTGCCTTGGGTCAGTGCCACATTTCCATTGCTGGGCGAGGGCGGGGCCGAGGTGCCTCGGCTCGCGTTCGCGGTGCTGTCCAGACCCAATTTGCGGGCGGTGGCCAGGTCCAGGGTCCAGCCTTTCAGCATACCGCTTTCCACGATGGCACGTGGCGCACAGGGCAAGCCCTCACCATCAAATGGGCGCGATCCACCGATGCGCGGGCGGGTGGGATCTTCGATCAGATCGAGCCCTTCGGGCAAGACCTGTTCCCCCATGGCGTCCCGCAACCAGGACGCGCCGCGGGTGATGGCCGCGCCGTTGATGGCGCTGAGCAAGTGACCGATGAGCGATGATGAAATCCGTTCATCATAGAGCACTGGGAAGCTGCCGGTGGGGGGCTTGCGGCTGCCCGCGCGAGCCAACGTCCGTTCAGCGGCGGTGCGCCCGATCTCTTCGGCGCTGATCATGTCGGCGGCGTGTGCGCGGCTGTCACCATAATAGTCGCGCTCCATGTCCGTTCCGGTGCCCGTGATCGCCACGCAAAACAATGAATGTGAGGTGCGCGCGTACCCGCCGGAAAACCCGTTGGTGGCAGCCATATGCATGGCGCGTTTGGAATAGCCGGCAGACGCCGTTTCCACCTGGGTGATCCCGTCGGTGTCCAGCGCCACGGCCTCGGACGCGCGCGCAAAGGCTTCCAACCCGGCCGGGTCGGGCTCGTCGGTTGGGTCAACCATGTCAAGCGATGCGATATCCCACGATTGCGCCAGCTGCTCGGGGGTGGCGAGGCCAGCATAGGGATCCTCTGGCGCTTCCTTGGCCATGGCCACCGCCCGTTCGGCCATTGCGGTCATGGTCTCTGCCCGCGCATCGGAGGCCGATACACAGGCCTGCCGCTGACCCACAAAGACGCGCAGCCCCAGGTCCACACCTTCGGCGCGCTCCACCTCTTCCAGTTTGCGGTTCTGCAACCCGATGGAAATCGACGTGCCCTCGGTCACCAGCGCATCGGCGGATTCCGCTCCGGCGGATTTGGCGGCGGATAACAGAGCATCGGCGAGATCGGTAAGGGCGGCGGACATTTGAATTCTCCCACTGGTGAGGCGTGGCTATGGCACCTGGGCGAGCTTCGCAAGGTGGGCAACGCTCCAATACATGGGGCCAGCGCGACCGCCGCCAAATGTTTTGTTCCAGGTTCAGCCGCGGGTCTGACATCTCATCCGATGGCATGCCGGCGATGTGGCTACGCCCTGGTCGCTGGTGACATCATGTTGCACGGCCTCCCACAGGAGGCCGTTCCTTTGGATCACCCTTGCTCCAGCCGCGGTGGCGCACGGTCGTGAGAGGAAAAATGAACATTTGCGGCGGCAGGAATTCCTCACTGTCTTTGTTTGCGAAACTATTGCTACCCTAACGGCAAGGACTTCGGGAGGGCGTCTGACCATGGATGTGGATGAAATAACCCGCGACATCATTCGTCGCGAAGGTGGGTTCGTGAACGACCCGGACGACCGTGGCGGAGCCACCAAGTTCGGTGTCACAATCCACACCATGCGCCGCTTGGGCATCGACAAAACCGGAGACGGACAGATCACCGTGGCCGATGTGAAGGCGCTCACCGCCCAAGACGCCGAAGGCATTTTCAAACGCCATTACTTTTTCGAACCCAAAATCGACAAAATCCACGGGCCATTGCAGGCCACCGTCTATGACATGTTCGTCAATGCAGGCGGCAATGGGATCAAAATCCTGCAGCGGTTGGTGCGCGAGATCGGGGTCGAGATCGCCGTGGATGGTGCCATTGGCCCCAAAACAATTGCCGGTGTGGCGCAGGCGGTCACGAAAGCGCCTGACCACATCATCGATGCCTATGGGATCGCGCGGCGCAATTACTACTACCGCATCGGCGACAACAAACCCTCGCAGCGAAAATATGCCAGGCGTCTAGACGGCGGCAAAGGCGGCTGGATCACCCGCGCGGAGGAATTCATTGCCCGCAAGTATCACCTCACCGACACACAGCACTGCGAAAGGACCCAGGCATGGTCTTAAAGACGATCGGAATGCTCTTGGGCGTGGGCAGTCGGGGCAGCGGTGTGAATGCCGTGAAAGAAACCGTGGAAGTGTTCCGCGAAAACGCCGAAGCCGGGGCCCAGCGGGCCGGCGACTTGGACGCTGCAACGCTCCAACAAATGGCAAGTGAGTTTTCGGGGTCCGGGTCGAAAGGGTGGTTTAGCAGCCTTGTGGACGGTATGAACCGCCTGCCGCGACCGCTCATGGTCTTCGCCTGCTTTGGGCTCTTGGTCTACACTCCTTTGGACCCGGTGCATATGGCCGAGGTGTTCGCCTCCTGGGCGCTCATTCCCACGGGCATGTGGGCGATCATTGGCACGATTGTCGCGTTCTATTTTGGGGGAAGGGCGCAGATCAAAGAGATCAACTTCCAAAAGGAACTGGCCGCCACGGTCGCTTTGGCGCCTAAGGTTCTTGAGAATATGCAGGATATCCGTGAGATGCGCTCTGACAGTCCCGGAGCCGCAGACCCAGGCACCGACAGCGCAACAGCACTGGCCGCCGTGGAACCGTCAGACAATCCCGCGCTTGATGACTGGCGGGCCAGCCGAGTTTAGGACCCACTCCCGCACTTGGCGTAGATCTGAAACTACGTTCTTTAGCTTGCAGTGGTGACATCACCCACTGAAGGCATTCCTTTTGTTTAGGAAATCGAGCGGCAATCCGAGCACAGCATGCCGTGCCACTGCCCTTTCAGTTTCGACCGCAAGCTCACCGGTCCAGATTATAACCCTAAGCAAACTGGCAATGCAGAGACATTGTCCGCTTTTGTCCTGAGACACCGAGGGGTTGTTGATATCCAATTAAGTGCAGGATCCTGGAGCCCTCACTCTGGCGTGAGAGCAATTGGGCAGCATTCGGTGCACACTTCCATTTCTATCCATGGTTCCAAAGCTGAAGATGGTTCTTTCGTGTGCGCTACCTTGTTGGAAAATCCTGCTTGGCGGAAGCGCGCGCCTGGGCAACAGTGTTGCGGGAACAGCAAAGACTCCTGAGCTTGGACTATGGAACAGATGATCAAACAGCAAGACCTCGACGCTTTCCGGGCGGATGGCGCTGTGGCGTTGCGCGGCGTGTTTTCCGATGACTGGATTACGAAACTTCGGGCGGGCATTGATGCCGACCTGGCCAAACCCACCGCTAACTTTGCGCGTCACACCAAAGACCCGGCTGCGCCAGCGTACCTGGAAGACTTCTGGGCTTGGAGCAAAATCCCACAATTTGAAGAGTTTGTGCGCAAATCGCCATGCGCTCAGTTGGCGGCGGAATTGTTGGGAGCACCGTCCATCAATCTGGTGATGGACAATTGGTTCTTGCGCGAAGCTGGATCAACTTCGCGACCACCCTTCCATCAGGACCTGGCCTATTTTGATTTTGAGGGCACAATGTGCGTGCTTTGGCTCCCGTTGGAGCCGGTGACCAAGGACAACGGGATCGCTTTCGTGAAGGGCTCGCATCAGTGGGATAAACTGTTCATGCGCGTCCGATTTAAGGATGGCCACCCAAGTTTTGAGCCACAGGAGGTGGCCGGAAAAATCTACCACCCTCCGCCGGACGTGAATGCGAAACCTGACGACTACGACCTTTTGCAGTGGGACCTTGATCTGGGCGATTGCATTTTCTTTGATATGCGAACGCTCCATGGCGGGCTGTCAAACGTGACGCCCACAGAAACGGTCCGGCGGTTCACCTTGCGCATGACGGCACCGGATGGCGTCATTCGATACCGAGGTGATTGGGCTAAGGGTGAGCGCGCCCTTTTCGAAGCCGCGGGCTACAAAGAGGGCGACCGTCTGGAGGGGGACTTCTTTCCCAGGTTGTGGCCCTAGAGCGTGTTCACTTCAAATGGTTTCATATTCTGCTGCGTTGAAGAAGTTGTAGCATTCGTCAGGCGTGAAGAGGCTGCAGACATTCCCGACAGCTCGCCAAAGATCGTCGTAAGTTCTCGCGGCAACCTTTCGGATCAGCGCTTTCAGC
>JBCDFD010000123.1:0-10074 GCA_039178645.1 Pseudomonadota bacterium | reverse complement strand
GCCCGTCAAAGGGGCCTTTGAGATTGAACGTGATCCCCACCACACCCTCGCCTCGGTTTGTAAATGGGCTGGCAATACGGTTGAGGAAGTAAAAAGGCGAGACCACGCCTGACAGATCCATGGATTTTTTTTGCAGGTTCATCTCACCGCGCATGGACAGCCCCAAACTGGGACCGCTTGCGGAGCTTTTACTAATCATTATCGCCTCGGGCGTCAGCTTGAAGTCTGCGTTCACGGAACCGAAAACCAACCCACCTGACCCTGCCTGCTCCGCAATGCCCACCAGCGAAATGGCGGACAGCACATTCGCGGCCGCGGGCGCGTCACGGACGGTGATGTCGTCAATGTTCAGATTGCCGCGATAGTGTCCAGCCGGGCCGGTGGGCGTGAGGCGCAGATCCAAGTCACCGCCTTCGGCTTTGGCATAGATGTTGGCATCGCGGGCGGCCGCACCGGCGTTCGAACCGGTGATCCGAATGCGCGAGGTTTTGGAGCCGATGGGTTCAAGGACGACACTCACGGGTGTGCCTCCATTCAAGCGACCTGTGATGCTGCCTGCCGGAGCGTCTGCCAAGTCCCACGCACCCCGCACATCGGTGAGGGCGATGGTGTCCGAGACCGTGATCCGGTCGAGACGCAGCTCGGTTAACCCAATGGGGCTGGGCTGGTCGCTGGTGTCCGGTCTCGGCCTGTTGGGCAACGACAGACGCCCACCCGTAACCTCCAATGCCACGCGGTTGGTTTCCGCTGGTCTCACAGCAAGCGCGCCATCGAACCATTGCCCCAGACGCAATCGGTCAAACCTGAGGACGTCGAGACCTCCGTTGGCCAAAGTCAGACTGCCGTCGGTGGACAGCCCTCGGTTCTCTATCCTGAGCGTGTCGAAAACCGGGGTGGGCCCCAATTTGCCGGTCAAACGCAACGAAGCGGGCTGACCGATGGGTTTTGACCAACCCAAACTTGCAACCTGTATGCGCGCATCGGTCAGGTCACCGGCGAGGTCAATGCGCGGCGGCACGCCAGGGCTGAGGTCGAAGTTCGCCTCGAACACACCTGGGCTCTGCATTTGTGCCGGGGTAAATGGCACCCCAAAGCTGGCGACGAGCGGCTGAGTGAGCGGGCCGCTGACGGCAAGGGTGCTGTCGGGGCTGGCGCCGGACCCCAAGGCGCGTTGCCAGGACATATCCATGCCCATACCGTCGAGCGCCACGGGGCCACTCAGGCTGACGCCGTCGTGGGTCAGGGCCAAGGCGATGCTGTCTGCGGTGACAGTGCGGCCCCGCACCAAAGCGTCCGATGCAACGTCCGTTATCTCGCCAACGCCGTCGACCAGGACGGGTTCGCCCTTTCGGTCTGGACCCATGGGCAATGTCATGGCCAAGCGGAGGCTGGCCGCACCTGCAACCTCTTCAGGCAGAAATGGTGGCGGCGGGGGATCTCTGTCTTTGGGCTGAAACATCGAGTTTTGCAGGAATGTCAGCGCAGTGGTGACTGAGCCTGTGGCAACGCCACTGAGCAAAAGAGGCGCAGACTTATCCGTTGTATCCCCCTTGGTCACATGAATTTGCCGGATGTCGATATCAGGCTGCCCGGGAACCGGCAGGAGCGCATGGTCGGACATCACATGCACTTGGTGGTCATAGACCGACAGGACCGCATGGGCGGCTGTCATGGGCGGCAATGTGGGGGCAACGTTGGCTTTCACATCACGCAGTGTGAAGCTCATACCATTGTCCGCGCGCCCTTGCCGAGGCACCCGCAGCGCCATCCTAAAATCATGCGCGGAGCCTTCCAACACATTGTTTGACACCCATCGCCGCGTGCCGGGTGCCAGGGGTTTCGGCCAGACCCGGACAGCGTCTGGGACATCCGCCGTTGGGATATGCAGATCAATGGCACCACTCCACCCCACCGGAAGTGGACGCTTCGGCCTATCGCTAGGCTGCTTGCTTTTGCGTCCTTTAGAAAGCGCAGCTTGCGCGGTGTCGAACGGCGGTTGGATGTGTCCCGAGGCGTGGAGATGCAGATCATCCACCATCAGATCGGTGGCCCCGATTTCTATCCGCCGCGTGGCTGGGTCGAAGGAAAATGACGCTTCTAGGAACTGAGCCTCAACCTCTTTCTCAAAGAACTCCGGCGCACGCAGGGACACATCATGGAGGGAAAGCTGAGCCACATATGGACCCTCCCCCTTGCCCGCGAGCAGAACCAACGCTGATCCGCCAGCGGACACAAGATCAGTGGCAACTTCCAGATCGCGAATGCGGACTTGGTCAAACCCGTGCGCCACGCTGAGCGCGGCGACGGCACTTTCCACGGCCACAGGCTCGCCGCTGGGCAACCCAATACGACCGGAGCCTGTGGACATTCGACCGTGGAGCGGGCCCATGTCACCATTGGGCAGCAAGTCGGCGGCCAACTCGACCGACAGCGGCACGTCGGCATTGGCCAACCAAGCGATCTTTTCGGGGGCCGCACCGGCGGGAACCAGTTGCTGGGGCGTGAGACCTCGCATGGCCACCCGCAGATCGCCCGCACCGGTGGTGTCTTCGGATCGAACCTCCAAGGTGACGCTGCCTGGCGCTGCGGTCTCACCAAGCTGAGCCAACCTCGCACGCATGCGCATTTCACCGTTGCGGCGGGTCAAATGGATGTCTCCATCCCGGCTGCGCCAAAGCCAAGATCGGCGGCGATCCTGAAGCGTGACCCCCAAACTGGTTAGGCCCAGCTCCTCCAGCTTCGCCAATCCGGGCAAATCCAACAGGTCCCTGACCTGCACCACAAACCCGCCCACATCGCGGACTTGGTCCAGCAGATCGGCCTGTTCGACCTCCAGCCCAAGACCGGCGTCAGACAGGGTCACGTCCACCTGGAAACCATCCAATTGCACGGACTTTGCCCGAAGCTGTCCCACCAACAGGCTTTGACGATGGAACTGAATGGCGGTCCGCGACAGGTGCACCAGAGGCGCCGGGTCATTCAAACGGTGGAGCGTGATGTCTTCGGCGTAAAGCGCGGGCACCAGCCCATCGCGCACCACCAATTCGGCAGACCCCATCCGCGCTGTGACCCCTTGGGCGGCCAACCTCTCCTGGACCCGCGCCAACATCGGGTCCGTGGCCCATGGACCAAGCACAACCGGCCGTTCCATGGCGATGACCACGACGATCCCAACCAGCACAGCCAAAGTGAACGCAACCGCACAACAAGTTTGCACAACACAGCGGCACAGCACCCAACCTCGCCGACGGCGCGGTTCAGATTGCCGATGCAGGTGCAAACGGGGGTGCATGCGGTTGATTTTCTCCTGTCTCTGCTAACGTTAGCCATACGGTACACGAGCGAGGATACGATATGGCCGATGTTGGCGAAACCGCACCTGATTTCACACTTCCACAAGATGGCGGAGACGACGTAACCCTGTCGGCTCTGCGTCCTGCGCCGGTGGTTCTGTATTTCTACCCCAAAGATGACACGTCTGGCTGCACCAAGGAAGCCATCGCTTTCAGTGGTTTGATGGGCGAATTCGAAGCACTTGGCGTCAAGGTTTTCGGAGTGAGCAAAGACCCGATCAAAAAACACGAGAAGTTTCGCACCAAACATGAGCTGACGGTGCCGCTGCTGTCGGACGAAGACAGCGATGTGTGCGAAAAGTTCGGCGTCTGGGTCGAAAAGAAAATGTACGGCAAGACCTACATGGGCATCGAACGGGCGACCTTCCTCGTTGACGGCTCCGGTACGCTGGCCAACGTGTGGCGCAAGGTGAAAGTGCCGGGCCATGCCGAAGCTGTGTTGGAAACCGCCAAGGCGCTTGGGTCTGCCAAAGAGGCCGCTGAGTGACCAGCCACTGGTGCTGAACGGACCAGTGCGTTATCGCTCGCCCCATGACAGCACCAGTGAGCCTTTGCGAATGCGCAGTGGACGTTCTGACCACCGCCGACCCGCGGGAAAAGACCCGCAAATCCCGTGAATACGCAGCGCAATGGTTCGCGGCCAGAGAGGCGGGAAAGCCAATGCCGGTCGGACAGGCAACGGCGCCGCTGCGACCCGCTCGGCCCGAAAAACCTCAATTGCTTGACCCGCGCGATGTGCCCAAGCGCAAACCGGGTAGCCCTGAGGGCCGCAAAGCTTTGCTCCACGCCATTGCCCATATCGAGCTCAATGCCGTCGACCTGCATTGGGATATCATCCGCGGTTTGCCAACGTGCCCATGCCCATGGGATTCTACGACGACTGGGTCAAAGCCGCCGACGAGGAATCCAAACACTGGGGCCTCTTGAACGCCTGCCTGGAAGACATGGGCAGCTTCTATGGCGACCTGCCCGCCCATGCCGGCATGTGGCGCGCCGCAGAGGACACGGTGGACGATTTCATGGGGCGCCTCGCCGTGGTGCCCATGGTGCTGGAAGCCCGCAGGCTCGACGTGACACCCGGTATGATCACCATCTTTCGCAAAGCCAAGGCCGACAAAGCGGTGGACGCCTTGGAGGTGATCTACGCTGAAGAGGTGGGGCATGTCGCCTATGGCTCAAAGTGGTTTCATTTTCTGTGCGGTCGACACGACCTGGATCCCAAGGACACCTTCCATGCGTTGGTGACTCGCCATTTCCACGGGGCCCTGAAGCCGCCATTCAACGAAGAGAAGCGCGCGGAAGCTGGGCTGCCGCCCGACTTTTATTGGCCATTGGCTGAAGAACAGGCAAAACCAGCACGTCCTCGCCCATAATGCAGCGACATAAGACAGCGGTTGCATCGTGATTCGCCAAAATACTTGCGGCAAATGCGATCAAACCCTAAACAACCTGTGAGAATTTTTGCCCAATCAAGTAAGAAATTCCGGGCGAAATTGGGGATGGGTAGTATGAAGAAGTTGCCGACTGGCTCTGGCCACAGCGGTCGCGCAGGTCTGTTGTCCGAAAAGCGGGTCTTTATGAAATCCGCGGAAGGTACACGTTTCGTCCGGCTGTCGGCACGTGACCAAGTTTTGGCTTGGCTCGGCGGTTTTGCCCTGGTGGGTTGGACCGTGGCTGCCACGGCGCTGGTCATCGTTCAATTCATTGACGGCAACGCTACGCGGGAACAGGCTGCCGAGGACCGCGCGGTCTATGAAACCCGCGTGCGTGCACTGGCCGCTGAACGCGACCGGCGTCACATGGAAGCTTTGGAAGCGCAGAACCAATTCGCATCGCTCTTGGACCAATTGGAAGACCTCCAGGGTCGGATTTTCACTGCCGAGATCACCGCAGCAGAGAAAACCGCCGAGGCCAAGACACTGGCCGACCAGTTGAACCGGGTGTCTTCGGAACGAGACGCGGCGTTGGCGCAGGTGGCTGCGTTGGACACGCTGGATGGCGCACCGAAGAGCGCTCAGGGCGAGGACCTGGACCGGGCTACCTTGGCGGTTCTGACCGATACGCTGGATGCTCTGACACAGGAACGCGCGGAACTGGAAACGGCACTCACGGAACGGGAAACAGAGATTGCCGATCTGAATTTCTCGATCCGTTTGGACCAGGAACGCAACGACCGGATTTTTGGGCGGCTGGAAGAAGCTGTCGCTGTATCAATGGCTCCCTTGGATGAGCTATTTGCGCGTATCGGCATGGACAGCGACCGTCTTTTGGAAACCATGCGAAACCGCGGCGGAGGCCAGGGGGGACCGCTGGAACCGATTGCGATTTCCACCAAAGGCTCTGCCGATCCTGACACGGCGCGCGCCAACAACATCATCACTCACATGCAAGAGTTGAACCTCTACCGCATGGGGATCGAAAGCCTACCCATGGCATTGCCTGTGGCGTCCCATGTGCGGCGCACTTCGGGCTTTGGCTATCGACGCGATCCAATCCGTGGGGGCACGCGGCTCCATGCGGGTGTAGACTGGGCCGGAGCCTATGGCACGCCCATCATGGCCACAGCCAATGGGGTGGTAACCTTCGCAGGTTGGCAATCGGGCTACGGCCGAATGATAAAAATTCAGCACGAGTTTGGCATCGAAACCCGCTATGCGCATTTGTCTCGAATTCAGGTCAAAGTTGGGCAGAGGGTCTCGCGCGGGGATCGGATCGGTGCTATGGGCAACTCCGGTCGGTCCACCGGGACGCATTTGCACTACGAAGTGCGCTTGGGTGGCAAGGCGACCAATCCCATGACGTATATCACGGCAGCGCGCGATGTTTTCTAAGTCAAAGTTAAACGAACCTGGTCCCAAGGTGTCCGCCACCGATCTCGACAAGTCGGCGGATTTGAAATCCACGCCCAGTTCCTTGCGGGACAGCACGCCCGCGGCACCGCCCCCCAAGGCACCGGCATCCGTATTGTCGTCGGACCTGACCGTCACAGGCAATGTTCAAACCGCCGGTGACATTACGGTGCAGGGCAAGGTGGAAGGCGACATCCGCGCTCAGCTTTTGACTGTGGGCGAAGGGGCCATCGTGTCGGGCGAGATTGTGGCCGATGATGTTGTGGTCAACGGTCGTGTTGTGGGACGGGTGCGCGGATTGAAGGTGCGGCTCACCTCAACCGCAAACGTCCAGGGTGACATTATCCACAAGACCATTGCCATTGAGGCAGGTGCCCATTTCGAAGGGTCCGTGCAGCGCCACGAAAACCCGCTTGGGAACGAAGTGCCCAGCGGCGCGCCTCCGACCCCGAAGACGGCACCCAAAACACCGCCCAAAACACCGGCCACCGGTAGCTAAGTTATGACGACCGAGGGCATCTCAACGCCCTCACCCTCCGCACCCATCTGCGCCGCCCGCGCCCGCGGTTACCTCTTGGTGGCCGCCATCCTTGCCTCTGCCCTTGGATATATCGACGGCTCCATCGTCGCCATTGCCATGCCTGCCATGCGCGCGGACCTGGGGGCTGGACTGGTCGGTGCCCAGTGGATTGCCAACGGTTATATGCTGAGCCTCGCCGCGCTCACGCTTGTGGGCGGTGCCATGGCCGACCGGTTCGGCTTGGTGCGCGTCTTTGGCTTGGGCCTGGTTGGGTTCATGGTCACGTCGCTGCTGTGTGCGATTGCGCCGACCACCGAAACTCTGATTGGTGCGCGGGTGTTCCAGGGGATTGCCGCGGCTCTGGTTGTCCCAGGTTCACTGGCTCTGATCACCGCGGCCTACCCGCCCGAAGAACGGGGACGCGCGATTGGCACATGGGCAGCAGCCTCAGCGATCACAACGGCATTGGGTCCGATCTTAGGCGGTATTCTCCTCAGCGTCGGCGGCGACGGGGCTTGGCGGATCATTTTCGCAGTGAACCTGCCTTTGGGTGCTGTGGCGCTCTGGCTGCTCTGGCGGTTTAGCTCTGCGGAAACGCCCAAGGCGGCGCTCACACTGGATTGGCCCGGGGCCGTCACCGCGTCCGCGGGCTTCGCACTCATCGCATGGGCACTGACCGGGGCCGAACACGGCGGAGACGCACCTACGGGTGCTGGGGCCGCTGCGGTTGCAGGCGGCGCATTGCTGGCGCTGTTTCTCTGGATCGAGACGCGATCACGCAATCCCATGCTGCCCTTGAGCCTGTTTCGGTCCCCTCAATTCGCAGCCGCCAACGCGCTCACCTTCACCCTCTACTTCGCTCTGTCCGCCATGCTGTTTTTCCTGCCCATGGCCACTGTGGGCGGATGGGGGCTTTCAGAGTTGATGGTGTCGCTGTCGTTTTTGCCTTTGACCATCGCCATCACCGTGATGTCCCGCCCCGTCGGCGCATGGGCAGATCGTGTTGGACCAGGCCGACCGATCATTTTGGGCTGTGCGCTGGTGGCCGTGGCATACGGGTTGATCGCGCTGACCGCACCGCTGCAAGCCTTCTTGCTTGCCACTCTACCGGCTTTGACCTTGGCAGGCATTGGGATGGGGCTGGTGGTGGCTCCACTGTCCACCGCGGTCATGTCGAGCGCCGCCGCTGACACAGGCGGGATCGCATCAGGCGTGAATAACGCCATGGCGCGACTTGCGGGACTGGTGGCCGTGGCTGCCATGGGGGGTGTCGCGGCCAGCGCCTACGGTCAAGCGGGTGGCGTCGATGGTTTCGGCATACGCCCCGTTGAACCAGCCGACTTGCATGCCCTTGCCAGTGGCGCGGGTCTAGCGGCTGTGGCCTGGGTGACTGCGTGCCTCGCCGCGGTCTCGGCCATCATTGCCGCGTGGGGTCTGAAATGGACGGCCCCACCCAAGGACCGCCCGTCCTAACGTCGCCGTTAGCTCAGCGCCGTGCGGTACAGATGCCACGTGGCATGGCCAAGCACAGGCATTACGACCAACAGCCCCAAGAAAAACGGCAACATTGCCGCGATCAACGCACCGGCCACAACCGCACCCCAAGTGAGCATGGTCGCTTGGTTCCGCATCACCTCTTCGAACGACGTGGTGATCGCAGTGATGTAATCGACCTCACGGTCAAGCAGCATCGGCATTCCGAACACTGTGAGCGAGAACAGTAGCATGGCAAGGCCTGCGCCCACCGCCGATCCCACGATCAGAAAGGTGATGCCGTTGGTGGTTGCGAAAATCTCAAACGAAGAGAACACGTTGACCATGGTCATCTTGCCCATGAACAATGCAAACATCATATGCGCCAAGAACACCCAGACCAGGAACACGCCCATGACCAGCACCGCCAAGGATGGGATTTGACGCCCGCTTTCGCGGCGCATGACGCCCAACACCCCGCCCCAATCCAACGCCTCGCCCGTTTCTAAGCGGCGGCTGACCTCGTAGAGACCCACGGCGGCGAAAGGCCCGATCAACGGGAACCCAAGGGCCGCCAGAATGAGCCAGTAACTCTGGCCAGTGGACTGTGTGATCCAATACATGACCAGCCCGCCGATGGTGTAAAACGCCCCGAAAAACAGACCGAATTGTGGCGCAGCTTTGAAATCGGCCCAGCCTTTTTCGAGCGCGGTCTTAATGTCAGCTTGCGTGACCGTCCGCAGTTCGGGCGCACCGAGCGGCAAGCCTGCTGGGTTGGTATCAACTTGCGTCATTGTTTGTTCCTCCGTTAACGATAACGCTCTCCCTGGAATGCAGGGTTTTCCAGGAACGCGCGGTTGTCAAAGCTTCATGGTGGCGCAGAGGGTGTTTTCTCCAAAAAGATAAATTTTTGGGATAAATCGGCTTGGTCCAATTGCCGTTGTTGGAAAACCGGTCCTGTGCCATGGTCCGCACACGTCATCCAAGGACTTTGCAATGTCGGTCTATGCGCACAGCACCTTTTTCACGGCTTCCATTTCGCTTGTCTTTCTGGACACTCCCGCCGACATCAGCACGCCCTTGTCGATATCGTTCAACTCAAATCAGCTAGATGCAATTGAAACGGCGGGGGATGCAGATTGGTACGCCATCGATGTTGTGATTGGGCATGAGTACGTGGTGGACCTCATGGCTGTGGCTGGGGACTTCGACCCGCTGGGCAACCCGGAACTGACGCTTTACGATGGCAGCGGGAACCGGGTTGCCGGCGACCGAGACAGCGGGACCGGCAATGACGCCCGCCTGGTTTTCACAGCCACTGAGACAGCAACCTGGTATGTGGGCGCAAGTGGCGAAGCGGACACCACCGGGTCCCACAGCCTAGAGGCATCGGAGACGCCTCTACCGGGCAGCGACATTCCCGGAGATGTTGGGTCCACGGCCTACCTAACGACATTGGCAAAGGTCACAGGGACGATCGACCAGTTTGATGACCAGGACTGGTATCGGTTCGAAGTCATCCAAAACCAACAATACCTATTCGAACTCAAACGGGATAGGGACGGTGTAAGCCCGCTCCGTGATCCATTTCTCTTCTTGTACGACGCCAACGGGAACCCCATCGATCAAGACGACGATTCAGGACCCGGATTCAATTCTCAACTCAATTACACAGCCACCGAAGACGGTTTTGTTTTCGTGGCGGCGGGATCGTTTGCCGAAAACCTGGGGGATTACCGTTTGTTCGCATCTCTCGCAGGTGCTGTGGGGACGAACGGGCGGGACACTCTGGAAGGCGACGGGAACGGCAACACGCTGCTGGGGTTTCAGGGCCGTGACCTTCTGATTGGACTTGGTGTCCGGGACACGCTGGACGGCG
>JBCDFD010000122.1:0-10257 GCA_039178645.1 Pseudomonadota bacterium | reverse complement strand
GGTCTTCTGACCCCCTGTGCAGAGCCGGAAACACATTTCCGAAAGCCCTATGCCCTAACCGAGTATGCCATTGATATGGTGCCACTCATGGCCGAATTGGCGCGCCTGGGACTGGGCGATACCCCCTGCCCCGGCGACGCCCAATGGCGTTTATTTTATGGTGGTGGCCCCAAACTCTGGTCCAAATGGCAAACCCAACTGCGCCACGAACACATTCACGGGAAACGTTCCACAAAATCTGAGGACCTGCGGTATCGGTTGCAAATCGCAACCACCGCTGCGCTCACCGGGGCCGGTCCATTGTGTCTGCCAAAACCCGCGGGGCTTCTGAGCCCGCCACAGCAATTCGCGGCCGAGTGAGACCCGGCTTGCCTCAGAGCGCCTCGAATTGCTTGGCTTGTCGGTCGGACCACCGAACCTTGAGACCATAGCCGGTTTCGTCCTGAACTTCCGTCTGAACGACACCTTGATCGTATAGCCAGGCCCGCGCCCGTCCCGCATCGAACGGTAAATGAAGCTCCATCTCGTGGGTCTGAACACTGAGCCTCTGGCCAACGTCCTGAAGCAAAACGTCGACCCCTTCGCCGGTCAGCGCTGACACTGGGAAGACAGGTTCGTTGCGATCCGCCCGCGCCAGTGTCGATTCGCGATCCATTCCCAAAAGTTGATCGATTTTATTCCATACTTCGACTTGAGGCGTTTGCGGCGTGACGCCGAGACTACCCAGAATGTCAGTCACGTTCTGCGCCTGATGCTCGGTCTCAGGATGTGAGATATCTCGCACGTGCAAGATCACATCGGCGCTGAGCACCTCTTCCAACGTGGCCCGGAACGCAGCCACCAACTCGGTGGGCAGATCACTGATGAACCCCACCGTGTCAGATAGGATCACATCCACATTGCCCGGCAAAGTCAGCGCCCGCATGGTCGGGTCCAGCGTGGCGAATAGCATGTCCTTGGCCATCACCTCTGCGCCGGTGACACGGTTGAACAGCGTCGACTTGCCCGCATTGGTGTAACCCACAAGCGCCACCACCGGATAAGGCACCTCGGCCCGGGCGGCGCGGTGGAGTGACCGGGTTTTCACCACCTTCGCCAATTGGCGTTTGATCTTTGCAATCTGGTCATCGATGGCGCGCCGGTCGGCCTCGATCTGAGTTTCCCCTGGACCGCCCACGAAACCCAGCCCGCCACGCTGCCGTTCCAAGTGGGTCCAGGCCCGCACCAGTCGGGTGCGTTGGTAGCTGAGCGCAGCCATTTCGACCTGTAGCACCCCTTCACGGGTGCGGGCACGGTCGGAAAAAATCTCTAGAATGAGCGCTGTGCGGTCGAGAATTTTTACTGACCAGGCTTTTTCCAAGTTGCGCTGTTGCACTGGGGACAGGGGACCATCGACGAGAACCAAGTCCACCTCGGACTGCTCAAAGACATCCCCCAGTTCATCACACTTGCCCGGCCCAAACAGCGTCCCAGGCCGGGGTTTGGACAACGGCACAACCAGATCGCCGACAACCTCGACACCGGGCAAAGCGCCGGCCAAAGACACAGCTTCCTTTAGCGCCGAAACGGGGTCTCGCGCGGCATTTCCAGAGGTTAGATTTGGGTGAACAACAAAGGTGCGGGTGACCTTCGCCGCTGTTTCGATGGGCGTGGCTATTCCTCACCCTCATACAGATTGATGGGTTGTCCCGGCATGATCGTCGAAATCGCGTGCTTATAAACCAACTGCGATTGACCATCGCGGCGCAAAAGCACACAGAAATTGTCAAACCACGTGATTACGCCCTGCAGTTTCACCCCGTTGATCAAGAAGATTGTCACCGGAACCTTGGTTTTCCGGACGTGATTGAGAAACGCGTCTTGGAGATTTTGTTTGTCAGACGGCATGTTGATTATTCTTTTCTATTGGATACCCCGTTCACGGTGAGACTATGTCCCGACACGCAACAGAGTTCCAGGCGTTGCGCCATATTATCGGGCAAATAACTTTGAGTTGCGGCAAAAAATATACATTCTCACTGGTGGAATTCGCCTTTGGCGGGAACGTGTCAGGCCCGCCAGAAGTCAGGGTTGAGCAATGCGATAATAGCCAAAGTTTCCAACCTTCCCAATGTCATAGCGCAACAGAGGATCAGTTTTACAGGATCGGACAAACCTACGATGTCCATGGGTTCCGCCGCCGCAACTTCCACCAGGGGACCTGTGTTTGAGATTGCTGCCAAAGTGAGCACAGTGGCGGGCTCAAAGTCAACGCCAGCAAATCCAAGCGCCATCATGGTCAAGGCGATGGACAGTGCAAAGAGCATGAAAAACAACCAGGCCATGAAAGCGGCCTCTTGGCGCACAGGTCTGTTTTTGCTGCCAATGCCGCCAACGGCAGACGGATGGACGAGCCGGGACACCTCGCGCTGGCCGTGTTTATAGAGCACATAAATCCGCAAGAGTTTCACCCCGCCTGCGGTCGTGGCGGTGCCGCCGCCCACCAAAGCCAAGCCAAGTAGCACCATTCCGGGTGTCGAAAGTCCCGACCAGACCCGTGCGATTTCCCAATTTTCTGACACAAAGCCAGTGGTTGTGAGGAACGAAGCGCTGGTGAACACCGCCCCCCAGACCGCCCGTGGGATCAGTTCAAGGCCGATGAGCTCTGCGGTTTCAACCAGTGCGTACCAATGCCGGATGAACAGCACCGCGGTCACCATCACAATCACAGCAACGGCAACGCGCAACTCTGGGTCGTGGCTGAATTTGCCCCATGAGGTGAAAAACGACGGCGAGAGGCTCGCGCGGGTGATGGCGAAAATGAAAAATCCAAAGACCAGCACTTCGCCCCAGGTCCCTGCCTCGCCCATCTGCAAACCGCCCACTGGGGAAATTCCGCTGGTGGCGATGGTGGACATGGCGTGGCACAGGGCGATGAACGGTGTTTCCCCGACCACCATCAGGCCCAGCCAAAGGGCAAAGGTGAGACCGGCATAAATCCAGACGAAATCCAAAGCGATCCGCCATAGCCGCAGTTGCAGGGATATGGTCCGACCGAATGTGAGCCGGTCATCACGCTTGCCGTCCTGGCGCGGCGGCAGGATCATTTCGTAACCACCAATGCGCAAGGGCGCGAGGATTGCCAAAGTGGTAATCCAAATCAGCAGCCCGCCCATCCAAGCCACATGGGCACGCCACAGGTGGATGGCCCGCGGCCAGAGCTCGGGATCCGGTTGCACCGTCAAACCGGTGGTGGAGATGGCCGACACCATTTCCAAATAGGCATCCATGGGCCGCAGGTTCGGCAAAGCTTCCCACATGGGAACCGCCAGTATCACCGGCAGCAATGTGAACGCCCCCAGAAGCGCGAGCAGATGCTGGCGAGAGACCATTTTCGGGGCTTGATTGACCAAGGTGAGAGCGATCATCACGCTGACCGCTACCACCAGAACTCCACCGTAGAAAAACGGGCGTGCGATCTCAAAATCACCGTCGGTGGTGGCAAGCAGCGCGATGGGCAGCATGCTCAGGCCCGAGGCGACGCAAAGGTACAGGAACAGAGGCACGCGATCCCACGCCATGGCGCACCGTCAGAAGAAGTCGATGGACACCTGCAACAGGCGCTCCACCTCGGGGATGTCGGCGGTGAGGGCAAAGATGGAAATCACGTCGCCTTCTTCCAAGAGCGTGCTGCCGCGGGGAATGGTGACCACCTTGTCTTTTTGGACGGCGCCCAAGAGCACGCCCTCTGGGAATTCCACATCCCGCACCATGCGGCCCGCGATGGGGGACGTGGATAGGACCTGTGCCTCGATGATCTCCGCCTCGGCGTCACCGATGGAGTACACCCCACGGACGCGTCCGTGACGCACATGGCGCAGGATAGACGAAACGGTGGTGGACCGCGGGTTGATATAGGCGTCGATGTTCAGCGGCCCCATTAGGGGCAAGAGCGACGGATCGTTGACCAGGCTGATCGACATCGGGCAGCCACCCGTTTTAGCGCGCACGGCCGCAAGCAAATTGGTTTTGTCATCATCCGTGACGGTCAGGATCGCGTCGGTGCGGTCGATGCCAGCCTCCGCGAGCAAATCCATATCGAGCCCGTCGCCATTGAGCACAATGGTCCGCTCCAACGCTTCCGCCGCCCTTTCGGCGCAGGTGCGGTTGCGTTCGATCATACGCACGCGGACTCGCCGGGTGCGGGCCTCCAACGCCGTGGCCACAGTCAAACCCACGTTGCCACCGCCGACGATGACGATGCGTTCTTGGGGTGGGCTGCTTTTGCCGAAAATCTCCAGCGTCCGCTCGGAGTCGTCCACATGGGTGAAAACGTAGATCTCATCACCGGCGAAAAGCTGGTCACCGGGGTCGGGTGCAAACAGCGTCCCTTCGCGGCGGACACCAACCACCATGGCTCGGAGGGTGGAAAACAGGTCGGTCAGTTGCCGTAGGGGCGTGTCGAGAACCGGGCAGTCCTCGGTAAGTGCCAGGCCCAACAACTGCGCTTGACCGCCCAGGAAGTATTCCGTGTCAAAGGCAGTGGGCACTTCGAGCCTGGCGAGCGCCGCTTCGGCCACCTCTTTTTCCGGGCTGATCACCACGTCGATGGGCAAGTGGTCACGGCGGTAAAGGTCGGAATAAATCGCGTCCAGGTAGCTTTGGGACCGCAACCGAGCGATTTTGCGCGGCACCGCGAAAACCGAGTGGGCAATCTGGCACGTGACCATATTCACTTCGTCCGAATAGGTCGCAGCTATGATCATGTCCGCGTCTTGCGCGCCTGCGCGGGACAGAACGTCGGGGTAGGACGCGAACCCGGATATACCCTGAACATCCAAATTGTCGGTAGCCCGACGTACCAAGTCTGGGTTGTTGTCCACGACGGTCACGTCGTTGCGTTCCCCGGCCAGGTGGCGCGCAATTTGCCAACCCACCTGTCCAGCGCCGCAGATAATGACTTTCATGGCGCCTCCGCGTCCCTGCGCCCAACCGATGCTGCATCAGCAAACGTGCTGGGTTCCTTTGGTCTGGCATGGGTGCGCACGGGCGTCAATTGCGCGTCAGTTTTCGGCCGTGTCCTCAGCAAGTGTCGCCACGCGGACGCCGGTTTTGGTCGACGTCACAACACCCAAGGATTTCAGTTTGCGGTGCAAGGCGGACCGTTCCATCCCCACAAAATTCGCAGTGCGGGAAATGTTGCCGCCAAAACGGTTTATCTGGGTGAGCAGGTATTCCCGTTCGAAAAGCTCCCGCGCATCACGCAGCGGCAAGTGAGCGATTGCGTTGGACAAAACCAAGCGGTCATCGCCACCATCGCCACCGGCTTCCAAACCAGGGAGTTCTGAGGGCTCTATGGGACCAGTTTCTTTGCCCAGGATCAGCACCCGTTCGATGAGGTTGCGCAGCTGCCGGACATTGCCGGGCCACGACATGGTTTGGATCAGCGCGGCGGCGTCCTCGGTTATATCGCGTTCGGGCAGACCTTCGTTAGCATGAAACTCGGCTATGAAGTGCTTGGCCAGTTCAGGAATATCGCTGCGCCGTTCGTCCAGAGATGGCACCAGCACCGGCACCACGTTGAGGCGATGGTAAAGCTCTTCGCGGAACCGACCCGCCGCGATTTCGGCCTCCAAGTTGCGCGCGGTGGATGAAATGATCCGCACGTCCACATTGATCTGAGCAGCACCGCCCACACGGCGGAATTTCTGATCCACCAACACACGCAACAGCCGAGCCTGGGTGTCAGGGGTCAAATCCGCCACCTCGTCGAGGTACAGCGTGCCCTCGTCCGCCTGTTCCAACAGCCCTGGCTCCACCTGTTGGCCGGAGGACTCCTGCCCAAACAATGTGACTTCCAGGCGGTCAGGTTCCAAAGCCGAGCAGTTCAGCACCACGAAGCTGCCACCCGAACGGGCAGAGTGCCGATGAATATACCGCGCCGCGGTTTCCTTGCCGGCCCCTGGCGCCCCCATCAGCATCACCCGACCGTTCGACCGTGTGACTTTGTCGATCTGGCTTTGAAAATTGCGAAACACCGAAGAGGAGCCAACCAACTCAGCCGTGGCGGACTCGGCCCGGCGCAGTTCGCTGTTTTCACGGCGCAGGCGTGAAGTTTCCATAGCCCGCCTGATGACCACCAGAAGTTGGTCGATGTTGAACGGTTTCTCGATGAAGTCGTAGGCCCCTTGTTTGATGGCAGCGACCGCGATCTCGATATTGCCGTGGCCGGAAATGATCACCACGGGGACCTCGGGTGTTTCCCGTTTCACCTTGGTGAGGATGTCGATCCCGTCCATCTCGCTGTCTTTGAGCCAGATATCGAGGATCATCAGCGCGGGAAGCCCGTCCGCCAGGGCCGACAAACATTCATCCGACGTGCCCACCCGACGTGTGGAATAGCCTTCGTCGTCGAGAATGTCCCCGATCAACGACCGGATGTCCCGTTCGTCGTCCACGATAAGGATGTCACCTTTTCCCGACACCATGATCTCACTCCACGTCTTCTAAAGTGTCCACCGGCTCGCGCGCCGCAGCGTTCGGTGGATCTTGCCAAAGCGGCAATCCAATTGTGACCCGCGCGCCGCTCGGTGCCCCGGAGGCAAATGGTTCCGCGTCTTCAAGCCGCAAACGACCGTCGTGTTCTTCGACGATCTTTTTGACGATGGCGAGACCCAGGCCGGTGCCTTTTTCGCGCGTGGTCACGTAGGGCTCAAAGAGCTTGTTGCGGTCCATGGGGAAGCCCGGTCCGTTGTCGTCCACGGTGATCCAGACCATACCGTCGCGGATGCTCAGGCTCAGGCGCACTTCCGGGCCGACACCATCCTGGCCGGTTGGGCCAACCTCCCCTTCGCTGGCCTCGACTGCGTTTTTCAAAACGTTGGTGAGCATTTGCGCCACCAATGTCTTGTCCACGTCGCCCCAAATGGGGTCGTCCGGCAAGGTGGCCGTCACTTGCACCGTCGGGTTGCCAGACGCTTGCAGCGTGACCGCGTCCCGCGCGAGCGCCACAAGGTCCTGTCGGCTGGCCTCAGGCTCTGGCATCCGAGCAAACTTTGAAAACTCATCGACGATGCGGCGCAGATCTTCGGTCTGGCGCACGATCATGTCGGTGAGTTCCCCCAGTTTTTCAGGGTCGCTAACTTCGCGGGCGAATTTGCGCTTGAGCCGTTCGGCGGACAATTGAATGGGCGTGAGCGGGTTCTTGATCTCGTGCGCGATCCGGCGGGCCACATCACCCCAAGCGGCGGTCCGCTGGGCGGTGACCAGTTCGGTCACATCGTCAAAGGCCACCACGAAACCTTCCAATTCGCGGTCTTCGCCCCGCCGAATGGCCATGCGCACCAGGACGTTCTCCAGCTGAGCGCCCCGGCGAAGTTTCACCTCTTGCTGAGCTTGCTCGCGACGGTTGCGCCGGAGCGTGTCTAGGATTTCAGCGAACTCCGGCACAACATCGCGCAGCTTTTGGCCCTCGGCCGAGAAGCCGTCCAACGAGAGCAGCGCCCTGCCCGACCGGTTGATAAACTCCACGCGACCTTGGGCGTCGAGCCCCATGACACCGGCGGTCACACTGCCCAACACGCTGTCGAACAAACGCCGCTGCGCTTCGGACTGCATGTTGCCGTCGATCAGGCTTTTGCGTTGTTGTTTCAGTTGCCGGGTCATCTGGTTGAAGATGTGGCCGAGCATGGCGATTTCGTCATCACCCTGTTCTGGTCGGACGCGGACATCCAGGTCGCCGCCCCCAACCCGTTGTGCTGCGCTGGTCAATCGGCCCACGGGGCGCGACAGGCGTTCGGCAAACCAAAGCCCCAGCCAGATCGCAGCCAAAATCAGGATCAGCGCAAAACCCAAGTAAAGCAGGCCAAACTCAAACAGCATCCGTCCCCGTTCGGCCTCTAGCTGTTGGTACAACCGCGCGGTTTCCTGAGTGTCATCCAAAAGCGTCAGGATATCACCATCCACGGTGCGCGACACGAACACAAAGCGGTCGACAAAGGCGTCGATCTTCACCAAAGCGCGGAATTCGTTGTTGGCCCAGTCTTCGATGATAACAGTTTCACCAAACTGTGCCTGAGCGAAATCGGTTTGGGCCGGACGCTCGTAATCGAAGAGGTAAGACCGTTCCCCCCGCGCTCGGATCTGTCCGGCGCTGTCGATCACATAGGCCTCTTTCAGCCCCCGCTGCACCGCCGCTTGAGCTTGGCTCAACACTTGGCGGATGTCCCCGTCGGAAATGAGGAACTGGGTTTCGCGCTGGGCGCTCAGGTAGCGCGCCAAGGCCTCAGCATCGGTGGCCAGATTGCTACGATGTTCCTGTTTATAGGCTTCGGCGGCTTCCAGCGAGGCCCCCACAACGGCGCGAACCCGTTCGGAAAACCAGCCCTCCATCCCCACATTGATCGTGAGCCCCGCGAAGACGGCCACCAAAACTGTGGGGATCAGTGCGACCAGAGCGAACACCCCGGTTAGGCGTAGGTGCAGGCGGGACCCCGCCGAACGGGCGCGCCGCGCCGCCACCATTTTGAAGATCCGCTGCAAAACCAGCGTGGCGAGCAGCAGCACGTAAACCAGGTCGGCCAGCAAAACCAATCGCAGGCCAATGGCGCTGGCGTTCAGATCAAGTGGCCCCAGAACGAGAAAGGTGCAGGCCGCCAACACAGGTCCCAGCACCACAAGGCCCAGTGTCGCCCAGTTTGCGAGCTGCCCTTGTCCAATTCGACCATACAGTCCGGGCAACAGAGCTTGGCCCAACTTGGTCACCGCTATCCGCACGACACCCTCATAAGCGCACCGCACCTGCGGTAATTTCGCAACGCTGTGGCGGTTTTACATCAATTTGCGACGGCGGGTAACCCGAATATCCAAGTCTGTGATCTTCTTACGCAACGTATTGCGGTTGATCCCCAAAAGGTCGGCACATTTCGCTTGATTGCCACCGGTGGCATCCAAAGCAATTTCGATGAGCGGCAGTTCTACCTCGCGCAAAATCCGCTGGTAGAGACCGGGGGGCGGCAGGACCCCGCCGTGCAGATCAAAATACCGTTTCAGGTGTTTGCCCACGCTGGTGCTGAGCTTTTCCCCATCGGGTCGACCCGAAGCTGGCTCCATCGCCGGTTGGTTGCCGAGGATCGCATCCACTTCATTCTGAGTGATGTCTTCTTCGTTGGCCGTGATCACCAAGCGACGGATTGTGTTTTCCAACTGCCGTACGTTGCCCGGCCAAGAATAGGTGCGGATCAATTCCAGTGCCTCCGGCGTGAACCGTCGGTTCGGTGACCCATCGCGCGCGGTCCGGCCCAGGAAATGTTCGGACAAAAGCGGGATATCGTCCACCCGTTCGCGCAGAGCGGGGACCTGGATCGTCACACCGCCGAGCCGATAGAACAGGTCCTGCCGGAACCGGCCCTCTTCCATTTTCTGGGACAGATCGCCTTGGGATGAGGCGAGCACACGGGGGGCTGGATCACCAAACGCGTCGAGCATGCGCACGATGCGGGCCTGGGCCTCTTCGTCGAAGTCGCCCACTTCATCAAACAGAATCGATCCGCCCCGCGCCTTGGCGATCACCATGGCCGGGCCATCCATGTTGGCCAGGTCGCCCGCGGACACCACCACAAACGGCATGGTCCTGCGGTCGGAAAAGTCATGGATTGCGCGGGCGATGAGCGACTTGCCCGTTCCGCTTTCGCCTGTGATCAAAACCGGCAATTCGGAATTCATCACCCGCGCCACAAGGCGGTAGAGGTCCTGCATGCCCGGCGTCCGCCCCACCAAGGGCAGATCGCCCGACTTGGGTTCTGACGCAGCCTTGGGAACTGGTGCGCGGCGTTTGACTTCCAACGCTTTGCCCGCGCGCTTCATCAGATCGGGCAAATCAAACGGCTTGGGCAGATAGTCGAATGCGTCCGCTTCGGCGGCTTGGATCGCCGTCATGATCGTGTTTTGCGCCGAGATTACAATCACAGGTAAACCTGGCCGATACTCTGCGATTTTGGGTAAGGCATCCAGGCCATTGCCGTCGGGCATGATCACGTCAGAGATCACTAGATCGCCTTTGCCTTCTTCAACCCACCGCAACAACGTCATCAAAGACGAGGTTGCGTGAACTTTGCACCCCGCCCGCGTCAGAGCCTGTGTGAGAACCGTTCGAATGGTACGGTCATCATCTGCAACTAGAACTGTACCGTCCATTACTCCACCTCTGCATTCTTGGGCGCGACCGGCAATGAAATGCGAAACACTGTTCGACCCGGTACACTATCCACTGCAATCCAT